>JBEIGB010000133.1:0-8149 GCA_040382095.1 Lewinellaceae bacterium
GTCAAAATCTACCATCCATTCAATGCCGTATTTGTCTCTAAACATTCCAAAATATGAACCCCAGGGACTGTCGGAAATTGGCATTTCAATATTTCCACCTGCCGAAAGACCTGTGAATAATTTGTCTGCCTCTTCTTTGCTTTCTGCACTAATTACAATTTTGCTTCTGTTTTCATTTTCATTTGTTCGTCCGAGTATTTCAGGCACATCATTAGCCATTAAGATACTTTTACCAATTGGTAGCGCAATGTGCATTATTTTATTTGCTTCATTTTCTGTTACTGGAAAATCAGCACTTGCTAAATCTTTGAAACGCATAATTTTTGCAAACGCTCCGCCAAATACTGATTTGTAAAAGTTGAACGCCTCTTCGGCATTGCCGTTAAAATTAATGTGTGGATTGATACTTGCCATAATTTTATTTTTTTTAAATTGTTGTTTGCTTAATTCAGTTGTGCTTACCCTGAACATTGCTGCGGAGCAAATCATTATTTAAATCTGAACTTATAGCCAAATGGAATTATTGTTCAGAATACTGCTAACGGGAAATAAACGTAAACCGACCATGCCCATGCCGCTCAACAGGCTCGGTTGGACAGCTTATCCAAGCCTGTTTTTGTCGAGCAAACGGGGAATACCTTAGGGTTTGCAGGCAGGGGATTATTCAATTACCGATATTGCTCAAAATCCCTTATTTTTGCCTAAACCAAAAAAGCACAAATCATGGCCTTTATCAAATTTTCTATCCTATCGCTGTTCTTCTGGGCCGCGGCATCTGTCCCTGCATTCTCCCAAACGGCGGGCAACGGGCAAGATGGGCAAAACCTGGCGACCACAACCATAAAAGTCAAAGGGATTACCTGTGCGATGGACCTCAAGTCTATCGCAGCAAATGTGGAGAAAGTCACCGGGGTAAATGTCTGTAAACCAGGGAAACAAGGACCAACTACTACTTTTGAAATCCGCTATGATCCCGCCCGGGCATCGGAAAAAGCGATCCATACGGCAATTGAAAATACCGCAGGATGCCAAAACCCTAACGACCGCCCTTATAAAGTGAAACTTTAAGGCATGATGCCCATACCGCCTTTCATTAAAAAGCTTCTTTCCGCACTTGCGCTCGCGCTGCCGGTGTACCTGACGGGGCAAAGTATCACCGGAAAGGTACTGGATGAACAAGCAGCGCCGCTCGTAGGCGCAACAGTATATTGGCAAGGGGAAAATATTGTCGCAATTACCGGTGAAAGGGGCGAATTCAAAATTCCCGCACCTGCTGCTGCAACGAATAAATACCTCATCGCCCGGTATGTTGGCTACGCGCCGGATACCCTCGATACCACAATTTCCAGTGCGATCGAATTTCGCCTGAAGCCCATCGAAACCCTGTCGGAAGTCGTCGTCAAGGGTAAACGGCAGGGTGTGATCATATCGGATATCCGGACCATAAAAACCGAGCAGATCACCCAGGCAGAACTTACCAAAGCCGCCTGCTGCGACCTCGCGGGTTGCTTCGAAACCCAAAGCACCGTGCAGCCACAGACTACCAACGTGATCACCAACTCCAAAGAACTGCGCATCCTGGGGTTGTCAGGGGTATATAACCAGGTACTGATTGATGGCTTGCCGATGATACAGGGGCTGTCCTATACTTATGGCATCAGCAGCATACCCGGGACGCTGGTGGACAATATCTACGTCGCAAAAGGTGCCAACAGCGTTTTACAAGGGTTCGAAAGCCTGAGCGGCCAGATTAATGTCGAAACAAAAGAACCCGATCAAACGGATCGCCTGCTGCTCAACGCCTACATCAACAGCTTCTCAGAAAAACACTTCAACGCGAACTATGCCTTCAAAAAAGGCAAGTGGAGCAATCTAACTACCGTACACACGGTACAGCCCGCGAATAAAACCGACCGGGACGGCGATGCTTTCCTGGATCTGCCCCTGCTCACGCGCTATGCCGTCTCCAACAAGTGGAAATACGGAAACGAAAAAGAATGGGGCTGGCATAGCCGTATCGGCCTGCGCTACCTCCATGAGCAACGCATCGGCGGGCAGTTATCTTTTGATCCTGTCACGGACAAAGGGAGTAGCAGGGCGTACGGCCAGAGCGTACAGCTAAAGCAACCGGAAATTTGGACGAAAACCGGCTACCGGCTCAACGACCAGCATCATTTCGTCTTTTTTGCCTCGGCCTTCCGCCAGGAGCAGCTTTCCTACTTCGGCACTGTTCGATATGATGCGCGGCAAACTAATTTTTATGCAAACATCCAGTACGAATTCACGTATGCCGCCCACGATCTGAAAACCGGGGCCTCTTTTCGCTATTTAAACCTCGACGAAGACATCGCCTTTACCGGGCCACCAATTGGCAGGCGGTATGAGGGCAACTACCTGCGCCTGGAAAAAATCCCGGGTTTCTTTGCCGAAAATACCCTGCGTCTATTCAATGGTAAGGTTACCTGGATTGCGGGGCTCCGTGCCGACCACCTTTCCCCTGAGGGCTTCCGCATCACCCCGCGTACCCTTTTGAAATACGATATTGCCCCGAGGACGATTGTGCGCGCCAATATCGGCACCGGCTGGCGCACAGTAAACCTGTTCAGCGAAAATATCGGTTTGCTGGTGAGCTCCAGGGATATCCGTTTTGCCGAACCCCTCCGGCCGGAAAGCGCGTTGAATATGGGCATTAATTTTACCCAAAAATTTGAGACCGCCAATCAGCAGCTCTCGGGTTATTTTAGTGCGGATTTTTACAGCACCCGCTTTCAGAACCAGATTTTCCCGGATTATGATACCGACCCTACCCTTGCGATTATCCAGAATTTTACCGGCACCAGCGTCAGTAACGGGTTTCAGGCAGAAGGGCAGGTACAGCTATTCGGACGCCTGGAGGTCAAAACGGGATACAGCTTCCTCGATGTCTATCGGGAAAACGGCGAAAATAAACTGTTGTTGCCCTTTAACCCACGGCACAAAGTGCTGACTTCCCTCAGCTTCCAGCCACTAAACGGTAAATTCCATCTCGACGCGAATATCCATACCTATGGGCAGCAGCGCCTGCCCAACACCCAAAATAACCCGGCCCTCTACCGGCGACCGGACTTCTCAAGGCCTTACACCGTGGCCAATGCGCAGTTTACCTTCAACTTCGGCAAATTTGAGGTGTATGCAGGCTGTGAAAATATTTTCGACTTCCGCCAATTACAGCCCATCCTGGCCTGGCAGGACCCCTTCGGCCCATTTTTCGATACCTCCTCGGTCTGGGGCCCCACCAGGGGAAGAGAGCTATACACCGGGTTGCGGATAAAGTGGAAAGGGGAATAACCCCCTACATTACTGATCCGCAATGAAACAAAACAACAAAGCCTTTCGAAACTTTGGTACAAATAGCCCCGTCTTTTGAAAAATTCCAAAAAAACCTTATTGCAACAGATGATCAACTGAAAAACCTTAATACATGAATACACCTTTCAACCTCCTCCTGGCCGCCACGTTGATATGCGCGGCAAGTTGCCAGAATGCTCCGCAAAAAGATACGAACCAGGGCCCTGAAAGCGTTGCGGGCATTAGCCTAAGCTTCGAATACCTGGGCGAAGACGCGCTTGGTATCCCACGATCCGTTCCGCTGCTCATCGAAAATGGCGGGGCCACCGCACTCGATACCGTCAGCGTAAACCTTGCCAGGATAGAACGGGAACGATATTCCGAGATGGGTATCCCCTCCGATGCACTGGATGCCTGCGGGGGCTGGTATGCCGGGGGCGGCGATTACTTTTATGTCGTAAAACGCAAAGGCAGGGCTGTCGTATATCAGGGCTATCAGGAAGAAACCCAGACAGACACTGGCTACCATTGGACAGCAATAGAGGTAAAATAGACTTTTCTACGCCTGGACTAATCGCCACCCGGCACCGTACCGACCTACCCAAACAAATTTATTCATCAAAACAAGCTATCCGATGCAGCTTATCCATATATATCTTGGCCTGGCACTAGCGCTCCTAACGGCATGCTCCTCGACGGTGCCCGCTACAAATAACCCTGATGCGATACGCCCGGAGCCGGCAAATACCAACCAGGTCGAGGTGGGCAATAATAATACGATCCCGTTATCTGATTATTTGCGCCGTATCCCCGGCCTTCAGATCGAGCAGCGGGGCAGCAATGTCTATGTGATGATCCGGGGAATGAATTCCATTTCCGGCGACAACAGTCCGCTTTTTGTAATTGACCAGCAGCCGGTAGGCAACGACTACAGCGCTGCCGCCGGAGCCGTTGACGTCAACGATATCAAAACGGTCAATGTTATTAAAGGTGCGGAAGGACAACAACTGTACGGTATGCGCGGGGCAAACGGGGTCATTCAGATTATCACCCGGAAGCGTTGACGCGCAGAAATGCGATTATTCACTTTTTAAGTATTTGGCTATGAAACCAATAGATTATTTTGCCCTTACCGCTATGCTGGCTCTGCTTTGCGCCTGTATGCCGCCGGAAAAAACAGCCGAGCCCATCGTACTGGAGCACCGGTCATTCGTTAAAATGGCAGGACGCGACTGTGCGGACACGGACTCGGAGGTAAATTCCTGTGCTAAAATCAACCTAAGCTGGCCCGTGGTCAAGTCCGGCAATAAAACCCTGCAGCGCAATGTCGCAGAATGGAGCAATGTGTTGCTGGTTGGGTTGCTTTCCTTTGAACTGAGCGAAAAAGAAGCGGCTAAAACCTCGCTGGAAGAGGCCGCAAAGACATTTTTGAGCAGCCACACCTCGTGGTCGGAAGAGGCAGGCGATTCTCCGCTGGGGGAATGGGCTGCGGAATCAAGCGACACTGTGCTGTTCAATGACGGCAGGTATCTGACTTTACAAATCAACGGATACGTCTTTACAGGGGGTGCGCACGGCAACCATCCCAGTGTAGTAGCAACTTTTGATGTCGCTACCGGAAAAAAGCTGGGATGGAAGGACCTGGTCACGGATGAGGAACAAGTCAAGTTTGTGCTCGAAAAACAATTTCGCAACGCGCGCAGCGAAATCTTTGAAGAAGGGTTTGAGTTCAGTGAGTATTTTCCATTTTCAATACCACAGGCTTTCGGGCTTACAGCGGAGGGTTTGTACTGCTATTATTCCCCGTATGAAGTAACGCCTTATGCGTTTGGCACTACGGCATTTATCGTACCCTACGAAGAACTCGGCGATTTACTAAAGCTGAAATAGCCTGCGTGGGGCGACCTGCCGGCAAAAAAAAAGTCGCGCAATGCGCGACTCTCAAGCAATGATAATTCCACGAATAAAAAAACTCTTCACCGCTTTAGCGGATTACTTCGATTTTTCGGGTGGCTACTTCCCCGTTGCCAATTTTTACGCGGGCCACATAGATACCGGGCAGCCAGTTTTTCACTGGAATGACGTATTGATGGTCGGAAATATTGCCCGAATCCATCACTAACTGGCCTGCAACAGAGAAGACCTGAATTCTTTCTATGGGGTCATGCCCCTGCTTGAACAAATTTACATTTTCGCGGGAGGGGTTCGGGAAGAGGAGCAGGTCATCGCCGCTGCGTTTCACGGGGTTGGTCTTACCAAGGCCGGGAAGGTCGGGACGCGTTTTGATCGTGATGATCGTTGGCTTCACCCTTACCGCAAATTTTTCGCCCTTTGAATTCGTCGCCACGGCATTACCGTAGAGCGGCACATGGATATTACCATCGGAATCCGGTGGGGATACCCCGATGATATCGTTTGTCACAACGACCTTACTGCGACCTACTTTTCCATATCCATGAGCTGGTACGCCATTGGTACGCGTGAAACCAGTGGATACGATCCCTTTACCGTCGTTGCGTACCATGCCCAGCACGGGAGCATTATAGGTCAGCCAGGAATTCCCGAGGAATTCTACGGAGGAAGCATTCGCATCGAAGAAGAAGGGATTGTAGGAAAAGTCGAAAGTAAAACCGTGCAGATCAGTCACCGGATGTTTTTCGTCACCAAGAATAATCTCCAGGTTTACGGGCTTGCCCGGCTCAGAGAAAAGGTCTCCTTCCAGGCGTATTTCGAAATCCGCATAGGGGAGTTTTACCGGCACGAGGGAGTGTGTACGTCCAAAGAAACGGCCTATGGCTACGGTATCATCAGCGGTGATAATACTGTTACCGTCGGTATCCACATATTTCAGGTTAGCAGCATCCGGGCTGACGAAAGGATCTTTCCAGTCCTTTCCATATTGCCCGAACCAGATATCCAGGTTTGGAGCCTCCCTTGACAGCCCCACCCTACCCATGTATCTGCCGAGTGGGAGCAGGTCTTCCATATTCACGACACCATCCATATTGGTATCGCCTGCCCAGACACAGTCGCCGAAGCAGAGGTCTTTATCCGAGGCGAAAGGCAGGATATCAATTTCGATTTTGACACTTTTTTGATACTGGCATTCCTGCGGCCCGACACCTTTCAGGCAATAGATCACTTCAAATTCGTCCATTCCGGTAGCCCCCGGGTTCGGCACGTATAGCAGGGCATTATATCCGAAGACCTTTGCTCCGCGGATTGTCGTATCCACGAGCCCGTTCAGCATCAGGATTTCCCCTTTTCGTGCCTTCTGGGAGAGGTTGAATTTGAATTCGCTGATGGGTATATTGTAAGCTATGGCCAGGGGAGTGTTCATGGGGGTATTCATCCTGAACTTTGACCTTGCTGGTTCGAAATTGCTTACATAAATGCGCACAGTAGCCGTTTCCGGTGTACCCGTACACCCGGGCGCGGAGGCCGTATAGGTGAACTCGTCCACACCGATGAAGCCACGCGGTGCCTCATAAACCACCACGCCATTTGGCATAGGTTGGCTGACCAGCCGCCCATAACGGGGCGGGCTGTATTTCAGACAGGAAGTAGCGTTCCCGAAAGCATCATTAGCCAGTACATCCAGCTCGAGCAAACGGCCGGGCATCGTATTGCCCTGATCATCGAAAGCAAATTTATTTCTCGTGACGTCCAACACCACCACCTCTACCGTAAGTTCCTTCCCGTTCCCTACAAAAACCATGTAATCATTGCCCGCGAACCCCGTTTTGGGAGAATAGCGGGGAATATCTCGCTTACTGTCGAGCCGGCCGCTGGACGGCTCCTCCAGCAAAAAATAAACGTTGGGGACCAGAACATCGACAGGTTCATTCTTCAGCGTAAAAATCCGGAGGGTATCCTGCCCGAAAGGCTGTACCTGGCCGACCACCACGCTGGCCGATGCCTGGCCGCAGGTGCCGAGTGGATCACAAACCGTATAAATAAGCTGAGCCACGCCGGTAAAGCCCGGTCTTGGCTTGAACATGACGAAAGGACTTCCGGCAGACAAGGATGACTGGCCGTTATTTACCATACTGACCGAGCGCAGGCTCAAAGACCCGGACGAACCGGAATCATTGCGCAACACATTCAACGGCGTCTCGGGCGCATTGACGGGTAGATAAAACAAATCCGGAAGGGCATTGACTTCTGAAGTCTTTACCTTAACCTGGATTTCCCACTCTTCCAGACAGCCCGCAGTAAAGCAAACAAGACTGGTATATCGGAAAGTATCGAGACCGACAAAATCCTTTGACGGCTCATAAATCAACTTGAAAGTCTTTTTGTTTGCCGCGCCCGGAATCGAGGCATCAACCCATAACTTGCCGTTTTTCGGTTGTTGCTTGATCGCCCCCTGGATAGCATCGAAATAATACTCGCCCCTGGTGCCCTGGAAGACCTCCAGAGTGCCCCTCTTGACCGTCTGCCCTGGCAAACGCAGGGTACCCATCAGAAAGATGGATAGGCAAATGAGTGAAATACGTAAATATACATTCATGGTGTCGTGGATTATACTTTCCCTAGAGGGAACATTGCTTTGGGGCACAATGTACAGTTTTATTTCGAAATTTACAAACAATTTCCCTCTTTTGTCGCTGGTTGCCATGAAGTAATATATCCCGGGCGCAACGGCTATTTCGGGGCTACCTCATAAGTCCTGAGGTTGTGTAAAATGTATTCCGTCGCCTACGGCGACGAAAGAAAGTTTGGCGGCGTCAGCCGCCAAATAAAGGCCTCCGGCCCTTTTACACAACCCCAGGATATTTATTTGAGTGCCGTTTTCATTGATTTTGCTTCGCAAAATCAA
>JBEIGB010000134.1:0-8041 GCA_040382095.1 Lewinellaceae bacterium
AGCAAAATCGTTGAAAACGCGGCTCCGAAAAAATATTACAGAGGCTTTTTACGCAACCCCAAAATATTCTTTGGCCGCTTGCGCCACCAATAATTATTTTGAAGGGACATCGTTTCACCTCATTTTGCGAAGTAAAATGAGGTGAAACGATGTCCCTTCAAAATACTATTTCGCCTGAGTGGGATTTTGCCAGGCAAAATCCCGCTCATAATCCCCTTTAATCCGTTCCATAGGTGGATTAAAGTAACCGAATTTCAAGTTCGGAAATTCTTCGCGGAGCAATTGCATCATCGGTTTGATACCGATAGCCCCTTCCGTATCGGCGATATTCAGCCGGCCGAGGTACCAGTCGGGGTCAATGTTGAAGTTGCGCCACTGGATCATTTTGAGGCCGGTATGGCGGATGAGCTGGCGAAGTGCTTCGTATTCGGAGGGGCTATCGGTCATACCGGGGAAAACAAAATAGTTGATACTCGTCCAGCCACCGTATTGGTTGACGATGCGCAGGCTTTCTACGATATCGTCGAACACGTAGTTATTGGGGCGGTAGTAGGCCGTGTACCAGGGCTCCTGGACGGAATTTGTACTCACCCGGATGCTGTTGAGCCCTGCTTTACACAATGCCTCTACCGCTGCCGGCTTGCTGCCATTCGTATTGATGTTAATACTGCCTTTATCTGTAAATCTGCGGATTTCGAGGATAGCCTCGCGGATGGTCTCCCACATCAGCAGGGGTTCGCCCTCGCAGCCCTGACCAAAACTGATGATTGGAAATGGGGCCGATTCGAGATGGGGTACGGTGTATTCTACGATTTCCTGTGCCGTAGGTTTGAAGGTAAGCCGATCGTGACTGGCGGTGATGGGTTCCTCCTCCGGAAGCAGCGAGATACATCCAATACAATTAGCATTACAGGCAGGAGAAACCGGGACCGGGCACTCCCAGCGCCCCAGAAAATAATTCCGGGCGGCAGGACAGGTGTAGGTAAGGGCACAATTACAAGCCAGGTGCTCTACCAGTCGGTTGTGCGGATAGGCCGCACGCAGGGCCCCCACCCCGCTGCGGATCAACAGATCATCGTAGCCTGCAGCCTCCTGGCGGATATCCCGTTCGATGCGCAGAGCGGGCACGAAAAAGCGGCCGTCATGCCATCCTACTGCAGTATAGCAAAATAACGGCAGCACCTGCGCATCCGGCAGTTTTTCGTAGGCAGCGAGGTATAAGCCCGTA
Organism: Lewinellaceae bacterium; assembly: GCA_040382095.1. GTDB lineage: Bacteria > Bacteroidota > Bacteroidia > Chitinophagales > Saprospiraceae > JADJPL01. The sequence continues at coordinate 1,229 of JBEIGB010000134.1, forward strand.
TAGGCCGGAGGCACAAAGGCCGCGACAGCAAAACCTTTTTCACAGGGCCGCACTTCACCGGTACGGACATCAATACCCAGTGGGACCCTTCCGGGCAGGTTATACAAAGTACCCCCTTCCGGTAGCGGAATCCAGTCTTCCGCAGGTACCGGATCCACATACCAGCCACTGCGGCCGCAGGCATAGAGGGAGCGGTCTTCAAAGACCCTGCCTTGCGCATCTGCATATAGGACGAAAGGAGAAGGCGATTTATGCATTGCTTTTAATTTCCGCGCAAAATTAACCTAATTCCATGCAAAAAGCGTGTTCATCGAAAAATAAGGGATGCTTGAAGAGATTTAGCTATTTTTGCATAATGGCAGAAAAGCGAACAAACACTGCGTACCATGTCAACGATGACGACCTAAACCCTAAATACTCCCCGGTAAGCAGTAAAAGGCTACCGGAGCAAAAAAACACCGATTTCGCTTGCCTGCCTGTATGATATTTCTTTTACCCATAGAGGGGGAAACAACTTCAAAAAAGCGCTTTGCATGAACAACTTTTTTAAAATGTTATTTGCCTCTTGTCTCGGCGTAGCGCTGGGGCTCGCACTACTGGGGTTAATCGGAGTATTTGTAATCGGTGCCCTTGCCGGACAAAGCAGCAAACCAAAAGCTATAGCCTCCAACTCCGTCCTGCACCTCAAATTCGACAAACCCGTCCCCGAGCTGACCAATAATGCCGATATGCAATCCTTTGTCGAATTCAGCGAAGAGGACCTGCTCGGTCTCACCGATATCGTGGAAGCCCTCCGACGTGCAAAAAAGGACGACCATATCAAAGGGATTTTCCTGGAAACCGATATGTCGCTGCTCTCCGGCTTCGCCACTACCCGCGTACTGCGATCTGCACTGGAGGATTTCAAAAAAAGCGGAAAGTTCATCATCTCCCATGGGAAATTTTACCTGCAGAACAACTACTATCTCAGCTCTGCAGCCAATGAAATCTTCATCAACCCCCTCGGCATCTGCGAAGTGCGCGGCTATAGCGTACAGATCCCGTTCTACAAAAATATGATTGACCGTCTGGGTGTCAATATGCAGATTTATTACGCAGGAAAATTCAAAGGTGCGACCGAGCCTTTCCGCCTCGACAAACTCAGTGCGGAGAACCGTCTCCAGTACAAAGAACTCCTCAGCGATGTTTATGGGGTGTTCCTCAAAGATGTCGCCACATCCAGAAAACTCGATATCGCTAATCTTCGGAACACAGTGGACAACTACCTCGCCGACAGCCCGCAAAATGCGGTCAAATACGGCCTTGTGGACGAAGTCGCTTTCCGGGACGACGTACTGGCGCGTATGCGCAAAAAACTCGGCCTCAAAGAGAAAGAAAATATTGGCCTCGTAACGCTGGAAGAATACGCCAAAAGCAACCCGGGTAAAAAAGACTACCGCGAAAAAAATAAAATTGCCGTCGTCTTCGCAGAAGGCAATATCGCCGATGGGAAAGGTGCCAATGGTTCGATCGGCGATGCCCGTTATATAAAGGCTTTGGAGAAAATCCTGAAAGACGATAAAATCAAAGCCGTCGTTTTGCGGATCAACTCTCCGGGCGGCAGTGCGCTGGCTTCTGAGAATATCCTCCATGCCGTCAACAAGCTCAAATCAGCCGGTAAGCCCATCGTGGTGTCTATGGGGGATTACGCGGCCTCCGGTGGGTACTACATCGCCTGCCAGGCCGACAGCATCTTTGCAGAGCCCAATACCCTCACCGGATCCATCGGTGTATTCCGCATTGTTCCGAGCCTTGAAAAAGCCATCAGCAAAAATATCGGCATCACCTTCGATTCCGTCAATACTGGCCCTTATGCCGCTGGACTAAACCTGATTTTCAGCCAGTCGCCGGAAGAGGCGCGGAAGCTCCAGGCCTCCACCGAGGAAATGTATGAAGTATTCCTCGCACACGTCGCTAAAGGCAGGAAAATGAGTCGCGATTCCGTAAATGCCATTGCCCAGGGCAGGGTCTGGAGTGGCTCTGACGCTTTAGCAATAGGCCTTGTAGATCGCATTGGCGGTATAGACCAGGCGGTAGCTTCTGCTGCCAAGCTCGCACGCCTAAAATCATACCGCCTTGTCAATTATCCTGCCGTAATCAACCCGCTGGAAGAAATCCTGATGGAAATATCCGGTCAGGCCGATCCGGAAGCCCGTACGGCCCGGATGGTGCGCCAAAAAGCACCTGAGCTGTATCCATTTTACCAGGAATGGGCGACACTGAAAGCCGCACACGGTATCCAGGCAAGGATGCTGGAGGTCGTGCGATAGGCCCCATTCCGACGCGGGGTCCTATTTTGGAACAGGCATTGGTGCCTTCCAGCTCGCCAATTTGCTATCGAGCAGATTGGCGAGCTCCCTGGTGATTTCCGGAAAGCGCGCCGCGCATTCCGCTTGTTCGCCGGGATCCTGGCGCAGGTTGTAGAGCATATTCTGCCCATTGCGCAGGTTGCGGATCAGCTTCCAGTCCCCACGCCGCAAGGCACTATGATAATTGATCGCAGGGCCGTCGGTGTTTATCCATTTATTGGGATAATGCCAGAGCAGCACCCGTTCTGGATTCAGGAGCTGTGGATTTTTGAGCGCAGGCACAAAACTGATTCCGGTCACGGTCTGGACCGTCTGGACTTTCCGCAAGCGTGCCATTTCCAGTAAAGTAGGAAAAAAATCTTCAGCAATCAGGCAGTAATCACTGGATGTACCCGGGCGGGTGACCCCAGGCCATCGGACTACCATCGGAATGCGGATACCCCCTTCATACAGGGAGCCTTTACCCGCGCGCAGGGGCAGATTATGGGAGTATGCAGGAGCTTTGCGCGGTGGAGACAGGCTTAGTCCTCCGTTATCGCTTAGGAACAAAAGGATAGTTTCGTCTGCAATGCCTTCTTTTTCCAAAAAATCCATCAGATCGCCAAGGCTTTTATCCATTCCCTCGATTAAGGCCGCATAGCGCGCCTCGGCGGGATCCATACCCGCATCCAGGAACTTTTGTACAAAACGGCTGTCTGCATCAAAAGGAACATGGACTGCGTAGTGGGAAAGATGCAAAAAGAAAGGTTGCCGGCGCGCAATGGGCGTCTGCAGGGCCTTCAGTGCTTCCAGGGTGTGTGCCTCGGTGAGAAAAATATCTGTACCGTAGTATTCCTCCAGGTCGGGCACTGCCTGTGCCGTCGCCTTGCCCGGTAAATTACCGAAATTTTCCATTCCCAGAAAGCTCTGTGGGTGGCCTGCCGAGTGCCCCGAAATATTCACCATAAACCCGAGGTTGTAAGGACTGGCCCCTGGTGTACCCATGGGGCCCCAGTGCGCTTTGCCTACATGAATCGTATAATAGCCGGCATCCAGGAGCAACTGGGGCAAAGGGGTGGCATAAACTGATGCCGGGACGCCCGGCAGCGGGCTCAGTCCATTATAGCGCCAGTTGGCCGGGGCGAATTGATTATCCGGCGCGTCGCTCGGCGTATCCCGCTGGGGAGAAGTCCAGTTGGTCGTACCGTGCTGTGCCGCGTTCATCCCCGTCATTAGGCTGATTCGGGTAGGCGTACACACCGGCGTAGCGTACGCCTGGCGAAACCGTGTGCCCGTCTGTGCGAGACGTTGCAGGTTAGGTGTAGAGAAACGAAGGCCGCTGCTATCTCCGAAAGGAACGGAGGTATCCATCCAACCCAGGTCGTCCACCAGAAAAAGGATGATATTCGGGCGGGACTGGGCTGCGAGCTCAAAACAGGAAAACCCCAGAAACAGGAATACTAGGACTCTGGACATAAGGACTTTTTTCTAAAGCGCACCATATTTTCAATCAAATCGAAAGGTACCGGTTGATCCAGGCGGAATTGAATTGCACCTTTTGACGTGGAGAAGGCAGAAAGTTCAGCCGCAAACGCCTCGATAGCAGCTGGTGTAGGATAGAATCCGATATGTTTAGGATAGGCACCGTAATGTACCAAAGGCTTACCCAGGGTAAAAGTTGGAATATTATAACTTATCTTTTCAGTAGCCTCCGGAGCCACTGCGCGGATAATCTGCCTGATTTTGTCGAGGAGGGCGCGAACTTCCGGAGTGAAAGCCGCATGGTATTGATCTACTGACTGGAACTTAACCCCGCCATACTGTGTTTTTTTCATTATAAGCTATTAAGGTAACCGAAAAATACAAGGCTGCACGCCCTCACCCATTGCGGATAATCAAACCGGGAGGAAAAGTCTAAAAAAATCATTTCAAAGCTATTGATGTTTTGTAATTTTTCAAAAAAAAGTATCTTTGCCCCGCAAAATACGGAGGAGTGGCAGAGCGGTTGATTGCACCTGTCTTGAAAACAGACGTACGTGATGAGCGTACCGGGGGTTCGAATCCCTCCTCCTCCGCTGAATACCTGTACAAAGCAGTACAAAAATGTGCAAAAGACTGATTTTCAGTCCAAATTTGAACAAAAGTTGTCCGCCAAGATCCAAAAAAGTACAAAAGCTTGGTTTCTCTCCTGGTTTCCTTTTTTAAAAGGGCTAAAAAAGAAACCAAGCAACTGGACAAAATTGCACATAATTGTACTGAAATTCAACATCTTACATTTGGTTTTTCTGGGGTCTTAACCGTACATTTGCACTCGGATTCAAACGAAATGGAGGGCTCAATTTCAACTATTGTGCCTTATGACGACTCAGAAAAAAACCAGTTACTCCCTGCTCTTCTATCCGAGCAAAACCAAGCTCAAAAAGAATGGCGAAGCACCCGTTTTGATGAAAATCAATATCAACGGCGAGCGTGCCGTCGTCAACTTAAAGCGGTCGGTACCCCCTGAGGCCTGGAACACCGATAAAGGCCGTATGGCCGGACGTTCCCAGGAGGCCAAAATTTTTAATGATTACCTTGATGCCGTTGTACAGCGCACCCGACAGAAATACAACGACTTGTTGGTTACACACGACCTGATTACGCCTGAGATGCTTCGCGATGCCGTTCTGGGTATCAAAACATCCAGTGCTCGGATGATCGTTGAAGTATTCGAAGAGCATATCCACTCCATGCGGCAACTGATCGGTAAAGAGACCACCCATGCGACTTGTCAGAAGTTGAATACCTGTAAGGCACATTTCCAAAAATTCCTCAAAAAAGAATACAAAGCACATGATGTCCCGGTAAAATCGGTTGACCGTTATATGATTAGTAAATTCAGTCTTTACCTGAAAACCGAAACGGGGTGTGCGTACAACACGGCGACCAAGTTTCTCCAAAACTTTAAGAAGATCACCAAAATCTGCTTGCAAAGCAACTCCCGCAGACTGGAAGCCCAGGAGAAAGCCCGTCTTGCCCAAAATCGGGCTGTGGAATACCCTTATTTCCACTACCCGCGAAAAAGCTGAACGCCAGCTCGCCAGTCTTGAGGAAAAGAACGCCCTGGAATCTGCCAAGGCAGGAAAAAAGGCTGCCCGTTACGGCGGCGGGCTCGCTTGGTTTACCGTGATCGCCCTCGGCATTTTGATTTTTGGTATCGGCATCGAGGAAGCACACCGCAAAGGCTCTGGTATGGAAGAAACCGCCTGGATCGGAAAGTTTGACTTTGAGCCTGGCTTGGCTCCAACCTTGTCTTTCCGCTTTGGCGAGGCCTTGCAGCGCTGGTGGCGCAACAAAGTCCCTTTGGAGACAATGGATTTGCCTGTAAAGGAACAGGATGAGGAAAGGCCCAAAGTCGTTAGCTCTCCTGGTACCATTCAAGTGGACGCCACCCCAACGGCATCCGGTGCGGGAGAAAAGACAACCGCCCGCATTTGCGTTTCCTGTATCACTCCCTTCACTCCCCGTACCTCCTGGCAGCGATTTTGCAACACCTCCTGCCGCCAGGAGTACCATGGGAAAAAACATGGGAAGCCGTATCTGCCCAGGAAGTTGTACCAGGTCAGGAGGCGGGAAGCGGGGAAGGCGGTGGTAGGGTTATTTGGATAAATACTCAATACGCAAAGAAACGTTAAAAAAATTTGGCAATTACATTATTTTCTTACTTTTACTTTTGTAAAACAGTAAGATTCCCTACCTAAGGGGGGCAACAAAAAACAAACACTTCGATTATTTGACCCCGGTACTTTCCACCTTCAATAATCGCATTTAGTCTCAACGATACAGAAATACTGGTCAGGTTGCGCATTGTTTCACTAACTTTATAGCGATGAGTCATTCTCAAAATCGAAACGAAAGATGTCATGGTACTGCAAAACAACAAACAGGTCTCATATAGTTTGGGTACCCACAAGGGCCAGGCAGTCATCTACATTCGTTTTGAGTACGACCGGGCACTTATTGAAGAAACTAAAAAGTTGACCGGTGCTAGATGGAGCCAATCCCAAAAGGCTTGTTATGTTTTGGATACGGCATCCTACCGGAAGATGTTTGGCTTGGAAAGCCAAGCAGCGGTTTCGGATGCTGTTTTGTCGGGCAAAGGGTCGGTCAATCAACTGGCTCTGACGGCGTTCGTGTCAACCTTGCAGCTGAAGGCGTACAGTCCGAACACGATCCGAACTGAGGCACAGCTCGCCACACACCTTCACGAGGCGGGGACAGACCCCAAACTCATCCAAGAACTCCTGGGGCACAACGACATCAAACCGACACTCCGCTACATACACGTCAGCAACCGAACGCTGGAAAATATCAAAAGTCCGTTCGACAATTTGAACCTGAAAAACGAGTAGGGTATTGTCGTACTTTTTGTATTGTTGGCATCCACAATACAAAAAGTACGACAGAAGTTGCGTATATTTAAGAGTTAGCGGTCAGCTAAAAAAAC
>JBEIGB010000135.1:0-7882 GCA_040382095.1 Lewinellaceae bacterium
GCTCTAAAAAATATTAATTTTGCCGCCGTAGGCGGCAAAATACTTTTTACACAACCCATAATACCTTTAAAGCTGCGTTTTCGACGATTTTGAGAAGCAAAATCGTCGAAAACGCAGCTCTGAAAAATTCAATTTTACTGCTGAAGGCGGCAGGATATCTGCCGGTGACAGCCCCGCGGGACAAACCGGACAAATTTAATAGCAGACACAAAATGTACAGCGCTTTACTTGCCAAACAAAATACACTTGCCGTTATTGGCCTTGGTTATGTAGGCCTGCCCATCGCACTGGAGTTCGGACGCCATTACCGCGTCCTGGGATATGATATCAATGCCGGGCGGGTAGAATTGATGCGGAAGGGCATAGACCCCTCTTCTGAACTCGAACCTGAAGCTTTTGTGGGGTCGGACATCGTTTTTTCCTGTGACGAAGAGGACCTGAAAGCCGCAAATTTTTACGTCGTCGCAGTACCTACCCCGGTGGATGAGCACAACGTCCCCGACCTTGGTCCGGTACTGAGCGCCTCCCGTGCCGTAGGGCGGGCCCTGAAAAAAGGGGATATCGTCGTGTATGAATCTACAGTGTACCCGGGCTGCACAGAAGAAGACTGTGTACCTGTACTCGAAGCGCTTTCCGGGCTGAAATTCGGCGAAGACTTCTCCGTAGGGTACTCCCCGGAGCGCATCAACCCCGGCGACAAAGAGCGCACCCTCACCCGGATCACGAAAATCGTTGCAGGATCGGATGCGGCTTCCCTCGAAACAATCGCACAGGTCTATGGGCAAATTATCACTGCGGGTATCTATAAAGCCTCCAGTATTAAAGTAGCCGAAGCAGCTAAAGTTATTGAAAATACACAGCGCGATATTAACATCGCACTAATGAACGAGCTCGCGGTCATCTTCGACAAAATGGGCATTGATACCGACGAAGTCCTCGCCGCAGCCGCTACCAAGTGGAACTTCCTACGCTTTCACCCCGGCCTTGTCGGTGGCCATTGCATCGGTGTGGACCCCTATTACCTGACCTATAAAGCCCAGCAATACGGCTTTGCCCCGGAAGTCATCCTCAGCGGGCGGAGGATAAACAACTCCATGCCCGGCTATATCGCCAAACGCCTGGCGCAATTGCTCATCCAGCAGGGCAAAAATCCCAGCCAGTGCAAAGTTCTGATCATGGGCATCACGTTTAAAGAAAATGTCGCGGATATCCGCAATTCTAAAGTGGCCGACCTCGCCCACGAGATTATGGATTACTCCATCAACGTCCACATCGTTGACCCCTACGCCTCTCCCAACGAGGTCGCCCACGAATATAAACTGACCCTGATAGATTCCCCCAGCGGCCCTTACGACGCCGTCGTTGTGGCGGTCGCCCACGATGCGTACAAAAACCTCGACGCCGATTATTTTCATAGCCTCATGCCGGCATCCCCTATCCTCTTCGATATCAAGTCCATGTATAAACACCTGGAGGGAGGGATATTGTGCTGGCGGCTTTGAGGCAGAGGATACTGCGCAGTTTAATAGTATATAGCAATGAAAGCAGTAATACTCGCCGGGGGACTCGGAACCCGCTTAAGTGAAGAGACTACAACAAGGCCCAAGCCAATGGTAGAAATTGGGGGAAAGCCCATTCTTTGGCATATCATGAAAATATATTCCCATCACGGCATCAACGATTTCATCATCTGCTGTGGGTACAAAGGGTACATCATCAAAGAATATTTTGCTAACTACTTTTTACATACTTCCGACATTACGTTCGATATGCAGTCGAACAGCATGATTATCCACGAAAAGCGGACGGAGCCATGGAAAGTAACGGTAGTAGATACCGGGGAACAAACAATGACCGGCGGCAGGCTGAACCGTGTGGCGGATTACATACGCCATGACGAGACTTTCTGCTTAACTTATGGGGACGGATTGAGCGATGTGGATATCAGCGCGTCAATTGCCTTCCACAAACACCACCGGAAATCTGCGACGCTCACCTCGACCTACCCACCGGGGCGTTTCGGTGCCCTGGAGGTAAGCGATAACCGCGTTTTGAACTTTAAGGAAAAGCCGCAAGGGGATGGAGCAGTTATCAATGGCGGCTTTTTCGTATTGTCTCCAAACGTACTGGACTATCTGGGAGGCGATCAGACGATCTGGGAGCAGGAGCCACTCATGCGGCTGGCTTTAGATGGCGAGCTGATGGCTTTTCACCACGATGGGTTCTGGCAGCCGATGGATACCCTGAGGGATAAACAATATTTGGAAGAACTTTGGGCCAGCGGTCGGGCCCCCTGGAAAATATGGTAGCGGAACGGTTATGGTAGATGCGGCGTTCTGGCAAAACAAGCGGGTGTTGATAACGGGTCACACTGGCTTCAAAGGCAGCTGGTTGAGCTTATGGCTACAGTCTTTGGGAGCTGAAGTATTTGGATTGGCACTTCCCCCTTCGGCCGAACCTGCGCTCTTCTATGAAGCAAATATCGCAGAGGGAATGGTCAGTACCCTGGAGGATATCCGGGATTATCCGACTGTTTATAAGACCGTCGCTGAGGCACGACCCGAAATCTTATTTCACATGGCAGCCCAGCCGTTGGTGCGCTACTCATACCGGCACCCGGTCGAAACCTATTCGACCAACGTCATGGGAACTGTACACGTGCTTGAGGCCGCAAGGCAGGTATCAACGGTAAGGGCTGTGGTCAACATAACGACGGATAAATGCTACGAGAATAAGGAATGGCTCTGGGGTTACCGTGAAAATGACCGTCTGGGAGGCTACGATCCCTATAGCAGCAGCAAGGCCTGTTCAGAGCTGATCACGGATGCTTACCGACATTCTTATTTCAATGACTCCGGTATTTCTTTAGCTTCCGCTCGTGCCGGCAACGTCGTAGGAGGTGGTGATTGGTCTGAAGACCGATTGATTCCGGATATCCTTCGTTCATTTGGAAAAAAGGAGCCTGTTATTATTCGCAACCCGAAGGCGATCCGACCATGGCAGCACGTTTTGGAGCCGATTTCCGGGTATTTAATCCTTGGAGAACGCTTATTTAAGGAGGGGCGGGAATATGCCGGGGCCTGGAATTTTGGGCCCGATTCAGCAGATGCCAGGCCTGTAGAGTGGATTGTCGAACAAATGGCACGCCTGTGGGGGCCTGAAGCAAGCTGGAGGTTGGATTCAGAAAAACAACTTCATGAAGCCGGGTTATTAAGACTGGATATTTCAAAAGCTGTGTCCCGTTTGGGATGGGCGCCTGTATGGAATCTGGAAAGGGCTTTGGAGAATATTACAGATTGGCAGAGGTGCTGGTTGAACAGGGATAACGTGCAGGAAAAATGTCGTCAGCAGATAAAGCGATATATCGCCGATGCTGCTGCAAGCAGAATAACAGAAAAAATATGAACACCAGGGATGAGGTAATTACGAGGACACCCGATGTGATAAGGGATGAAATCCTCCGGCTTGTAAAAGAATATGCGGATCTTGCTTTTTTACAAAAACCTTTTCTGCCGGGTGAAACACCCGTACAGGTCTCAGGAAGGGTGATTGGGGTAAAAGAGCTTCAGAATATGGTTGAGGCATCCCTGGATGGATGGCTGACTACGGGGCGTTTCAACACCCTCTTTGAAAAAAGGCTGGCAAGATTTTTAGGGGTAAAATTTGCATTGACAGTAAATTCCGGATCCTCTGCCAACCTTGTCGCTTTCTCGGCTTTGACTAGCCCCAAGCTGGGGGATCGCGCAATCAAGCCCGGCGATGAAGTGATTGGGGTCGCCGCAGGATTTCCAACTACCATTAATCCCATCGTTCAGTTTGGTGCAATCCCGGTATTCGTAGATATTGATCTTGCGACGCATAATATCCGCGCAGATTTAATCGAGGCGGCCATAAGCCCCAAAACGAAGGCTATAATGCTGGCCCACAGCCTTGGCAACCCCTTCGACCTCGAAAAAGTAACCGAATTGTGCAGGAAATATAATCTTTGGCTCGTTGAGGATTGCTGTGATGCTTTGGGCTCAAGCTATAATGGAAAAATGGTTGGTACCTTCGGGGATATTGCAACAGTAAGTTTTTATCCTGCACACCATATTACTATGGGAGAAGGCGGGGCAGTATTTACGAATAATGGCCAGCTCAAAATAATTGCTGAATCATTCCGCGATTGGGGACGGGATTGCTTTTGTGCTCCGGGAAAAGACAATACCTGCGGGAGCCGTTTTTGTTGGACCAAGGAAAAACTGGGAGGGGATCTTCCGGATGGGTACGATCATAAATATACCTATAGCCATCTGGGCTATAACCTCAAAATCACGGATATGCAGGCGGCGTGCGCACTGGCGCAGATGGATAGGCTCGAGGAATTCATCGAAAAGCGCCGGGCCAATTTTAATTATCTTAAAAAACGTCTGCAGCACTGCTCAGCTTTCCTGGAATTGCCCGAGCCCACCCCTAATACCAATCCTTCCTGGTTTGGATTTCCGGTGGTGCTAAAAGAAGGTACAGGACACAAACGCGAAGATTTACTCGATTTTCTGAACCAGCATAAGATTGGGACCCGGTTGCTTTTTGCAGGCAATGTAACCAAGCAACCCTATATGCAGGGCCGGAATTTCCGGATCAGCGGAAGCCTCGATAATACCGATATTGCAATGCGCCAGACGTTTTGGCTGGGTATATACCCTGGTCTTGACGAAGCCCACCTGGATTTTATCGGCACGGTCATCGAATCCTTCTTCAGGGAAAAACGCTAATCGTGATTGCGGAGAAACGGAAAGATACCCGGAAAATCAACTGCGCTTTTCTTCATGGAAAAAGCCATGCCGGTGTAATCGAAACGATAGAAACCTTACAATGGGCGAACTAACGAAGAATCTGGCTTCCCTGGCCCGGAATATCCGCGTGTCGGTATTGCAAATGGTAAATCGGGCATCAGCATCACACGTAGCTTCTGCGCTATCCATCTGTGATATCGTCGCCACGCTATACGGCGACGTTATGCGATTCGACCCCAGGAACCCGGAATGGGATGAGCGGGACCGTTTTATCCTCAGTAAGGGGCATGCCTGTACGGCCATCTACGCGGCATTGGCGGAATGTGGTTTCTTTCCGCACGAAGATCTGGTGAATTATGGAAAAGATCATTCCGTGCTGATGAACCACATCAGCCACTACGTCCCCGGGGTCGAATTTTCCACCGGATCGCTCGGGCATGGCTTGCCATTTGGCACAGGTAAAGCCCTGGCTGCAAAGAAACGCAAGCTGCCCTGGCGGACTTTCGTATTGATGAGCGATGGCGAGCTAAACGAGGGTTCTAATTGGGAGGCTTTTATGTTTGCCGCACACCATGGACTCGATAATCTCGTGGCGATTATTGACTACAACAAAATGCAGAGCCTTACTACAGTCGAAGCAACGCTTCGCCTGGAACCGCTGGCCGATAAGTTCGCTGCATTTGGCTGGGCGGTCAGGGAAGCTGATGGCCATGACCACGGGACACTTTCGCAATTACTTAACCAGGCGCCGTGGGTGCCCGGCAAACCTTCAGTACTGATCGCACATACGATAAAAGGAAAAGGCGTGCGATTCATGGAAAACAGAATTGAATGGCACTATAAATCGCCTTCCGCAGCACAACTTGACGAAGCACTCAAAGAATTAGGATATGCGTAATGCTTTTATTGCCGAACTGGTATCTTTAGCACGGCAGAATCCGCGCATTTTCTTAATCGTAGGCGATTTGGGGTACTCTGTTGTAGAGCCCTTCGCAGAGGCATTTCCCGATCGCTTTATCAATGCAGGAGTCGCAGAGCAAAATATGACGGGGCTTGCCGCAGGTATGGCTTCAGAGGGGTATCATGTTTTTACCTATTCCATTGCAAACTTTCCAACGTTCAGATGTGCAGAATTCATCCGGAACGATGTGGCCTACCATAATTTACCGGTAACGGTAGTCGCCGTAGGTGGGGGGCTTGCTTACGGAGCCCTCGGATATTCCCACCATGCAGTACAGGATTATGCCCTGATGAGGGGAATGCCCAATATGCGCATCGCAGCCCCCGGAGACCCAATGGAGGTACGCGCCTGTGTACGCTACCTTGTCGGGCATCCCGGACCTTCTTATCTACGCATCGGCAAAGCCGGCGAACCAAATTTTCACCCTGAGCCGCCCGACATACAGCCAGGCCGCTGGCTACCCGTAAAAAAAGGCGAGGGCAAAAGAATAATCCTCGCAACCGGTGCCGGACTCGCCCTGGCTATGGAATGGATAAACCACCCCGATTACCGCGATTGCGGTGTTTATACGCTTCCGGTCTGGTCGCTGGAAGAAAAATCGCTCCAGGCCGAACAATTACAGCGTTTTACGGAAGTCTTCACCCTGGAAGATCATCTGTATGACGGAGGATTCGGATCGTGGATGCTTGAGGCAAAAGCGATGAATCCTACGATAGCATGCCGCGTTACACCCGTTGCACTAAGTGCCAATGTGTGCGGGGCGGTCGGATCCCAGTCAACTTTAAACCAAATGGGGGGCATTGTACAGCCACCGACAGGCGCTTAAATCAAGAACAGGACTGTTGTGGAGAAAATACTGTCTATTGGGATTCCTACGTATAACCGATTGGCGAGCCTGCAGCAAATGCTGCCGGAACTCTTATCTACACTCGAACCTTTTGCCGGTCAAATTAACGTGCTGGTTTCCGATAATTGTTCAGATGACGGAACACTTGAATTTTGCCATCAAATCCTGGACGCCCGAAACCCGGCTATTGATATCAGGTATTTTCGGAACGAAAAGAATATTGGGGCCAGCAAAAACCTGGTCTCCTTGTTCTATCGCTGTGAAACGCCATATTTTATGTTCCTCGGCGATGACGATCTTGTTTTTGGGGAAAGCCTGAAGGAAATTCTGGGCATCCTACAATCTTATGATAAGCCATCCGCAATTATCCAGTCGTTCTGGAACGGGACGTTGCGTTCCGGCACAGGGTATGTGCCCTATACGAAGGCTTTTGAGTTATTCTATGAATATGGCAACGCATGGGCTGCTGTGATTGACTGTAAAGCAGCTGTTCGCGCAATAGAAAGCCGCCAGCTTCGACCTTTGGTGGAGTCTATCGTATGGCCGCAGACTTTAACAGGCTTTCTCGCCATTCATGATCGGCGGGATCAAAAGGTTTACCTCCTGGATAAAGCAATTGGCGACAACCTGGTTCCTAATCTGAATGTCACCAGCAAGCGATATTGGTTGACCAGCCTGGAGGGCTTGCTGATTGCAGCAGCGACTTTTGATCAACATACAGGAACCCATTTGGCAGGAAAGGCATTTGTAAGCCATAGGACTTCTGGCTTCACAGGTCACTTTCGTGCGATCATACGCAGTTCGCTTGTTGAAAAAACAGGGGATTCGTCCCTGCACACCCGACAATTACTATTGAAATTGTTTAAGTTTCGGGGGTTGCCATGGAGCATGCTACTTTGGATGTGTGACAGATATCTGGCCGTGTATTGGTTTGCAAAGCTTTCGGCTTTTTTTATCGAAAAAAAATCATTCCGTGAGTTTCATGAGTGGCTGGCAGGATGGGAAGCCAAATTTTATAAGGAAAAACAGGAAGCCCTGATAAGCCGCGCCAAGCGCTTCAATGACTGGTTCTAATCCGCTTATGCACATCCTCCTCACCGGCGGCGCCGGATTCATCGGCTCTCATGTAGCAGATGCCCTGGTCGCAGACGCCCGGGTGCAGTTGGTGCGGGTATTCGATAACTTCTCCACGGGGAGCCGCGGGAACCTGGCCCATTTGCTCGGCCATCCCCGCTTTGAGCTCGTCGAAGGGGATATCCGCGATTATGCAGCGGTGCTGGAGGCTTGTAAGGGTATCAA
>JBEIGB010000136.1:0-7874 GCA_040382095.1 Lewinellaceae bacterium
CCCATTTCTCCTGCACCAAAGATCGCGACATGGACAGCCCCGTCTTTTGGGCGTTTTAGCCAGTCGTACAGCAGGCGCAGTCCAATGCGGAACCCTACGTAAAAGGTGAGCATGAAAAAATAATCCACGAGGATTACCGCCATACCCCGGGAACTTTGGGTATTCAGAAAAAAAATCCCGTAAATCAGGGCAAACGTCAGGGAGGAGGAAGAAATAGCGACAAATACGGTCTTATAGTCCTTTTCACCGATGTAGCGGATGATCAGGTTTGCAGTTTTGAAAAACAGGAAGGCGGACAAACGCAGGGCCATCAACACAAGGGTGGGGAGGGCGACCAGAAAATTCCGTGTAGCGTCGTCATTCAGGCCATGCAGCAGGTAGGCTGCCCAAAGCCAGGAAAAAAGTGCGAGCGCCAGTTCAAAAACCAGAAATATCAAGCGGGTGGTATTCCTGGCTACGTATTTTTCATTATAAGGTAAATAATCCGTAGGCATATAATTTCATGAGATTGAAATGGGTCGAATTGATCTTGATGTTGCTGTGATGCCCGCAGGTTAGGAGGTTTAATTTTTGGTACAATACAGGGATTGTTGCGACAGGGCAGTGCGGCAGAAAAATGAGCCATTTTTAGCCGCGACAATTTTGTTTCAACAAAGTTACGGTAAAGTTAGCTTTTTTTTGATTCGTTTACCTGACTTGTTGGGGTTGTGTAAAAAGTCTTATTACTGCAAGCCGGTGCAAAATTGTTTTTTGAGGCACATTTGAGAAATATAATGTTCCGTCGGTCGTGAAGCATTATCTTTTCACACTACCCCAACAAGTCTATTGGGTCAAGCACTTCTTTTCCGGTAATTCAAAACGGCCAGTCCATTGACGGCCAGGGCGATACCTGCAATAGCGGCACAATGCCACCGGATCTCATACCATCCACTGCCTTTGAGCATTACCATCCGCATGACTTCCACGAAATAGGCGATGGGGTTAAACCAGGTTATCACCCGGGCCCACCCGGGCATACTTTCTATGGGGGTAAATAACCCGCTCATCAGGATGAATATGACCATAATAAAATACGCTATAAACATGGCTTGCTGCTGGGTCTCGGAAATGGTAGAGACAAGTAGCCCAATCCCCAATACGGCAACGAGGTACAGGCCGGCAAAACCAAATACCACAGCAAGGCTTCCCTCTATCGGGATATGGAAAACCAGCCTTCCAAATACTAATCCGATGGCGAGCTCTGCCAGGGCAATAATCCAGAAGGGCAAGAGCTTTCCCGCGATAAAATACCGCTTGCGGATCGGGGTGACGTTGATCTGCTCAATCGTACCTACCTCTTTTTCCCTGACGATGTTCAGCCCGGATAAAAACATACCGACCAACGTCACGAGCATGACCAGAATACCGGGCACCATAAAGGCCTTGTAATTGAGCTCCGGATTATACCAGAAGATGGGGCGCAGGTCGAACTGGCGGGAAGGGTTTTGCATCCCCTTTACCCCGGCAATCAGTTGGTCGTTGAAGTCCCGGATGATGGCCTTTGCATATCCGCTGCCCACCCCTGCTTTGGTCGCATTGATGGCATTCACGTTCAGCAGCAGGGTGCTGCTGCCTTCCCGGAGCAGCTCGCGCTCAAAGCCGGAGGGGATCTCCAGGACCATATCTGCCCGACCGCTTTCCAGGTTGGCATTACCCCCGACAGCAGAAAAAGAACGCCCCACCAGCTCAAAGTGATCCGATGCTGCAAATTTGCCGATCAGCCGAAGGGAAGTTGTCGAACAATCAGCATCGGCAATATGCAGGTAAATGTTGCGGACTTCGTAGTCAGCAGCGTTGGATAGTATCAGCAGTTGGACTACGGGCATCATGAAAATCATGGGCAACAATACCCGGTGCCGGAAGATCTGCCTAAATTCTTTACGCACAATAAAATAAATTACCCACATGGTTAACTTAGTCTGATCTTGAAATTTTTTATGCCGAGGTAGAGTATGAAGATGCACATTCCCGCGAGGATCAGGGCTTCCTTCCAGATCGTTTCGATTCCCGTTCCTTTCAGCATGACGGATTTCAGGGCACTCAGGTACCATCTTGCCGGAATGGCCTGGCTGAGGAATTGCAGCGCTGCCGGCATGGACTCCACCGGGAAAAGAAAGCCGGACAGCAGAATTCCGGGGAGCATCAGCACAACCATGGAAAGCATCATAGCCACCATCTGGCTATCGGTGCGGGTAGAAATGAAAATGCCGAGGCCCAGGGAAGTGAGGACAAACAAAACTGTTATGGCGCTAAGGAGCCCGGTGCTTCCGCGCACCGGAACATCGAATACGAAGAAGCCGAGCAATAGGGTTACGGCTGCGATAATCATGCCGAGGATAAAATAAGGGGTCACCTTCCCGAGGATGAGAAAGGCAGGCTTTACCGGGGACACCAGCAGCAGTTCCATGGTACCCCGTTCTTTTTCCCGGGTAATGGCGATGGAGGTCATCATTGCGCAGATGAGCATGAGTACGATGGTCATTACCCCTGGTACAAACAGGTAAGCACTTTTCATTTCCAGGTTGTACTGCATCCGGATTTCGGTTTGGATACCGGGAGGGGGGCTGTCTCCCCTTGTTTTTTGCTGTGCGTAGTCCATAATAATCGCCTGTGCATGATTGACCAGGGTGGTGGCGGTATTCGGTTCGCTGGCATCTGCGATAAGCTGTATTTGTGCGTTGCCGTCGCGAAAAAAATTTTCCTGTACACCTTGCGGGAATACCACGGCCATTTTGATGCGATTTTCCCGAAATGCGCGTTCTACCGACGCTATATCCGGAGATCGTTCCTCCAGCAGGAAGAATCCCGAAGCCAGAAGACGCTGCCGTATCTCCCCACTGACGGGGTCGGGGGAAGGGTCCACGATTGCGATGCGGGTATTTACAACATCAGTGGTGATGGCAAAGCCAAAAAGGAGAATCTGGACGACAGGTAGTCCGAAAAGCATGAGCAAGGTGCGGCCATCCCGTAGGATATGGAAGAATTCTTTCAAAATAATGATACCAGTTTGCCTCATGGTTTTTCTTTTTTGCCCCGGGCGATCTGCAGAAAAATATCCTCGGTAGATGTTGCCTGAAATTGTGCTTTGAGGGCAGCCGGACGGTCAAGGGCAACAATCCGGCCCTCTGACATGATCGAAATCCTGTTGCAGTACTCGGCCTCGTCCATATAATGTGTAGTGACGAAAAAGGTAATGCCTGTGGATGCGGTATCGCTGATGGTTTCCCAGAATTGGCGACGCGTAATGGGATCCACGCCGGAGGTGGGCTCGTCGAGGAATACAATACGGGGCTTATGGAGAATGGCGATAGAGAAAGCGAGGCGCTGCTTCCATCCCAGAGGCAGGGAGCGCACCAGGGTATTTTGTACGGCTTCGAGGGTGAGCTCGGCCAGGAGGGCATTCCGTTTCTGCCTGATTTCCCTGAACCCCAGACCATAGATCCCACCATAGAATTCGATGTTTTCGGCAACGGTGAGGTCGTCATAGAGGGAAAAGCGCTGGCTCATATATCCGATATTGCGCTTGACCTGCTCGGCATGGCGACAGACGTCGAAGCCGCCGACTTCTGCAATGCCGGAACTAGGCATTGAAAGCCCGGTGAGCATTTTGATTGCCGTAGTTTTCCCTGCTCCGTTAGCTCCGAGGAAACCGAAGATTTCCCCTTCCATTACATCAAAGGTAATCCCGTTTACTGCGGTGAAATTGCCGAACCGCTTGGTGAGGGCTTCTGTGTGGATGGCGTGTGGCATGTGCAAGATTTTATTCAGGTGCGGGAAATTCCGGAGTCCGAATCAATTCCATGAAGCAATCTTCGATGGAGGGTTCGATTTTTTCCACTTCGAGGTCGTTAAAGCCTTCGGCATACAAAATATCGGTGATTTCGGAAGGTTTCATGAGGTGCGTAAGGGTGAGGTGGAGGGCATAGCCAAAGGAATAGACGCTGTGGGTCCAGGGTTGGCGTCTCAACGCGTGCAGCAGGCTGTGTGGTGCGCCACTGCGTATGGCAATCAAGGGCCTCTTCCATGCGGCAATGATGGCTGCTGGCGGGGCACTTTCCAGTATGCGCCCCTTGTGCATCAGGGCAATCTGGTCGCAGCGGGCCGCTTCGTCCATGTAAGGGGTTGCTACGAGAATGGTGATGCCCTGAGATTTCAATCGGCCCAGGATATCCCAGAATTCTTTTCGCGAGACGGGGTCAACGCCTGTGGTTGGTTCATCGAGCAGCAGTACCTTTGGGCGGTGAATCAAGGCGCAGCATAAGGCAAGTTTTTGTTTCATTCCCCCCGACAGTTTACCAGCCCTGCGTTTTCTGAAGGGCTCAATCTGAAGGTAGATATCCCGGATCATGGCGAAATTATCCTCGATACGGGTTCCGAAGAGCCGCGCAAAAAAATGCAGGTTTTCTTCCACGCTGAGGTCTTCGTAAAGCGAAAATTTTCCGGGCATATAGCCGATTACACTTCGGATTTGAGCATAATCCCGTTGGGTATCGAAGCCTTCTACGCGGGCTTTACCAGCATCTGGGAGCAGCAGCGTGGTGAAGATGCGGATGAGGCTGGTCTTGCCGGCTCCATCCGGACCGATAAGGCCAAAGAGCTGGCCGTGGGGTACGGTGACCGAGACCCCGTCCAGTGCATTTGCACCATTATAGTTTTTATAGAGGGCATCCGCTTCAATTCCGTACATGCGTTTTAGATTTTTAGTATTATGGGAGGGATTAAAGAAAGATCACTTCCCCGGGCATTCCGATTTTGATGGAACCATCGTTGCTGACGAGGATTTTGATCGCATATACCAGATTGACGCGTTCGGCTTTGGTTTGCACGGTGCGGGGAGTGAACTCTGCCTGGTCGGCTATCCAGGTGATCCGGCCGTTGAGGGTGCGATTGGAATCTTTGGATTCATCAATCAACACGTTGACCATTTGACCAATTTTAATTTCCGGGAGTTGTTCGCCGCTGATGTACGCACGAAGGGTCATCTGTTGCAGGTCTGCGATTTTATAGATTGGTTTGCCGGCGACGGCGACTTCGGTGGCTTCGGCGAGTTTTGCGAGTACAGTGCCGGGCACCGGATTCCTGAGGTAGCAGCGGGCAATTTGGTCTTCCACCTGACGGACCTGGGCTTTCAGTGGGGCGATTTCTGAGAGGATACTGCGATTGGCGGTATTTTCCTGGCTTTTGGCAGCAAGGATTTGCTGGTGGACGATTTGGAGCTGAGCGTTGAGGTCGTCGAGTTGCCTGGGTGCTGCGGCCTGGCTTTGGAGCAGGGCATTGGTACGCAGGATTTCGCGTGAAAGGTTTTGTTCTTGTGCCTGGAGTACGGCGATCTGGGGCGTGGCATCCTGGGTCTTTTGCTGAAAGGCAGCGATGGTGGCCAGGAGCTGTAGTCTGCGGAGGTGTAGTGGCAGGGTATCTACAAGCCCGACGGCTTGGCCTGCTTCCAGGACCTGTCCCTCCTCGATATTCAGCTGGAGTAGTTTTCCGGTCAGCTCGGCGGCAACGTTTACTTCGCGTGCTTCAAAATTCCCATAGGCATCCGATAAGGGGGTCTTTTCGGCACAGCTCTGCACGAGTAAGGCCATGGCAAGCGGCCAAAGCGGGAGGGTATTTTTCATTTTAGAAAATTCCTTTATTGGTTAGATAATCTGCATATAATTGCCTGAGTTGGATACGGTAGGTTTCAAGCTGTAGTGTGGTTTGCAAGGCGGAATGAACATCCGCCAGGTAATCGGGCATACTGAGTACGCCCAGCGCTAACTGGGCAGCGCTCTGCTGCCGGATATGCTCCTGCTGCAGGGCAATAGCTTCATGATTGCGGATTATGGCTTTGATTGCGAGATAATCCTCGCGGAATTTGCCATCGTATGCATTGACTTGCTGAATGAATTGTGCTTTTTGATTTTCGACGATTCGGGCCTGAATGTCCAGAAGGGTTTGATCGCGTTGGGTTTGTTCGCGTCCGGTGATTTTCCAGGTGAGCTGCAGGCCGCCGACGGCAAAAGGGCTGAGCTGGTCTTCGAAGAAATTGAGGGGGTTGGGGTAGCCTATGCCTGCCTGGAGAAAAGCGGCGACCCGGGGTTTATTCTGTATTTCGGCGAGGGTACGGGAAGCGAGCACCTGTTGCTGCTGGAGTTGAAAGAGCGATAATTCCGGGCGTTTGGAGGTGGTTAGCCAGATGCTGTCGGGGGGTTCAGGTGCGAGCAGGACGATGCTCCCGGCATATTTTTCACCAGTGAGGGCTTCCAGGGCGCTGAGCCATCCGCTGATTTCGAACCGGGTCTTTTCTGATTCCCCTTCGATTTTCAGGATTTGTAGCTGAAGGCGCTCGATATCGCCCGGAGGCCTGGCTCCTGCTTTGACTGCTCCCTCGAGGGCCCTGCTGCGGTTGAGGAGGTCATCGCGGGCGGCATCGAGGATTTTCACGTGCTGGCGCAGCAGCAGGATTGCGAAGAAGGGCCTGTTGATCTTCATACACAGGCGATGCAGCTCCACTGCTACAGACTGGGTCTGGACCTGCAAAGTGGCCTGTTCGTGAACGATTTGCGCCTTTTTCAATCCACCGTCGTAAAGGGAGTAGGTGCCGTCGAGGGAAATCCTGTATTGTGCCAGGGGTAGGTCTGGCGAGCTGAACAAAGGAGATTCTATGCCGAGGTCCACGTTTTCTGTCTGCAGGCTCGCTCTGGCATTGAGGTTGACAGAGGGTTTTCCGGAAGATGCGAACGATGCGGTGCGCACCTGGCTTTGCTGGCGATAGAGGTCTGGGCGCCTGGCGATTTCCGCATTTTTTCTGGCTGCTTGATAACAGTCTTCCAGATACAAAATATTAGCTTTTTGGGTAAATCCTTTGGAAAGGAGGGCAAGTGCCAGGAGAGAAAGCCAAAATCGCTTCATGAGGGCGGCATGTTTATTGAACAGGAATCAGGGCATTGCGGATAAAATGCTTGATGGCGGCTTTTCGCTGTTGCATGAGTTGCAGGTAGGCTTCGTCGTCGAGCCTGGCAATACGCTGAAAAATGGGCTTTGCAATAAACGGAAAGGCGCACATGGACAGGATATGGAGTACAGTGTGGAAGGGGTCATTCGGACGAATCCGCCCCATTTGGGCTTCCAGATGGAGTTGCATGACCAGTAGCGAGGGGTCGGGACGATCGGGAAGGGACATAATTTCTCCGACAAACTCCAGGGTATTGGTATGCAATTCGGAGACGATAAATCCCGGCAGGTTTGGATTGGCAATCAGCAGGGACATGTATTCCTCCACGATGGTATCTATTTTTTCCGGCAGGTTTTGTTCGGAAGCCATAATTTCATTGAGCTTCCTGGAGAATTTGGCGAAGGATTCCTTGAAAATGGAGATAAACAAGGCCTCTTTATTCCGAAAATAATAGTGTAGCAGGCCTTTATTGATACCTGCTTTCGCGGCGATCTCCCGCATCCTTACGCCCGAATACCCCTTTTCCGCAAATAGCTCCCGGGCAGCTTCCAATATTTTTTCTTCTGTGGAGATATCCATCGGATGGATCGTTTTTGATTAATTTTACCCGTTCGGATAAAATTAATCAAAAAATATTTTCCCGAATACTTTCGGAAAGTATTTTAACACGCTGATTTTTTATGACACGCTGATTAACGCCTGGGAACGGCCTTTTTCGTTTATATAATTTCCTGGATAACCCGCGGCGGTATCGTTGGCATTCTAAGGTGGTGTAGTAATATTTTTTCAGAGGCGGGGGGGGGGGGGGGGGGTGTGGGTGGGGTTGGGGGGGTGGTCAGGGGATGAGGCAAAAAATAAAGGGGTTTGAGTGTGAGAGGAGAGATAGAGGGATGGAGGG
>JBEIGB010000137.1:0-7728 GCA_040382095.1 Lewinellaceae bacterium
ACGATTTTGCTTCGCAAAATCGTTGAAAACGCGGCTCTGAAAAAATATTATTTGGCGGCGTAAGCCGCCAAAGGATGTAACGGAGGCTTTTTACACAACCCCCGTCTTTTTTTCATGGGGCATGATTTATGACGGTTTCATTGCTGCACCCGGCGCACCCATATTTCATGCATGGCTTCTCCCACAGAGCTTTTTCCGGTATGGTGCCATTCTCCGCTGGCTGTATCGAAAGAAAATTCGAGTTGCATACCGACCCGCTGGTTGTCGCGGGAGAAAAATTCCAGATTTTCGACATATTTCCCATTCACCGCAGTATAGGAGCCACCACCTGTTCCGAGGAACTGGCGGGTCTCGGTATTATACGCGATCCATTGGAAACGGGTGCCGGTGAGGATTTTCATGGTTTTTCGCGGTACGTTGACTTCGCGGCGGGTCGTTTCGCCGTTGCGTACCCGGCCGCCCATGAGCCATACACCGGAGAGATCTGTTGGCTGGCTCTCTTCAAGGGATTTCCAAGCTTCTTTTTTTACCCCGTCTTTCGATAGATTCAGTCCGTTTTGCCCTGAAGACCATTCCCAGGTTTCTTCAGCGCCCACTTTGGTCGAGTCGGCAGAGTAGAATTCATACTTCAGCAGTAGTTGGCCATTGCCCATAGAAAAAATACCACCACGCGTTTCGATAAATGCGCCGGTCTTTTCCGAAAAGGCCGTCCAGGAAAAAAAGTCCCCGCTAAAGAGCAGGACTTCTTTGATCATCTCGCCGTTCTGGCCCTGTGCGGACCGGCTCCAGGCGCCCTGGAGGTTACCTTTGGCTAATAGACTCGTGCTGATTGCCAGAAGGAGGAGGAGTGTGCTCAGGATTGTTTTTGGATTCATAAGTTTTTTTTAAAAAGAAACAATGAGAATCGGTTTTTTGGTTTGATAATCAGACATTGAGCCAGTAGGTAATTTTAAAAACGAGCGCGCGGTTTTTGACCATTGGGGAGGTAAAGAATTGTTCGCTGAAATAATTATCGGTATAGACCAGGAAGAGGTCGGAAACGGGACGGAACCTCCACTGTAAACGGGTATTCACATTGACGTTATTCGCCTGGGTGTTGTACTGGAGGAAGGTACTTAAGAAGAGGGTCCTCGACAGGGAGAGCTCGGCCCGGGGGCCTATAAGCCAGAATGCACTACTGTTAAAAGGCGAAGGCAGTTGGATATCGTTGTAGTTGACGCTCATGGCGAGCATGCCATAAGGCTGCCAGCGGTAATTCAGGCTAAAATTGGCTTGGAGGATATTTCCGTTGAAATATTCGCCGGCGTTTAGGCCCAGTTCATAGGATAGGGCTTTTCGATAATCGGACTGGTAACGCATCCCGGCGGCGGTAAAGCCGTAGCGGGAGCCTTCGGGCAGTACCTTCCCTCCGGAATTCGTGGGGTCAAAGGGGAAGAACAGGTAAACGAAGTCATGTTGGAGGTTTAATCTGAATTCGCGCTGGCCGGCGAGCTGAATGAAAAAGAACGGCTGATGGTTGCGGTCGGCCAATTGAAACGAAGGGACGGTATTATAAACGATTCCGGTTTCCATGCCCAGACCCCAGGATTGGAGCAAGCCCCCGATAGCTGGCTTGCGGGGAAAAATGGAATGCCGGATATTGCTGTAGAGGGAATAAAACCCCCTGCGCGGTACAAAGCCCACATCTGCGCGGTAGTTATCCCCGACATACTGCTGGGCGAACATGGCAAACCAGCGCAGGGTATTATAGCCGACGTATAACGCGGCCGAATTTGCCCCTTTATCACTACCAGGGGAGAAGGAGCGATGGTAGTAAGCCTCGGATTCCCACTTGTTGTCTTTCGAGTTAAAGTTGAATTCGAGCCCTGCTACCCGGTTATAATTGGATTTGTCGTGCGTGAACCTGCCGTTGGGGTTTTCGATAAAATTTTCTTTGTTTACAAAAACAGCACCGAGAACGGACCGGTCGAAGACTTTGCGCTGCAATACGCCAACAGTATAATTGGCAGGGTTGAGGCCAATATCCCGCTGCTGTCCGGTATGCATATTCAGCAGTCCAAGTCGCCAGTTTTTATCGAGTTTGCCGCTCAGGCGCATACCGGCCACAATTGGTACGTTGAGGTTGCGGCGTACTTCGATAGGGCTGCCATCTGTAGTGATTTTGCGCACAAGGCCGTTGGCAATACCGATGCGCCGGCTGAAGAAGGGGCGGGTGTCCGGAAAGCCAAACCGGCTGAAGAGGTCTTCGTTTTCCAGGAAAAACTGTCTGCGCTCGGGAAAAAAAAGCTCAAACCGACTGAGATTAGTAATCTGACGGTCCACTTCAACCTGTGAAAAATCAGGGTTGAAGGTCAGGTCGAGGTTGAGGGAAGGTGTCAGGGCGATTTTGGCATCCCCTCCCAACTGGGCAGCGGACTCACCGGGGAGACGGAGCTCGAAGTCACGCTCACTACGGGCACTTATATAAGGAATGAGGGAAAGGTTAAGGCCTGGTTGCGGTGGCCGGTCGTCCCAGACCAAAAGGCCGGTATAGGCGAGGTTGGAAGCGTCAAATTGCCGGGGGACCCTCGACCATGCGGAGATTTCGTTAGCTTTCAGGGCATTTCGAAGGAAATTGATGCGCCATACATTCTGGCCATCCTGGAGCTTGTAACGCAGGGTCTTGAAAGGTATGGCCATTTCTACCTCCCAGTATTCTTCGTGGTTGCTGACCTGGGAATACCACTTATTGTCCCAGTCGGTTGAGATATTACTGCCATTGTCAATTAGCCCTTCTCCCTGAACGTTGAACGGGGAAATTTCAAAGAAAAACCCGTTGAGTTTGTCCTGGAACGGGTCAATAAGCACGAAGAACCCATCACTGGCTTCCCCATCAAAATCCCGCTTTAAAGAGCTAATGATGTAATCTTTACGCTGTTGATATACCCTGGCCCCAACGTATAGGAAAAGGTGGTCAAAAGTGACGCGGACTTCTGTTTTGTGCTGTGCTTTTGAGGTATCAAACGGGAAGATTTGCTCGAAATCTACTGCGGCCATTGCTGCTTTCCACGGGGCGTCGTCGAGGTGACCGTCGAGACGGATGGTAGATTCGGCTTTTCGGATATGGAGGGATAACGGCGCATCCTGTGCCGGCAGGGCGATAGCGCACCATAAGGCAAGCATCGCGGTTGCCAGGGTTTTTTGAGCCATGTAATTGATTTTTAATAAAACAGGGGGCAAAGGTAAAGATTAGATGCTTAGCGGCAGGGGGGCGAAGGGGAAAAATATCCGATATAAGATTGAATCGCCATATCGCAATAAATCGGTTTATGAATACGTTAGATAAAAGACTTGTTGTGATGATAGGTCGGCGCGGCAGGAAAATGAGCTCTTGTGCTTCCACACAAAGGCTTTTTCAAGGAAAATAGCCGGGCTATGTGACCGGAAAAAGGCATCTTGCGGGTGGAAAAGAGCATTTTTTAGCCCGGGGTGATCGTGTCGTAATGAGTATAATAATTCGAGGTTGAAATGACTAATAAATTATTGCGCTATGGCACAGAAAAAGACGTGGCAGGAAAAACTGCACCATTCGAAGCCACCCCAGACGAAGCGGATTGATTTTGCCTTTTCGGATATCCCGGAAGGTGGGCTGATGTTCATCGCAACACCGGAAATCATTGACGCGTACATCCGAAATATCCCGGAGGGTAAGCAAGTGGGTGTAAAGACCATGCGCAATGATCTTGCCCTGGAGTACGGCGCAGAATATACCTGCCCATTGACCACAGGTATTTTTCTGCGTATCGTTGCAGAAGCGGCATACGAACAGTACCTGGAAACGCAATCGCTGGAGAATTTGACCCCTTTCTGGAGGGTCATCGTACCTGATTCCCCGCTTGCGAAGAAACTTTCATTTGGGCAGGACTTCCTGGTCGCACAGCGGAAAAGGGAACATATTAATTAAATCGGGAAAATCATGCAGGACGGAGCAGACTACATCGAAAAAAACCGGCTATCGTGGAATAACCGGGTGGAAGCCCATCTAAAATCTGATTTTTATGATGTGGAAGGGTTTCTAAAAGGCAATTCCTCTTTGAAATCCATCGAACTTGGTCTTTTGGGGGATATTTCCGGAAAGAAGATATTGCATCTGCAGTGCCACTTCGGACAAGACAGTATATCTATGGCGAGGCTGGGCGCGAAGGTTACAGGGGTAGATCTTTCTGATGCATCCATTGCTGCGGCGAAGGCACTCGCTACAGCGGCAGGGGAGGAAGTGCAGTTTATCTGTTGTGATGTTTATGCACTTCCCGCCTACCTGGAGGACGATTTCGATATCGTGTTTACCAGCTATGGGGTCATTAGCTGGTTGCCGGACCTGGGGCAATGGGCAGGGGTGATTTCCCGTTTCCTCAAACCTGGAGGGATTTTCGTTTTCGTTGAATTCCATCCTGTTGTGTGGATGTTTGATGATGATTTCCGGGAAGTAGGTTATTGCTATTTCAATTCTGGTGCACTGATTGAATCGGAAAATGGTACGTATGCCGACCGCAACGCGCCAATTACCCAGGAGTATGTTTGCTGGAACCACAGCATTGGCGAAGTCGTCAATAGTCTGCTTAAACATGGGTTACAGCTCCGGCATTTGGAGGAATACGATTACTCGCCGTATGATTGCTTCCGGCATACCTTCGAATATGCACCCGGCAAATTCAGGATTGCCCATCTCGAAGATAAGATTCCTATGGTGTATTCCATTGCTGCGGTTAAGGGATGATACAGATCATTCCGGGGGGATGACAAATGGCATAGCAACCAATTTTTGACCGGCTTACCTTGCGCGAAAATTCAATATATTATGGCAGTACCCACACCTACAATCAAATTCGTTTATTCCTTTGGCGGAGGAAAAGCGGATGGAAATGAATCCATGAAGAATCTTTTAGGGGGAAAAGGCGCCAACCTTGCCGAGATGGCCGGCCATCCTGATCTTCTGCTGCCTGTTCCCCCGGGATTTACGATTACTACGGCGGTGTGCACCCATTTTTACGAGCATAGCAGGCATTATCCCTCAGAGCTTAAACAGCAGGTTGCACAAGCACTGGAACAGGTCGAGCGGCTTACCGGGAAAAGATTTGGCGACGAGCAAAATCCCCTGCTGGTCTCTGTTCGCTCTGGTGCACGCCGCTCCATGCCCGGTATGATGGAGACGGTTCTAAATATCGGGCTTACTGAGAAAACGCTGCCAGGCCTGGTAGCACTGACAAACAACGAGCGTTTTGCTTATGACGCTTATCGTCGTCTGATTATGATGTATGCGGATGTGGTGATGGAAAAATCCAATGGCTTCGAACCTGCGAATGGCAAGGGTATCCGCAAGGTGCTGGATGAAATTCTTGAAAAAGTCAAGCACGAAAATGGTTACAAAAGCGATACCGACCTCACGGTTGAGGATTTGAAAGACCTGGTAGCCGTTTTCAAATCAAAAGTCCGGGGAATCCTGGGCGCCGCTTTTCCTGAAGATCCGATGGAACAGCTCTGGGGCAGTATCGGCGCTGTTTTTGCTTCCTGGAACGGAAAGCGTGCAGTGGAATATCGCCGAATCGAGAAAATCCCACACGAGTGGGGGACGGCTGTAAATGTACAGGCGATGGTATTTGGCAATATGGGGGACGATTCGGCTACCGGGGTAGCTTTTACCCGTAATCCAGGTACCGGGGAAAATCAATTCTACGGGGAGTTTCTGGTTAATGCACAAGGTGAAGACGTGGTGGCCGGTATCCGGACACCCGCGCCTGTCAATGAATACTCCAAAAACGACCAGAGCCGTCACCTGCCTTCGCTCGAGTATCTTATGCCGGAGCTTTACCAGGAACTTTACGGCTACCAAAAGCGCCTGGAAGCCCATTATAAGGATATGCAGGATATCGAGTTTACAATCGAAAGGGGAAAATTGTATATGTTGCAGTGCCGCGTTGGAAAACGCAACGGGGTTGCTGCAGTGCGTATGGCGACCGAGATGTACCGCGAAGGGCTGATTGATGCGGATACGGCCATCACGCGGGTCGCTCCCGGGCAGTTGGTGGAGTTACTGCTGCCGATGGTGGACCCCCGCGAGGAACAACTGTATCCCGCAGTTGCAAAAGGCCTTCCTGCCGGCCCTGGTGGGGCAAAAGGCCGGGTAGTGTTTTCTTCTGAAGATGCGGTAGAATGGGCGGCTAAGGGTGAAAAGGTCATTCTGGTGCGCGAGGAAACCTCCCCCGAAGACGTGGACGGTATGCACAAATCCCAGGCGATATTGACAACGAAAGGAGGTATGACTTCTCACGCCGCCCTGGTAGCCCGGGGCTGGGGTAAGTGTTGTATCGTCGGCTGTAATGACATTCAGATTGCCGACGATCATAAATCCTTCCGGGCTAAAGATGGTACGCATATCCACGAAGGCGACTGGATTACGCTCAACGGCACCAAAGGCCTGGTGTATAACGGCTCCCTACAGCTCAGCAGCGTTGACCTCAACGAAAACGAAGCTTACGGGAACCTCATGAAATTGGTGGACAACGCCAAGACCCTCCATGTGAGGGCCAATGCAGATACGCCCAAGGATGCTCGCCAGGCCCTCGAATTCGGAGCAGAGGGAATTGGCTTGTTCCGCACAGAACACATGTTCTATGGGGAAGGTAGCGATGACCCGCTCTTCCGTCTTCGGAAAATGATTGTCAGCAAGACGCCGGAAGAGCGTAGGGAAGCACTCGACGAGCTGTATGCCTTCATCAAAAAGGATATAAAATCCACTCTGGAGGTCATGGATGGGTTTCCGGTGACGATCCGTCTCCTCGACCCACCGCTGCACGAGTTTGTGCCCCACGACCGCGAAAAGCTTCAGCAACTTGCCAAGGAATTGGGTGTCCGGGTGAGCGTACTCAAACGGAGGGTGCTTGAACTGCACGAAAATAACCCCATGCTCGGCCATCGCGGTGTACGTCTGGGAATCAGTTATCCCGAAATTACAGAAACACAGGTGCGCGCTATCCTGAGTGCATCGGCAGAGCTGCTCCAAGCTGGTAAGAAACCCTTCCCCGAAATCATGATTCCCGTAACTTGTACAGTCAACGAGCTAAAGCACCAAAAGCTACTGGTGGAAAAGGTCTATGCCGCTGTTAAGGCACATTTCGGCCTGGAAAAAATCCCCTTCATGTTTGGTACGATGATCGAAATCCCGCGTGCCGCCCTTCAGGCGGGTAAAATGGCAGAGGAAGCCGAGTTCTTCAGTTTCGGTACCAATGACCTCACCCAGATGAGCTTTGGCTTCAGCCGCGACGATATCGGTGGCTTCCTGCCCAATTACCTCGAACAGAAAATCCTACAAGACGACCCCTTCCAGACGATTGATCAGGAGGGCGTAGGTGAATTGATCTCTTTTGGCATCGAACGCGGGCGCAAGACACGTGCACACCTCGAAGTCGGAATTTGCGGCGAGCACGGCGGCGACCCCGAGAGCGTCAAGTTTTGCCACCGTATCGGCATGAACTATGTGAGCTGCTCGCCTTTCCGTGTGCCGATTGCACGGCTTGCCGCTGCACATGCCGCCGTAGAGGCAAAACAAAAAAAATAGGCCCGCACACTTTCCAGGGTTATGTAAAAAGCCCCCGGCGTTTAGAGGCTGTCTCATAAGTCCCTTTGGCGGCTTGCGCCGCCAAATAATATTTCAGTGCGCCGTTTTCATTGATTTTGCGAAGCAAAATCAAT
>JBEIGB010000138.1:0-7506 GCA_040382095.1 Lewinellaceae bacterium
GGCAAAATACTTTTCACACAGCCCAAGCTTAAAAAAAAGGAGTTGTCATGAGAAAAAAAGTCTTGATTATCGGAGGTGGTGTAGCGGGCTTATCTGCCGGTGCATATTTGGCGATGAACGACTTCGATGTCGAAGTCTTTGAAATGAACCGGGTGGCCGGTGGGGTTTGTAATGCGTGGCAGCGCGGGGATTATACCATAGATTTGTGCGCCCATTTACTGGTGGGGGCAGGCCCGGGAAGTACACTGTATGAGAAATGGAACGAACTCGCTCCAATGCACGAAATCGGGTACTGGCCGGTGGAGGAATACCTGCGGGTAGAAGATTCCAGGGGCAAGATGATCCGTGTTTTTACAAATCCTGACCGGCTTGAAAAAGAACTGCTGGAACAGGCCCCGGAAGATGCAACGGCCATTGATGAACTGATTGGTGCGCTGCGGAACCTCGCAGATTACGAAGATGCCCACGAAAAACCCCCGGAATTGACCAGTTTCTGGGAGCGCGTCAGGGAATACGGACGTACGATGCCATTTTTACCAGTCATCGAGCGTTTTTCTGCGGTCAGCCTGGAGGATTACGCTGCTGAATTTTCCAATCCGCTCCTGCAGAAGGTCGTGCTCAACCTTTCTGAATCGCGTTCGTCCGCTATTTTTTCCCTGCTGATGCTGTCCTGGATGGGCGCGGGAAAAGCAGGGTATCCTAAAGGAGGGGCCGTCGCTTTTACGCATCGCATCCTCGACCGCTTCCAGAGTCTGGGGGGAAGTATCCATTTCCAGCACAAAGTGACGGGTATCGTCGTTCAAGACGACAAGGCGACAGGTGTCGAACTGGAGGATGGCCGGCAGGTATTTGGCGATTACATCGTTTCTGCTGCCGACGGCCATGCGACGCTCTTTGACTTTTTAAAAGGGGCGTACACCAGTAAAACCTTTGAAAAGTTTTATAAAGCGCATCAGGCCTTCCCGTCCATGTTCTATATTGCCCTGGGCGTCCGGCGCGACCTGTCCGGGCTACCTGCTCATATCCTGTTTCCGATCGAGGGTACGCTGATCATTGATCCGGAAACAATCATTGACGACCTGTCCGTGCGGGTGCATCATTTTGATCCATCCCTTGCCCCTGGCGGCAAAACACTGGTCAGTATTGGGATTCGTACGGCAAACTACAGGCATTGGCAAAAGCTTCAGGGGGCGGATCCTGAAAAATATATGTCGGAGAAAAAGCGGATTTCCCAGGCAGTTATTCATGCGCTGGACAAGCGTTTCGGGGATTTTGCGGCGCACGTTGAAATGATTGACATCGCCACTCCGGGAACGATCATTGGGTTTACCAACAATTGGCAGGGTAGTTTTGAGGGCTGGGTCCATGATCCGAAGACCGGGCTGAAATCCCTGCCGCATACGCTGCCAAAACTTGGGCAATTTTATATGTGCGGCCAATGGATCGCGATTGGTGGAGGCCTGCCAGGGGTATTGCTATCCGCACGGGATGTCGCCCAGCTCATTTGCCATGCGGAAAAGAAAGATTTCCGGCATTTTTCTGTTGAAGCGAGGCCCGCCCTACCATAAATCCGAACAAACCAGACGTCTGAAAAAAGCGTCTGCGGCAACAGAAGAAACCTTAGCTTTGTGCTGCAAATTTATTGCCATGACCAAGGATTCACGCGGGCAGATTGCACTGGTTGCCGCATTTGCCGCTATTTATATTATTTGGGGTTCGACCTATCTGGTCAATTATTTTGCTATTCAGGAAATCCCCCCGTTTCTGATGTCGGGCTCGCGGTTTATGATCGCAGGGGGGATTTTGTTCGTGTATGCTTCGATATCTGGGGGGGCTATGCCCACGGTGCTGCAATGGAAAAACGGGTTGCTTGCCGGTTTCTTGTTCCTTGCTCTGGGTACTGGGCTGGTCGTGTGGTCCGAGCAATATATCGATACTGGTCTGGTCGCATTATTTGTCGCTTTTGAGCCTCTTGTCATCGTGATGATGGTATGGGTCTGGCGAGGCCAGGTGCCTGGATGGAACAGCATCCTGGGCGTCGCAGTCGGGGTAATCGGCATGGTTTTGTTGGTTGGGCAGCCGAAGGTCACCGGCGACCGGGAGACGTTGTTTGGGGTTTTAGCGATTACTGTAGCGATTTTCTCCTGGGCATTTGCCTCTATCTATGTGACGAAAATCGAATTGCCAAAATCGGGGCTACAATCTGCTGCGGTCCAGATGATAGGCGGCGGGGTATCACTGTTGCTTTTGGGGGCAGTCAGCGGCGAGCAGGAGGGGTTCGATGTGCAGAAGGTGGGTGCGCGCGCCTGGTTGTCGTATGGATATCTTATTTTTGCTGGTTCTATCCTGGCATATTCGGCCTTCAATTATCTGTTGTTTCGCGTCTCGCCGGAAAAAGTTGCCACGAGCAATTATGTTAATCCTGTAGTGGCGATGTCGCTCGGCTGGGCTTTCAATGGCGAGCAGCATGGGGTTCAATCCATATTGGCGGCATTTCTGTTGCTCAGCGGGGTATTCTTCATCAATTCCCGCTTCGTTTTTGGCCGGGGCAGGAAAGAGCCACTTACGCTGGACAGGCCGTCCTGAGTGCTGTCCGGCGGGCCTGTGGTGACAGGTCTTTACGGGTTAAAGCGCCTTTTTGACCCTTCGATGACTCCCTCCGGTCTATTATCGCTGTATTGCGGTTGCATCGTGACAAGTTTAGTTTTTTAACTGCATCAAAGCTGCGAAAGCGGCCTGGGTATCGCTTTCTTTTACGACAATCGTGAACTCGTTGCTGGTAGAGACGACCTCTACGACGTTGATGCCATTCCAGGCAAGCTGTCGCAGGATGAGGTAATAGACTCCTGACAGGATGCGGTTTTCTGCCGGCAACATCAGGCTCAGGGCACTGAGTTGCGCGAGCCTGGAGATCAGCTTTTCGTTCTGGAACACCTTTTCCACACTATACTCAAAGTCCTTGCTGATCAAAAGGGTCGTCTCGGCAATGCCCCTGGATACAGAATAAAAGGCCCGTGGTTGCCGGCTGATTTCCCCAAGTAGTAATGCCTGGCATTGGGGCAATGTGGCAGAGTTTTCAAAAGTATAGTCGAGGAGGTCTGCCCGGAGGCTGATATCCTGGAGTTTTTTGAAAAACAGCTTTAATGCGCGGTTGGGATATCCTCCGGTGACCGGTGTCATGCGCTGTATGGCCATAGCAACCGCACCCATTTTTATCGGCCGGCCAGCCATCGCTGATACCTCCGGCTGGAGCTTGCGTGCCAGCGCTGAAATATTGATCAGCCCTTCTTCCAAAGCCTCCGAAATAAAAGGGGATTTGGCCAGCAATTGCCCGGTGATCGCAGCAATTTTGATCATTTTGTTTAAAATTTAACAAAAATGTTCATTTTTGAACAATTTGCCCAAAAAATTGCCTGCTTTTTTTGATGGCCATATTTTTGGTGCAGTGTTTTTGGTAAAAGTCTGATAGCCGTAGCATAAGTAGTGGGGTTATGTAAAAAAATGAGGTTGTGTAAGAGTATTTCGCATTCCGCCGCCTGTGGCGGCATTAAAAAAATATTCTGGGGTTGTGTAAAAGGCCGGAGGCCTTCATTTGGCGGCGTCAGCCGCCAAATACTTTTCACACAACCTCAGGACTCGTGAGGCAGCCTCGAATTTTTTGGAGCGCCGTTTTACTGATTTTACGAAGCAAAATCAGTAAAACGGCGCTCCAAAAAAATACTCATTCGCGGCGCAAGCCACCAATGACATGTCGGAGTCTTTTTACACAACTCCGTACTTATGAGACAGGCTTACTTTTATAAATAGACTTGTTGCAATGGGATCAGCACATGGTAAAATGGCTATTTTTCCCACTGCGCTGACTCATCGCAACAAGTTTATTTTTT
Source organism: Lewinellaceae bacterium (assembly GCA_040382095.1). Lineage (GTDB taxonomy): Bacteria > Bacteroidota > Bacteroidia > Chitinophagales > Saprospiraceae > JADJPL01. Next base: position 3,888 of record JBEIGB010000138.1, read on the forward strand.
CTTGTCAAATACCTATAGCAGGATTATTTGGGTAAAAAAACGGTTTATGATTATCATGAAATTCGGGGGCACCTCGGTAGGGAGCCCTGCGCGGATGCGGGAAGTCGCCGAGCTAATCAGTGGGGAGGAGCGCAAGATCGTCGTTTTATCGGCGGTAGCGGGCACGACCAACAAGTTGATTGCTTTGTCCGGGCACTTATACCGGCAGGGTTTATCCGATGCGATGGAGGTACTGGACAGCCTTCGCGAGGAGTATCAGGACTTTATAGCGGCATTGCTTCCGGACGTTTCATTACAAGCGGAGGGGTTAGCCGGGCTGGAGGATTTCTGTACGGTGATCGGCCAGCAGTTTATACCGGGTTTTGGGTTGCGGGAAGAAAAAGTCATTTTAGCCCAGGGGGAGCTGCTTTCTACCCGTTTATTCCATATTTATTTAAAATCCTGCGGTATCGAAGCGGTACTGTTACCTGCTTTAGGCTTCATGCGCATTGGTCCGGACGGCGAGCCGGATATGGAATGGGTTCGGGAGCGATTAGGGTGGTTATTGCGGCAAAACCCCGGGCCGGAGTGTTTTATTACTCAGGGATATATCTGTCGCAACGTGGAGGGAGAGGTGGATAATCTGCAGCGGGGTGGTAGCGATTATACCGCGACGATTATCGGAGCGGCTATCCATGCGGGGGAAGTTCAGATATGGACAGATATTGACGGCTTGCATAATGCCGACCCACGGCTGGTGCAGGGTACCCGCCCATTGCGTGCCGTTTCCTACCGGGAGGCTGCGGAGCTCGCTTACTTTGGGGCAAAAATCCTGCACCCTACCTGTGTAATCCCTGCAGAGGAGGCACGTATCCCTATCCGCTTAAAGAATACTTTTTATCCCGACGCACCAGGGACCCTGATTTCCGCCAATCCTTCCGGGCAGGCGGTGGCGGCTTTAGCGGTGAAAGACGGCATCACGGCTATCCGCATCCGTTCGGCGCGGATGCTGAATGCGTATGGTTTTCTCCGGCAGGTCTTTGAGATTTTTGAGCAGCATAAGACGCCGATAGATATGATCACCACCTCTGAGGTGTCTGTTTCAGTGACAATAGACTGTGAAGATGGGCTGGAGGCCATTGTAGCGGCTTTGATGGAATATGCGGATGTTCAGGTAGAACGTGGGCACTCCATCCTTAGTATTGTCGGGGACGGCCTTTATGCAAAAGACAGGATCAGCAGCCAGGTCTTCGCTGCATTGGAGGGGTTCCCCCTGCGGATGGTATCTTATGGAGGAAGCAACAACAATATTTCCCTGCTGCTTCCGACGGCGCATAAGGCCGAAGCAATGCGCTGCCTGCACCGGGCACTTTTCAGCATGGAAACCGAGCCTGCCACGACTGGCGTTTAAAGGGCAAAGTCGTTAGACTTGTTGCAACAAAATCACCGTGGGCTAAAAAGGACGCTCTTACGCCCATATTTTGCATTTTTTTGGCACATAGTCCGGCTATTTTTCCTCAAAAAGCCTTCGTATGGACGAAAAACAGCTCATTTTCCCTCAATGCTGACCACTACTTGTGGCAACAGGCCTATTCCTTTTCCCCTGTGGCCTCTTGTTTGGCTCCGCCGATATTGACGTTGAAGCCGATGCGTGCCGTCGGCTCGTCATCGTCATAATCTTCCCAGGCAGAAATTTCCTGGAGCATTTCCTCGATATGCCGGATGAAGAAGGGTGGGTGGAGTTCTTCCGGGCGATAAATGGAAATGGTCTTAGGCGGACGGGGCTGCCCGTAGGATTCGATAAAGGGATAGTTAATCAGTACGATAATTTTCCCGTTGAAAAGCTGTTGGTACACCAGGGAGCCATTGTGCTTGACCAGGTCGCGCTGCAGGTCCGGGGCGATTACTTGAAAAAGGCCGCTTTTGACATCGCCCAGCGTGAGTACCACAGCCTCCAGATTTTCCATTTCGCTGCGCACATCAGTTTTGGCATCCAGCCCTACATCCTGGCATATTTTGGCGAGGCTACTCACGATCAGGTCGCATACGCCTTCTTTCCATTGGTTTCTGTAAACCAGAGTATTTTCATGGACTTCTTTGTAGTGGTCCACTTTCCTTTTGAGGTTATAGTAAAGGTGATCTAATTCCATAGGTTTATTTTTCAGCTAATTTAGGATATTTTTGCTTATAACAAAGGTGTCAGCGTCAATATTCGGTGGTATCATAAACTTTTATGAGGTTTTAGCGGTACAATTTAGGATGGTTGACGAAATGCGGTGGAAGTTTTGGTCTTTGTTTTGTCCAGGTATAAAATGGATGGGACACGCACACTCGGGTTTGCCGGACAGTCTGCCTACGGTGCTTTTTTGGGGCAACGCGACCATTAAATTTTTCAGCACCGCGTTTTCAACGATTTTGCGAAGTAAAATCGTTGAAAACGCGGTGTGCTATGGCTGGAACGCCGCCCTTTTTTCCACTGAGCTGATTTGTCGCAAAAAGGTTGATATTTTTAAAACCGGAACGGCTATACACCAAAAAGGGGGCAGCGTTCCATAAAACCGACCACTATGATGATGGCGATTGATATTGGCAATTCCAATGTAGTCGTAGGCATTCACGAAGGGGAAAGCTGGAAATACGTATGGCGCTTTCCTACTCTTCAGGCGGATAAGCACGCTTTTGAATATTACGGCGTGCAGTTGGCCGGTCATTTATCGGAGGCTGGTTTGCGTGCGGGGGGTATAGGGCGGGTAATCATCAGCAGTGTGGTGCCACCATTGAGCCCGATATTCACGGAGCTATGCGCACAGCTTTTTCACTTTGAGCCGATCCGGGTCGGGCCGGCATTGTACCCCGAGCTCGACCTGATTGTCGCGCAGCCATCCGAAATCGGTACGGATCTGGTCGCCAATGCGGTCGGCGCGCTGGAAATCTACCAGAAAGACTGTATTATAGTAGATTTTGGTACTGCCTTGACGTTTACTACGGTGAAGCACACCCGGGAGGTGCTGGGCGTGGCAATCGCCCCGGGCCTAAAGACAGCGATCAACGCTCTTTTTCAAAAGACCGCCCAGTTGCCGGAAGTCCCGCTCGAATTACCTGCAACGCCGATCGGCAAAAATACCGTACATGCGATCCAGAGTGGGGTATTATGGGGATACGTCGGTTTGGTGCGGCACATGCTGGACGCCATCCGGCTGGAGGCTGGCCCACACTACATAGCTGTTGCTACGGGAGGGCTTTCGGCAGTGCTTCATCCATTGCACGATGTATTTGCGCATATCAACCCCCACCTCACCCTTGACGGCCTCCGGATTATTGCGGCACAGACCAGCGGGGAGATCTCCGCTGTATCACCGGTAGGAAAAATTAAAGCGTAAAGCAGTAAAATAACCTTTGGCGGCGCAAGCCGCCAAAGGTTATTTTCATAGGCTGTCTCATAAGTATGAGGTTGTGTAAAAAGCCTCCGGCACGTCATTTGGCGGCGCAAGCCGCCAAATAATATTTTTAGAGCGGCGGGTGTGGGTGGTTTGGGGGGAAACAAAAAGCAAAAAAAAAGCCACAAACAAAAAAATAAATATGAGTGCGGAACACCGCAACGAACAACGGTGGGGGGCGCCCCAAAGAAAATAGAAAAAAA
>JBEIGB010000139.1:0-7421 GCA_040382095.1 Lewinellaceae bacterium
AAAAAAATTTTCAAACCCGCCCCCAAAAAAACCCTTTCGGGCTACCTCCCATTTTTCCCCCCCCCCCCGGCCAAAAAAAAAATTTTCCCCACACCCCGTTTTTTTTTTTTGCCCAAACAAAAAACACCAAAACCGGTGTCTCATGAAAATATTCTTTGGCGGCGCAAGCCGCCAAAAGACCTTTGAGACGGCCTCCGGGAAATTTTCTGGGGTTATGTAAAAATGTGAGGCTGTCCGAAAAGTCCTTTGGCGGCGAAGGGGGCAGAATAATTAAAGGATTCCTTCCCTTACAATATCGTGCAGGTGCACCACGCCGAGGTACCTGCCGGCTGCATCGGCTACGAGCAACTGGGTGATGCTGTGTTTGCGCATTAAATTGAGGGCATTGACCGCGAGGGTTTCCGGGGCGATCATTTTGGGATGGTGGGCCATGATATCTTTTGCCTTGAGCCGGGTGAGGTCGCCGCCTTTTTCGAGCATACGGCGCAAGTCTCCATCCGTCACGACGCCGAGAATGCGTCCGTCTTCTGCAACTACGGCGGTGGCGCCGAGGCGCCTCGTCGTCATCTCGAGGATAGTGGCCTGGAGGGAATCGGAAGGTGCGACCATTGGTTTTTCGTTGAGGGGATAGAGGTCTTGTACCCTGAGGTAGAGTTGTTTCCCGAGCGCACCGCCCGGGTGAAATTGTGCGAAATCCTGTGGGCTGAAGCCCCTCAGGGCCAGCAGGGCACTGGCAAGGGCATCGCCAAGGGCCATTTGTGCAGCGGTGGACGCGGTAGGTGCGAGATTATTGGGCTCGGCTTCCTGGTCAACCGGGGTGAAGAGGATGTAATCTGCGTTTTTGGCAAGAAAGGTATCCCGGCGGCTCACCATCGCGATGAGGAGGTTGCCCCTGTATTTGAGCAGCGGTACCAGGACGCGGATCTCCGGCGTTTCCCCGCTTTTTGAAAGGCAGAGTACGATATCCTCCTGCCGGACCATTCCGAGGTCGCCGTGGATGGCATCGGCAGCATGCAGGAAACTTGCAGGGGTCCCGGTAGAATTAAGGGTGGCGACGATTTTTTGGGCGATCAGTGCACTTTTCCCGATACCCGTAACGATTACCCTTCCGCTACTGTGGAAAATCCTTTCGGTTACTGCTACAAATGTTTCATCCAGGCTATTCTGAAGGCGCAATAGCGTCTCTGCCTCGATTTCCAGTGTCCTGCGGGCGGTTTTTAAGATAAGTTTTTGGTTATCGGGCATTTTTTTCCTATTTTGGGCAACTTTTTTGTACAGGTTGGTTTTAATTGCATTCGCGTTGCAGGATTTTTTACTGTCTAAAAAAATGACAGGCTTGCTGCGACTGTGGTTCAATTTAGACTGAAAAAAGGAATTAAACGCCTTTTTCAAAAAATTCTTGGTATATTACCTTTTAGTATGTTTTAACAGGGCGCCGTTCCGGGGAGCCAGGTCAAAAGATACCGAACGGTCTTGAAAGGCTTTCTTACGACGCCAAAGATTTGTTTGTGCCGATTGGCCAAACGGCATCATTGCCTGGGCAAAGCTAAGGCAAATACTTGGTTCAAACGATTTCGTGATATGTTGGTGAAACAAGAATCTCTGCAGGAAGCGCTGCACCGACACTTTGGGTTCGATTCTTTTAAAGGGAATCAAGAGGCGATTATCCACAGTATCCTGAATGGGCTGGATACCTTCGTCATCATGCCCACCGGTGGGGGTAAATCGCTTTGTTATCAACTGCCCGCCCTGATGTTGGAGGGGACGGCACTGGTCATTTCCCCGCTCATCGCGCTCATGAAAAACCAGGTAGATTCAATCCGCGGCTATAGCCAAAATGATGAAGTAGCGCATTTTCTGAACTCTTCGCTGACCAAGGCACAAATGAAACAGGTCAAACAGGATATTTCGGAAAAACACACCAAGCTGCTCTATGTGGCTCCGGAAACCCTCACCAAAGAAGAAAATATCGAATTCTTCAAGCAGGTTAATATCTCCTTCGTAGCAGTGGACGAAGCGCATTGTATTTCGGAATGGGGCCACGATTTCCGGCCGGAATACCGGCGGATCCGTTCGATGCTGGACGCGATCAACCCCCATACCCCACTGATCGCCCTCACAGCAACGGCAACGCCAAAAGTGCAGGCGGATATTATCAAAAACCTGGGGCTGCACAACGAACAGACGTACTTCTCTTCTTTTAACCGCGACAACCTCTACTACTACGAAGTCCGCCCTAAAGGAAAGCCGGAACAGACCCTCAAACAAATCGTACAGATTATCAAAAGTACTCCCCGTCAATCGGGTATCATCTATGTACAGAGCCGCAAATCGGCTGAAGATATCGCAAAAGTGCTGCAAGTGAACGACATCAAAGCAGCGCCTTATCACGCAGGGCTGGACGCCAAGACCCGCTCAAAAACCCAGGATGACTTTCTGATGGAGGAGGTGGATGTGATCGTGGCGACCATCGCTTTTGGAATGGGTATTGACAAGCCGGACGTCCGCTTCGTGATCCATTACGATATGCCTAAAAGCATAGAAAATTACTATCAGGAAACCGGCCGCGCAGGCAGGGATGGCCTCGAAGGCAAGTGTATCGCGTTTTTTTCGTATAAAGATATGCTCAAGCTGGAAAAATTCCTGCGCGATAAGCCCGTTGCAGAACGCGAAATGAGCACCCAGCTGATGCAGGAGGTGATGGCGTATGCAGAAACGACCGCCTGCCGCCGTAAATTCCTGCTCCACTACTTCGGCGAGGCCTACGACGAGGCACAGTGTATGGATAAATGCGACAATTGCCGTCACCCTAAAGAAAAAATCGAGGCAACCAAAGAAATTCAACAGGCCGTAAAAGCTGTCGGCGACCTTGACGAAAATTATACGATCAAAACGGTCATTGATTACATCCTGGGCAATCAGACAAAAGAAATCCTCGATTTTGGCTTCTCCAAGAAAAAACGCTTCGGTATCGGCAAGGATAAAGACGAAAATTTCTGGAGTTCCGTTTTCCGTCATGCCCTCCTTAACGATTTGCTGCTCAAAGATATCGAGACTTATGGCGTCCTCAAGCTGACCGATAAAGGCCGTGCGTTTGCCCTCGAACCCTTCCCGATCCAAATTCCGCTCAACCACGATTACGATAAAATGCTCCCCGATGCCGGGGAAGAATCCGGCCGTACCGCCGTGCTTGACGAAACGCTCATGGCACTTCTCCGGGACTTGCGCAGGCAGGAATCCAAACGGCTCAGCGTCCCGCCTTACGTCATCTTTCAGGATCCATCCCTGGAGGATATGGCAATCCAGTACCCGGTTTCGATGGATGATATGACTAAGATCACTGGTGTGAGCAAAGGGAAAGCGCTGCGTTATGCCAAGCCTTTCATCGAACTGATCTGCAAGTATGTTGCGGAAAACGATATCGAACGCCCTACCGATTTCGTGGTCAAACAAATGGCCAACAAATCTAAAGTCAAAATCAATATCATCCAGGCCATTGACCGGAAGATGCCACTCGAAGATATCGCCAACGCCAATCAACTCTCTATGGACGAACTCCTCGACGAGCTCTACGCCATTGTCTTATCGGGCACCCGTGTCAATATTGACTACTACCTCGATGAGAATATTGATGAATACGCCCGGGAAGAAATCTACGACTACTTCATGTCTTCCCATGAGGACGATGCAGAAAAGGCGTTCAAAGCCCTCAAAGAGGAGGATATCCGAATGGAAGAAATCCTGCTGGTCAGGATCAAATTCCTATCCGAACAGGCGAACTAAACAATCTGGGCATGCAAATTATCATTATCAATGGCCCCAACCTCAATCTACTCGGCGTGCGGGAGCCCGAAAAATACGGCGATGTCTCTTTCGACCGGTTCTTCGCAACCTTGCGGGATAAATATCCCAAAGTCGCACTGACCTGCTTCCAGAGCAATCACGAAGGGGCCCTGATTGATAAAATCCATGAGGTGGGTTTCAGCTTCGACGGTATTATTCTCAATGCGGGGGCTTATACCCATACGTCAATCGCTATTGCAGATGCGGTCGCCGCTGTCCGTACACCGGTTGTGGAGGTCCATATTTCCAATGTCTTCGCCCGTGAAACTTTCCGCCATCATTCCTTTCCTGCCCCTAAATGTGTGGGAACCATCGCTGGCCTCGGGCTTAAAGGGTATGAGCTGGCAATCCAATATTTTATACCCTGATTTGTCGGATTTTCGTTGAATTACCCCACTACCCTACAGGAATTTGTGGCACAGGTGGGGCAAATTCGAACTAAAATTTCAATATTTGCCAAAGATTGCGTTGCGCTTCAAAATAATTGCGGTATGGTCAAATACCTGTTACCCGGGATACTCTTTTTTATCGCCCTCAACGGGCTATCTGCTCAAACCTCCCTTACCGGAAAGGTGACGGACGAGGACGCCGGAGGGCCTATAGAATTCGCTACTGTCGCCCTTTTCAAGAACGGCGTGCTGGTAACGGGTACCGAAACGGATGATCAGGGCAACTTCAACTTTCCGGATATTGACCCCGGAACTTATGACGTGGAAGCCTCTTTCGCAGGCTACCAGCCCAAAAGGGTCGCCGGGGTGAAAGTCCTCGCCGGCCGTGTCAACCGGGTAGATATCCAGATCGGAACCGGAGGTGGGATTATCATGAACGAGGTTCAGGTGGTGGAGTACCGTGTTCCCCTGATTGAACAGGACAATACAACTTCCGGGCAGGTCCTCACGAGTGAAAGTATCCGTAACCTTCCGACCCGGAACATCAATGCCCTTGCTGCTACGGCTGCCGGGCTCGCCTCCGCCGAAGAGGGCGGCGCAATTACCGTACGGGGTTCGCGTGCAACTTCTACAGATTATTATATTGATGGTGTCCGTATCCAGGGCAACTTAATCCCGGAATCCGAGATTGACCAGCTTCAGGTCATCACAGGTGGGGTAGAGGCCCAGTATGGCGATGTTACGGGCGGGATTATTTCGATTACAACGAAGGGCCCTTCCGACCGCTTCTCGGGGGGCGCCGAGCTCGAATCTTCTTCATACGTCAGCCCTTATGGCAACAGCCTCGCGGGTATCAACCTCTCCGGGCCCATCCTCCGCAACAGTAAAGGGCGCTCCATCCTCGGCTACCGTCTGTCCGGGCGCTATACCTACCGGGTGGATGATGACCCCGCAGCAACGCCCCTCTACCGCATCAAAGCGGAAAAACTGGAAGAACTGGAGGCGAACCCCATCTTCGCCCGGGCAGGGTCATTCCTCGTTGCCGCCGATTTCCTCGAGGCCGAAGATGTGGATGTGGTCAAGACCAACCCTTTTGACCAAAGCAGAAGGCTGGATGCTACGGCTAAAATTGATGCACGCTTCAGCGATGCAATTGATGTTTCTTTTACAGGTTCCTATACGGATTTTGAAAACCGTTTCTCCCCAGGGTCTTCCTGGCGGGTGCTCAACAGCCACAATAATCCCTATAACGTGGGCGGAACCAGCAGGGGCATTTTCCGCTTCCGGCACCGTATCGGGGGCGCCCGCAGCGGCGAAAGCGCCGGGCTGATCCAAAATGCCTCCTACACCCTCCAGTTTGGCGCCGAATCCTCGGGGAGCGAATCCTATGACCACCGCCATCGGCTTAATTATTTCGACTATGGCTATGTCGGCAAATTCGATATCGAATGGGTACCCACCTTCTCCCTGCAGTTCGATCCGATCCGGCAAACCAATATCCTGCGCCATACCGATTATCGCCAGGTCCTGCGCAAGTACGAACCAGGGGAGAGAAATCCTGTCCTGGCCAACTACAACAATGCCCTGGGGATCAGACCGGGCGATGCACTCAACGGCCAGGTGGGCACCTTTATCCTGAGTGATTTCTTCGATGATCGCAGCCTGCTTTCCAGGGGGGGCTTTATCGCGCCCAATGGCTTTATATCCAATGTATTCGACAACTCGTGGGGCTTCCACACCAATGTGGGTTGGGTCTTTAACCAGGCCTCCAGGGGCCGTGGCGATGTCTATACGTTCAATGCCCGCGCCAACTTCGATATCGTCCCCGGAAATTCCGACCGTGGCCGTCATAATATCCAGGTAGGCTTCATCTATGAACAGCGTATTGACCGCAGCCATGTCATCGCACCGCGCAACCTCTGGGAGATCGCCCGCCAACAGGCTAATAATCATATTCAGGGTATCGCGCCAGGTGCGGATACCGTCGGCTATGTAGAGATTCCCAATGCAGGCAGGGTGCCCCTGCTGCGTGTCGCGATCGCCGAAAACCAGGATAACCGCTTCTACCGGGCCATCCGCCAGAAACTGAACGTGCCGCTCAATCAATTTGTCAATGTGGACGGCATGGACCCCGCAGACCTGAGCCTGGATATGTTCTCTGCCAAAGAACTCAACGACCAGGGGATTATCAGTTATTTCGGCTACGACTACCTGGGCAACCCCTTTAATGGCACGTATGAAGAATTTTTCACGGCCACCGATGCGGATGGCGTGAGGACCTTCCCGGTTGCGCCCAACCGACCGGTTTACAGTGCAGCTTATATCCAGGATAAATTCACTTTCCGCGACATCATTTTCCGCCTCGGACTCCGGGTGGACCGCTACGATGCCAATACCCGTGTATTGCGCGACCCCTACGCCCTTTACGAAATCATGGGCGCCGAAGAGTATCACGATCGCTTCGGCGGCGAAAAGCCCGGTAGTGTCGGCAGCGATTATAAAGTGTATCTCAACGACAGTGGCAATGCCATTCAGGCTTATCGCGATGGGGACCAATGGTACCGCCCCAATGGCACGCCAGTCAACAGCCCTACCGACATCTTTACAGGTGGGCTGGTATTCCCCAGATATCGCGACGACCGGGCACAGGCCAATTCCAACTTCATCAAGGCCAGGGATTATGACCCCAGCATCTCTTTCCGCGATTATGCGCCGCAATTCAATTTCATGCCGCGCCTCGCTTTCTCTTTCCCCATTTCCGGCGAAGCTAACTTCTTTGCCAACTACGATATCCTCGTACAGCGGCCCTCCAGTAACACCATCGCCACTGCCGCCGACTATTTCTATTTCACCGACAACCCTTTCGCTATTAAAAATAACCCGGACCTCCGCCCCGAGCGCACGATCAATTACGAAGTGGGCTTTCAGCAAAAGCTGTCACAGACTTCCAAGCTCAAGCTATCTGCCTATTACCGGGAAATGCGCGATATGATCCAGATACGGACTTATTTCCCTGTACCGGTCATTAGCCAGTACACGACCTACGGCAACCTCGATTTCGGTACGGTAAAAGGTTTTTCTTTTGAATACGAGCTGCGTCGTACGGGCAATATTTCCCTGCTGGCGAATTATACCCTGCAATTTGCCGACGGTACCGGCTCCGATGCCAATTCCCAGCGCGGCCTGACG
>JBEIGB010000140.1:0-7346 GCA_040382095.1 Lewinellaceae bacterium
ACGATTTTGCGAAGTAAAATCGTTGAAAACGCGGCTCTGAAAATAACATTCCTTCCCTACCGACAGTTGTCCAACATGCTTGTTTCGATCATTCTGCCCATCGTTCGTTGTGATGTATGCAATTTTCTTCATACAGTTGGACGATCAGGAGGCCATGCACGATTAGACCACTGTTTTATGTGGCGACTTTAACGTTTTGCGGCTATCCTTACTCAGGGTATCCAAACAGGGGCCGTCCCCGGAATTCTTTTCTTTAGCATAGAAGGAGCAGTAGAAGCCTTTATTTTATCGGTAAAAGCACCTTCTGCTTTCCAACTGAACCGGAAAAATAATATTTTGTGCCGGTTGAAAACTTTCTGACGCACTATTGTTTTCAAACCGAGGGCAACAGCGTATCGGAAATGTGCTTTAGCCACCTGAACAAAAATCAAGTCCTTTGGCACTCGTCGAACAGATCTCCCTGCTTCCGGATGGCCGGCTCGGCCTTTGGGCAATAGAAGAAACGGAAGAAATGCTACTTGCCCAATTGGGCCTCTCGCCCGCCGAGGAGGTACAACTCTCTACCCTGAAAGGACCGAAACGACTGGAATACCTTTGTGCCCGTGCGCTGGTCCACGATCTGAGCGGGCTAAAAGAGCGCATTCCGCTCGAAAAAGATTCTTTTGGGAAACCCTTTCTTCCAGGGTCGTTTTACAGTGTCTCTATCAGCCATTCCTATGGTTTTGCAGCCGCTTTACTCGCGCCGGGGCATATAGGTGTAGATATCCAGCGCCTGGTAGATAAGATCGGGCGGATTGCGCATAAATTTCTTAGCGATACAGAGTGGCAATCTCTGGATCATACCCATCCGATTGAGCATTTGCATATATTCTGGGGTGCGAAAGAGGCCATTTATAAGGCATACGGCAAAAAAGCCCTGGATTTCCGTGCCCATATCCGTATTCCCCCGTTCACTTATTCCGGTAATGGCGGAAGTTTTGTGGGACATCTGGAAAAGGAAGCGTTGGCGATGGATTTCCAGCTTCATTATCGGCTTAAAGGAACGTATATGCTGGTTTGGGGAAGGGCTGTAAGTGATGCAACTTATAAAATTGATACAAAATAATATTTCAGGAAAGCGGGAAATCTCATTAAATTACGCCCCTGTATAAGTGAAATCATAAAAACAGGGTTATGGGAAATGCTTCGATTGTCCGTTCAGGTGGCGGAATATTGTCAGGCTTGTTGAAATATGCCTGGGTCGGGATATTGATTACGGGGGCAGCGGTACTTAATTGGTTGGCTTACGGCCCTGGTGGGGTGCCCGAAGCCGTCGCTTCGGCAGGCCGCTGGGCAGCAATCCTGGCATTAGGTTATCTGACCTATCAACGGAAGAGCCTGACCGTATGGATTCTCTTTGCCCTGATCCTCGGAGCAGAGCTGGGGTTTGATTTTCCACAGTTTGCAGAGTGGTATAACGTCCTGAGCAAGATTTTTATCCGCTTGATCAAAACGATTATCGCACCTCTGCTCTTCGGTACCCTGGTGGTGGGTATCGCAGGCCATGCGGATATGAAGCAAGTCGGCAGGATGGGCTTAAAAGCACTGATTTATTTTGAAATTGTGACCACGATCGCCCTTTTGATTGGCCTGGTGGCCATTAATGTTTCTCAGGCTGGTGTCGGGATCCCACAACTGGATTTAGGTGGAGAGCTGCCGGAAGTCCGCAAGCCGATGACCGGCCCGGAGATTGTTTTACACACTTTCCCGGAGAATTTCATCCGCTCGATCGCAGAAGGGGAAATCCTTCAGATCGTGGTATTCTGCCTCATTTTTGCATTCGCCATGATGAAAGTACCTTACGACCGCCGTCGGCCGTTCCTGGTATTTGCAGAGAGCTTGTCGGAAATCATGTTCAAATTTACAAATCTGGTCATGTACACTGCCCCTTTCGGGGTCGGTGGGGCAATCGCCTACACCGTTGCCAAGATGGGGTTAGGGGTATTCTCCAACCTGGCAATGCTGCTGGTAACGCTCTATATCGCACTGATCGTATTTATCCTGCTGGTTTTATTGCCCGCTGCACTGATATTTAAAGTTCCGCTGCGCAGATTCTGGAAATACGCCAGCGAACCCGTGACAATCGCGTTTGCGACAACCAGCTCGGAAGCGGCACTTCCCAAAGCACTGGAAAATATGGAGAAGTATGGGGTTTCCCGAAAAGTCGTTTCCTTTGTGCTGCCTACCGGACTAAGCTTTAATCTGGATGGTTCGACCCTTTATCTCTCCCTGGCAGCAATTTTTGTCGCCCAGGCAGCAAATATTGACCTGAGCATCGGCGAGCAGATCGCCATACTGGTTACGCTCATGCTCACGACCAAAGGTATCGCAGGGGTCTCCAGGGCATCGCTCGTCATCCTGCTCGGGACAGCAGCTTCATTTGGCCTCCCCGAATGGCCCATCGCGGCAATCCTCGGTATTGACGCACTAATGGATATGGGCAGGACGGCAACCAATACGCTGGGTAACTGCCTCGCAACAGCGATTGTCGGAGGTTGGGAAAACGAAGTCAATTTTGACGATGAAGGACCGGAAGCACCTGCCGTTGCGGCAGAAAAGATTTAAGGACTGTACCCCCGCCATAGACTCGATGTACTAAGGGGCGGTGTGATCGTACGCTCGCTGCACCTGACTCCAAATATTGTGCGGAGTAGCAGCAAAGCCGGCATTTCCAAATAATATTTTTAAATAATGCTGTTTTTCATTAAATTTTAAAATAAAATTAACAAAAATAGCATTATTTAAAATTTTATTTTGATGCCAAAGATGACAAAGATTTACAACCTCAGACAGCCTCCGTTCCGGCGGTTTGGAAAAGAATAAACATTTTTATCCCGCGCTGATCCGATTGCAACAAGTCTGTTATACCTCCTTCCGGCCTTGGATATCGGGATAGATTCACCAGTGCGGGTACTAAAAAATATATTTGGCGATAAAGTAAAATCATGGAAACGATAAAGCAAAGACAAATCGGGGAGCTGGTGAAGCGGCATTTTAGCCTTGCCCTACAGGAAGAAGGGGGCTATATCTATGGATCTACCCCGCTGGTGACAGTCACCTCGGTGAAAATGTCGCCAGACCTGTCGCTGGCAAAAATATATCTGAGCGTCTATAACACAGAAAACAAACAGGCGGTAATCCTGGAAATGGAGGCAGAAAAAACGCGATTGCGTCAACTACTGGCCAGCCGACTGCGTCGGCAGGTGCGTAGGGTCCCGGAAATTGATTTCTACCTCGATGATACGCTCGACGAAATGGCCCGGCTTCAACAGCTATTCAACCGACTCCACGAAGAAAATGCGATGGGAAAAGATAGCGAGGAATGATTCCATCAGGGGGCATTGAAAAGCCCACGGCATTTTAGGGGTTGTGTAAAAAGGCCGGAGGCAGCAAAATTTTTGAAAGAGGCTGTCTCACAAGTCCTTTGGCGACATTCGCCGCCAAAGGAGCAAATGTTCATAACATTTCCGCAAGTATCCCTTCTTTAAGGTCAAACCGCGATACCAGGAGGTCTCCAAAAGGATGGAGATTTAGCACAAACCGGATCAGGAGCATTGCTACGACAATCATATCGGCCCTGTACCTGGGAATACCCTCCATGTGCAGACGCCGTTCGATGGGTGCCGAAAGGATGGCCTCCAATAGTTCGGGGAAACGGTCTAAAGATAACCTGCTGGACTTGGGGGAGAGCGGCTGGCTATCCAGAAGGTTTTCCAGAACATCGAAAGTCCCGGCAACGCCGACGAGATCCGTTACCGGAAATTGAGCCAGTGCTGCCCGCAAAGGAGCGAGTTGCTCGTCCAGGTATGCTTTCAGGTCAGTAGCCTCGGTGTGGGAAATCGGCTCGCTGCGGTGAAAATTTCGGTACAACACCGCTACGCCAATCGGAAAACTGTGCATCCAGAATACTTCGCTGTGATTGGCAATGAGAAACTCCACACTCCCTCCTCCGATATCCATGATGAGGCGGGGCTCATCCCCGAAAGGAAGGGCAATGCGTACGCCTTTAAGGATATATGCGGCTTCTTCTTCCCCACTGATCAGCTGGATCGCTATGTCGGTTTGTTGCAGGATGTCGTGGCGCAGCTCAGCACTGTTACCCGCCGTACGCAGGGCTGCCGTGCCGAAAGCACGCACCGATTTTACTTCGTGCGCGTCAATCATTTGCCTGAAATCGCGCATCGTATCGAGGGCACGCTGATACGGGGCAGGGCCTATGTGGTGAATACCATCCTGGGCGAGCTTGATAAATCGTCTTTCCCTCAGGACCTCCTCGAACCCCCCCTCCGGAAGTATTTTTGCGATGAGGAGATGAAAGGTGTTGGTGCCGACATCAATGACAGCAATCGGAGTAGCCTGCATATAGAAGTACTTAAAGTCGCATGAAGGCGTGTAGGTTAATGGTACGTCCGATCCAGGCACCTGAAGCCCTGTCCGACTTGATATTGAAAAGATTTTTGTACCAACGCAGGCCAAAGCCCGAATTTTCTTTCAAAAAAACCTTGCACTCCACTAAAGCACTGAATTGGTTTTCGCGAAGGTTCTGCAGGTCGCTTACGTCGGCACCGGTAACATCTATAACACGGCCACTGATCAAACGGTTGAATGCGCCGCCGGCCCCGAGCTGAAATTTCCATTCATTGAAATGCAGCATTATGGGCATTTCAATGGTGTTGAGCTTGATGGCCTCAATGGCTGCAGCAGGATTGTCTAAGGCATTCCTAGCCCCCTGTTGACTGAATGCAATCCCAAGGCTCCACTCCCAGCGGTTGCTCAGAACGGCGTTTGTTTGTATGCCCCCCGCTAAACCGGGCTTATTGTAGCCTGCAAGGCCGTCGCCGTCAACCTGGGAAAGGTTCGCCCCTCCTTGCAGGATCGCCCTGAATCGCTGGGCATCTGCGCTATTTGCGGCCATCAGGAGGATGAACCAGCATAAAGCGGCCTTCAGTTTTTTTTCTCTAAAAAAAAATGGCATATTGTCGTATTTTCGTTGTGGGAATTTATTTGCTTGCTTTCCTGCTTTCGGGACAATATAATGAAAAACCTGCTTTCCTGCAAAGCAACTGATCCCTTCAGGAAAACGATAAATCTACTTGTTGCGACGGATCCATCCAGGGCTAAATAGGCCTTTTTCGACCATACTACACCTTTTTTAGTCGCGTAGCCAGGCTGCGTTCCTCAAAAAGCCTTGGTGTGGCCAAAAAACAGCTCGTTTTCCACCCCGCTGTCCCGGCACAACAAGTATAGCGTGTTTAAAAGGGAAGTAACGGCTTTAAATATGGCAAATTACAGCAAACATTTTTTGAAAAAATTGGAGACCTTGTTCGAAACACTGGGCTATATTGTCCGTTATGAAAAGGGAAGCTTCCAATCGGGATATTGCCTGGTACAAGATCGTAAAATCGCAGTAATCAATAAGTTCTTCGATACTGAGGCACGGGCGTCTGTATTACTGGAAATCCTGGACGATATCGCACCGGAGGGCTCGGATTTGGAGGAAAAAAGTGCGAAATTTCTGCATGCCCTGCGCAAAAGGGAAGCAATTACCGAACCGGAAGAACAGGAGGAGCCATCGAACTGACGATCACACTCCTCGGTACCGGTACCTCACAGGGCGTGCCGGTGATTGGCTGCAGTTGCCCGGTCTGCGTGTCGGATGACCCCCGCGACCAGCGCCTGCGCGCTTCAGCACTGGTTCAGTGCGGGGACTTGTGCCTGGGCATTGATTGTGGCCCCGATTTTCGCCAGCAAATGCTGCGTCAGCGGGTCTCCCGGCTGGACGCCCTTCTGATTACCCATGAACATAATGATCATGTCATCGGCATGGACGATGTAAGGCCTTTCAACTTCATTTCCTGGCAAAAGCTGCCGGTTTACGCCACGCAGCCCGTTCAGGGTGAGCTGAAAAAACGCTTTCCGTATATCTTTGAAGAACAACATAGATACCCGGGCGCCCCAATGGTGGAACTCCTCCCCATATACAAAGACGCCCCATTCTATATTAAAAAACTGAAAATCATCCCCATAGAGGTGTTGCACGGAAAACTGCCAGTGCTTGGCTTTCGCTTCGGTAATTTTGCTTACATCACCGATATGAGCGCTATTCAGGCGATAGAGGAACAAAAACTGAATGGGGTGGAAATTATGGTGGTCAATGCCCTGCATTTTGATCCCCACCATTCCCACCTGAATGTAGATGGTGCCCTGGAGTTTATCCGTCGGCTGAACCCCCGGCAGGCATATCTCACGCATGTGAGCCACCGTATGGGAAAACATTCCGAAGTCAACGCAGGGCTGCCGCCAAATGTGGCACTCGCCTACGACGGCCTCGAGATCAGGTTGTGAAGTTTATGGAGCTGCAGACACCGCCCTGTTGACCACCAATGGCTTCTGTACCCCGTATTTTGTAATAGTCCTGTAAATAATGGATTTCAAAAAAACTAAATAACACTACGATGTCCCGTTCAGATTATCTGATTATCGCAGTGGTCGCTATATGCCTGGCGGCCCTGATTTTCCTGGTGTACGAATTCTCCAAGCTCAGCAAAGAACGCGAGCCGGAACTCCCCGAGACCCCCTTATTTGAGCAGGAAGATAATTTCCCACTTCCGGAAGAAATGGATACAGCCTTATACGAGGATTATCCGGCAACTTCCGATACGTTACTGGAGGAAACTACCCCGGTCGTACCCCCTCCAAAAACACCTGCGAAGCCGACTCCCAAACCCACTCCCGCACCTACCGTAACGCTCGAAACGCCATCAGGCGAAGGAGATTATCTGGTGCTGGCCGGTGCTTTCCGCCAGCAAATTAATGCAGAAGCCATGCTTCGACAGGTAAGGAAGAAGGGCTATCCGCAAGCAACTATTTCCCCGTTCAACAGAGGGGCATACGCCGCCGTCCTGGTGGACCGCTTTACTACCGACGGGGAAGCAGAACAACTGGCGCAGGAATTACGCCGGAAAGGTATTGATGCCTATGTCCAGAAAAAACGTTGATTTTTTTTAGGGGCTATCCCGAAAGTCCTTTGGCGGCTTGCACCGCCAAAGAATGTTTTTTTCAAAACGCCTGTTTCGTTCATTTTGCGTCGCAAAATGAACGAAACAGGCG
Organism: Lewinellaceae bacterium; assembly: GCA_040382095.1. Classification (GTDB taxonomy): domain Bacteria; phylum Bacteroidota; class Bacteroidia; order Chitinophagales; family Saprospiraceae; genus JADJPL01. The sequence goes on from JBEIGB010000140.1 coordinate 7,150, forward strand.
TTTTGAAAACGTTCATAGGATTGTGTAAAAAGCCTCCGGCACGTCCTTTGGCGGCTTACGCCGCCAAATAATATGTCTAAAGAACACTTTTTTCACTGATTTAGCCAAGCAAAATCAGTGAAAACAGTGTTCTTTAAAAAAATTCCTTTGCCGCTGTAGGCTGCAAAATACTTTTTACACAACCGCTACTTACGAGC
>JBEIGB010000141.1:0-7294 GCA_040382095.1 Lewinellaceae bacterium
GAACAACATTAGGAGAATCTACAACCCAAGGCTTTTCTGCTTCCTGTTCCTCAACAGGTAAATCCAATATCTCTACTGGTACTTTGTTGCGCCACCAGCGCTGCCAGGCCTCTCCCAAACGGAAAGACAACGTTGGAGCCAGACCAGGCTTAAAGTCAAACTTTCCAATCCAGGCGGATTCTTCCATACCAGAGCCTTTGCGGTGTGCTTCCTCGATACCGATACCGAAAATCAGGATGCCGAGCGCGATGACGGTAAACCAGGCGAGCCCACCGCCGTAACGAGCGGCTTTTTTCCCTGCTCTATGGGTTTCCTGTGCGTTCTTTGCCTCCAGTGCGGCGAGCTGGCGTTCGGCTTTTTCCCGGGTAGTGGAAATAAGGGTATTCCGCTGCTCCATGGCTTTTTTGAGTGCCACAGCCCGATTTGTGGCGAGACGGGCTTTCTCCTGGGCTTCCAGTCTGCGGGATTGGTTAGAAGAAGAACCGGGTGTCCTTTTTTCCTGGGCGATGCGTAAGGCATAACGCGTTCCAGCCTCGGCCATAGATGCCTGGTACTCCTGCTCGATCGCCATGGAATCACCCTGCCATTGGAGCATCGCCTCAGCGTAGGCTTTTTCCTGGCGTTGGAGGACGGGCGTCTCTCCCATGGCTTTGGGCATAGGCACAATGCTGACCGCCATCTCCCGGCTACCCTGGTAGCTTAGCAATGCCGAGGTAAGCACCAGTGCAAGCGTCACCGCGACGACCGAAATGGAAATAGGTAGGTACAAACCCTCATAGCGGCGGTAAAGAAACACCCAAAAGGAAAAAGGCTACTGGCCTATTTTGAGGGTAACATCATACAAAAGAAAGGAACCATGAAGGCTCAAATTTCGTTACATTAGAAGACAAATAAAGTTATGCAATATGCGTGAGCTTGAGATACAACAATCTATCATTAACGCAATGAGCCGAATGTCACTGGTTCAGCAGATTAAGCTTTTGGAATTTGTTAACTCCATGCTAGCGACACCAGTTGCAAAAAAGCACAAGGGCATTTTAAAGTACTCTGGCGTCTTCGATGATGCTACGCCCCAGGAATTTGAAGCTTCTCTAAAAGACTGTGAGCAAATCGACCAAAATGAATGGTAGATATTTACTCGCTACCAATATCGTTGTTCCTTTTCTCAATGGCGACCCCATCCTCAAGGAGAAGTTCGCCCAGTATGAAGAAGCGTACCTTCCCGTAATTGTCCTGGGAGAATTGTACTACGGAGCATTCAATTCCAGCAAGAAAACATCCAATCTTGAAAAAATCGAAGGTTTTAAAGAGGAGATTCTTATTCTGGATTGTGATGAATTTACCTCCAAAATATACGGTGAGATAAAAAAGGATTGAAACACAAAGGTACACCCATACCCGAAAATGATATCTGGATTTCGGCAATTGCCATTCAATATAATTTGACCCTGGCTACCAGGGATAACCACTTTAATAACATTAATGGTTAAAGCGTTGAGAAGTGGTAAGAAAAAAAGCACCTTGCATAACTGAATATTCCGGAGCAAAGTGGACCATATCATTCTTTCACGCCGAGGCTACTACTCCTTTGCCGATGAAGGACTGATATAACCAGGCGTATGGGTGGCGAGGGAGTCTGTAAAGTGGTATGTGCTTGTAACACCCTTGACGATTTCATTCGCTTATTATTTTTACTCAGGGGGGTGCGGAAGGTGTGGTAAAAAACTCATATCGAAAAAGAGGAAATAGATCTAAACTCTTTTGAGAAATTACTCCAAGAAATAGGGGTTCGATACAGTTTGATGCAGTCCCTCCAGTGCTCGTTTTTTTTAACCCTGTATTTGAAAGGCTGAAAACCTGTCCCATTCTAAAAATAGAAAAGCCCAAACATCTGATTTACAGATATTTGGGCTATCCTGTTGCGGTGAAGGCGGGATTCGAACCCGCGGTACCCTTTCGAGTACGTCGGTTTAGCAAACCGGTGGTTTCAGCCACTCACCCACTTCACCATGGCGCGCTAAATATGCCTTTTATCAAAAGCGACTGCAAAGCTAATACAGCTTTGGCGATTATGCAAGCCTACTTATATTTTTGCCTGAAAATAATATGCCCTACCGGAAAATACCCGGCGGGGCATTTACGCAGACCTATTTTTCGTTCAGGCTCATCCGGATTTTCTTTTCCAGTTCGGCTACCGTATCCTTGAAATACACATCCGTCTCCATCAGATCCTGTACGGTTTTGCAGGAATAGATTACCGTGCTGTGGTCGCGCCCGCCAAAATTCTCACCGATTGCCTTGAGAGAACTTTCTGTCAGATTTTTGGCCAGGTACATGGACAACTGGCGCGCGATTACAATAGAGCGTTTACGCGTTTTGCCCTGTAAGGTCGAAACATCCACTTTAAAGTGCTCGGCTACCAATCGCAGGATAAACTCCACGGTGATCTCCCTGTTCATCGCGCTCACAAAATTCTTAACCACCTCTTTTGCAAGGTTGAGATCAATCTCCCGCTTATTCAGAGAAGACTGGGCGATGAGGGAGACCAATACCCCCTCGAGCTCGCGAATGTTGTTCCGGATATTATAACAAATAAATTCCGTGACATCGTAGGGGATTTCCAGTCCCTCACGGGACATTTTGTAGTCCAGGATGGCCATGCGGGTTTCCAGGTCGGGCGCCTGAAGATCGGCAGAAAGGCCCCATTTAAAACGCGAAATCAGGCGGTCTTCAATCCCTTCCATATCTTTAGGGGGTCGGTCGGAAGTCAGTACGACCTGCCGGCGGTTCTGATGCAACTGGTTGAAAATATGGAAAAAGATTTCCTGGGTCTTGTGTTTATTCGCCAGAAACTGGATATCGTCCACGATCAGAACGTCAATCAACTGGTAGAAGTTGACAAAGTCTGTGACGCTGTTGGTCTTTATCGCATGGATAATCTGGTTGGCAAATTTCTCCGCCGAAACGTACAACACCGATTTTTCCCGCTGATGGATAGAGATATGGTTGCCAATGGCCTGCGCCAGGTGCGTTTTCCCTAATCCTGTGTCGCCGAAAATGACCAGAGGATTGAAGGCCGTTTCCCCGGGGTTTTTAGCCACCGCAACACCCGCAGCGCGGGCAAGACGGTTGCAGTCCCCCTCGATATAATTATCAAAATGATACTTCGTATTGAGTTGGGGTTCTATTCGCACTTTACGTATCCCAGGGATTACGAAAGGATTTTTGATGGAATCTGTATCCACCATCCCGGATGGCTTCAGATCCTGCGGCATAGAAGCCGCTGCTGTACCGCTTGCCCCATGCAGGGGATACATCGTTGTTTTCCCTATATTATCCGCACCGTGTGCCTGTTTAGTTCCATTTTCCTGAACGAGAATCTGATATTCGAGGCGCCCTTTATCCCCCAACTCTTTGCGGATGGTCGTTTTTAATAAAGCAACATGATGCTCTTCCAGCCATTCATAGAAAAACTTGCTCGGCACCTGGATGGTCAGGATGTCGTTCTCCAGTCGAACCGCTTGGATCGGTTCGAACCAGGTCTTGAAACTCTGCAGGGGAACATTCCTCCTGATCGTTTGCAGACAGTTATCCCATACGGTATTGTAGTCCTTTCCCATTCCCATAGAAGTTGGGCTTGCGCCAGTTACCAAACTTGAAGCTTTATTACAGGAGCGTCAGTAAGTTAGAGAGAGCGCTGCAAATCAGTACGAGTAAAGGTAAATCAGCGTGTATTTGCCACTTAAAATTGCTCTGGACGACAAAGTTGAGCAAAAAAACCCAACTTAAAAAGTATCCCGCCAGCTTTAAAGAAATATTTTTTTATTTAATATAAATCACCTTAGCTTACAGGACGTGCACAACAAATTTTAAAATACTTAAAAATATTTTAATGTATAAATAACTGATAATTAATTTAATTTATTATACGCTTTGAGTAGCCACAGAAGCAACCGGCAGATAACGGCTCCCGGCAAGCCGTACTTCCCCACCCGGAGAAACCCATAAATCCAGGCGCCCCAGCAAACAGCCGCCCGCACCGGCATGGCTCACCCACACGGGCATACCACCAGCATTCGTACACTGCTCGGCTTGCTGCAGATGCGTATGGGTAGTCCCCCCTAAAATAACCTGTATGTGCCGGGAAGCAGCCGCCAGCAGAAGGTCGGAAGCACGCCCATCCGAATAACAAAATCCCAGACGCGACAGGCAAACCACCAGATCACAATTCAATTCTTCTTTCAAACGAGCCGCCAAAATATTTACAACTTCAACAATTTCAACAAGTTGAATTGCTTTTCCTTCAAAACTCTCCCCAATCCCGATTATCCCGACCCGAATACCCGCACGCTGAAGGATATGCACATCTGATAAAGCACTTTCGTTCTGTAGCGGAAAAAACCCCTTGTTACTTACAACTACGGGTATATTTACGCAATTAAATTGTTGGGATAACAATTCCAACGCGTTCCCAAATTCGTTGGCCCCGAATGTTACCGCATCATAACCGACCGCGTGCATCCATTCCGCAACCTGCCCGGCCGACGGGTTCCCCCCTTCCCTGGATAGAAAATCTCCGGCATCGAAACACAGCACGTTGGGATTTTCCTGCCGGACAGCAGCGACCGTTTCCTTCAATCCCTTTGCTAACGAGCCGGTACGCCCATGCAGATCATTGGTATGCAGGATGGTCAGCATTACAGAAGGGGTGCTTGCAGCCCTTAGGGGTAGGGCACCGGCACCGAGGACCATCGTACCGGCAAGTGTTTTCTTTAGAAAGGTCCGTCTTCTCATAGTAAAGTTTGTATTATTCCTCGGCCATAAAGGGGTAGCGATAATCCGTGGGCGGAACAAAATTTTCTTTGATCGAGCGGGGGGAAACCCAGCGCAGCAGGTTCCACTCAGACCCGGCCTTATCATTGGTCCCAGATGCCCTTGCCCCGCCAAAAGGCTGCTGGTTTACCACTGCACCAGTAGGTTTGTCATTGATGTAAAAGTTCCCGGCCGCATTGCGCAGTGCTTTTTCTGCCTCGGCGACCGCTGTGCGCTCTCTGGCAAAGACTGCACCGGTGAGGGCATAAGGGGAGGTTTGATCTACCAGGCGCAGGGTTTCGGAATACTGCTCGTCATCATAGACATAAACCGTTAACACAGGCCCGAAAAGTTCTTCTTCCATTAACCGGTGCCTGGGGTTGGTCGTTAACACGACTGTCGGCTCAATAAAATATCCTTCCGTTTTTTGATAATTCCCGCCCGCGATAATTTCCGCATGTGGATCACTTTTTACACTTGCGATGTACCCGGTGATTTTATCGAAAGCTTTTTCATCAATGACGGCATTGATGAAATTGCGGAAGTCTTCGGGCGACCCCATCCTGAAGGTCGCGAGGGTTGCAGATAAGCCCTGTTTTACAGAAGGCCAAAGGCTGCGGGGGATATATGCCCTGCTCGCTGCAGAGCATTTTTGCCCCTGAAACTCAAACGCCCCCCTGGCCAGGGCAATGACAAGCGCCTGGACATCAGCGCTGGAGTGGGCAATGACAAAGTCTTTCCCACCAGTCTCCCCCACAATGCGCGGGTAGGTCTTATACTTCGACAGGTTGCCGGCAATCGTGCCCCATAGCTGACGAAATACCTCCGTACCACCAGTAAAATGCAGCCCCGCAAATGCAGGGTGCCCGAAAATCACCTTGCCCGCTAACGGACCACTTGCATAGACCAGGTTGATGACCCCGGGTGGCAGACCAGCCTCCAGCAAAATTTCCATGATGACCGCCGCAGAGTAAATCTGCGTTTCGGAAGGCTTCCAAACGACCGTATTGCCCATGAGGGCCGGGGCACCGGGAAGGTTGCCCGCGATAGATGTAAAATTGAAAGGCGTCAGTGCAAAAACGAATCCTTCAAGCGGCCTGTACTCCATCCTGTTCCAGGTCAATGGCGCGCTCGAGGGTTGCCGGGCATAAATCCCGGCCAGAAACTTTGCATTGAACCGAAAAAAATCGCACAATTCTGCTACACAGTCTATTTCTGCCTGGAAAATGTTTTTGGACTGCCCCAGCATAGTGGCGGCGTTCATCTTTGCCCGGTAAGGCCCCGCCAGCAAGTCGGCGGCTTTAAGGAAGATTGCCGCCCGGTCTTGCCAGGGCATTTCTTCCCAGGCAGGGCGTGCCTCAAGGGCGGCATCAATCGCCATTTGAATATGGGCCTCTGTAGCCGTTGTGTGATAGCCCAGGATATGCTTCAACTCGTGGGGGGGGTGGATCGCAATCCGCTCACCCTCCATAATACGCTGTGAACCAATGAACATTGGGATATCAACCCGTTTTGATTTCAATTCCCTCAAGGCTGCCTTCACCGCGGCGCGTTCCGGCGTACCAGGCGCATAACTCAATATTGGCTCATTGCCGATTTCCGGCAAATCAAAAAATGCGTTGGACATGATATGTAAAATTAACCTCAAATCTAATGATTTCCCCTCTTTACAGTTGTAACGCAGGAAAAGTAATTTTTATTTGAATGGGATTCAGCTGGTGTAGCCGTCTCAAATGATCCCGGCACTTCGCCCTCAGGCACCCCTGGGGATGACCAACTGTATCTCTGAAGGCAAAAAAGGACTGGCATCGCCACCTCCTTTGATGATTTCCCGTACAATGGTAGAGCTGATATGCGAATAAGCCGGCTGGCTGATAAAGAAAAACGTCTCCAGCCCGTTGCCGATGATATTGTTCAATTGGGATATCGTCTTTTCATAATCAAAGTCGGAAGCATTGCGCAACCCGCGCAACAGGTAACGCGCCCCTATCTTGGCACAGTAATGCGCGGTGAGGTTGTGGAAATGGTCAATCTCTACGCGGGGGTTATCTGCGAAAACTAAATGCAGCCACTCCAGACGCTGCTCTAAGCTGAAGAGGGATTGCTTTTGGGTATTTAAGCCTACGGCGATGATGATTTTATCAAACAAAGGAAGCGCACGCTGGACTAAATCAACATGCCCGATCGTGATAGGGTCAAAAGATCCGGGGAATACTGCGATATTGGACATGTCAGGTATGCTTTTTAAGCGCCATTAAACAGGATAACACCCAGCCAGTGTTATCCTGGCGTAAGGACCGTCCAAATATAAGCAGTTTATGATTGGTTGCACATAGGGATTGCCCAGACTACATAAAAACTGTCATTTTTTGTGCAATTTTCAGCGTAAAAGGCGAAAAGAAGTAAGAAAACGGTCGCTGGAAGGGTTCAGTGCTTTTGCCCGGGAAGCCACGGTCCGGATGATGTAGAACCGGTCGGCGGC
>JBEIGB010000142.1:0-7179 GCA_040382095.1 Lewinellaceae bacterium
CACCCTGATCCGTCAACCTGCGGATATCAGCGAAGCAGCGCTCTTGAAAATCGTAGAAGACCTTAACCATAACAGCGATATTGATGGGTTTATTGTCCAGTTGCCCCTGCCGCGACATATTGACGAGCAAAAAATCACGCTGGCGATCCGACCGGAAAAAGATGTAGATGGCTTCCATCCGGTCAACGTTGGCCGAATGGCACAGGGCCTCCCTTGCTACCTGCCGGCCACCCCGATGGGTATCCTCGAGATGTTGAAACGCTGCGAAATCCCCACTGCCGGCAAGGAGGTTGTCGTACTGGGCAGGAGCAATATCGTAGGTACGCCCATCGCTATCCTCCTGTCGCGAAAAGGATACCCCGGAGATGCCACGGTCACCATCTGCCATAGCAGGACGGAAAACCTGTCCGCCCATACCCGCCGTGCAGATATCCTGATCGCCGCCATTGGCCGTGCCGAAATGGTGACCGGGGAAATGGTAAAGCCTGGCGCCGTTGTGATTGATGTCGGCATAAACCGCGTGGACGATCCCACCCACCCGAAAGGATACCGCCTTGCCGGCGATGTCCACTTCGAAAGTGTCGCGCCGGTCTGTTCCTGGATTACCCCGGTGCCCGGTGGCGTTGGCCAGCTTACGGTCGTATCCCTGCTCCAGAATACGCTCAGCGCCAGCCTGAAAAGTGTCTTCGGCTAAGATTCCGTGGAGTAATCCAGGCACTCCCCCCCTGAACGCCTCCACCGGCATGCCTGAAAATACCGGAATTGGCACGACAGCACAACCGAAGCTGTCGCATCGGTCACGGGGTGTACAAATCGTGTCAAGGCTGTCCCCGGGTAGCGAAAGCACCTTTTTACACCACCTGATGAACAACAGCCCTGATTTATTTCTAAAACAATAGGGCCGTAAAATAGCTTCTCATTATTAAACGGGTATTTTGCCCTTTTCACCGATATGGACGCAAAAACAGGACTTTTACATCTGCACCGCCAAACTATGGAGATACTTGCACAAATCAGTGCAGAGGACTATTCCACGCCGCTCGAATTATTTAACGGTGCTACCCTGGGACAGCACTTCCGGCATATCCTTGATTTTTTCCAGTGCCTTGCCGATGCAGCAACCAGTGGTGTCGTGGACTATGCACGACGGCAACGCGACCCCGTGCCCGAGAATGACCCCGGGGCCGCGGCGACCTTGTTTCAGCAGGTCCTTGACCAGATCGGAAAAATGACCGAAGGCAGTACGCTGTATATGCGTGCGGATTTCATGCACGCCACCGAAGCCGGCAGACCGCTGTACGCCTCTTCCGCAGGCAGGGAAATGACTTTTGTCCACGATCATGCCATCCACCACATGGCTATGATACAAATGGGGATCCGGGAATATTTCCCTTATATTGTGCGTTCTGCGCATTTTGGCGTTGCGCCATCCACTGTTAAATTCCGTATGGAACAAGAATAAATTATGGACTCCTGGCAATTTTTTTTTCCTATTGAACCCGAGCGGTCAGACCTTTTGCTGGCCTGGCTCGAAGATTTCCCATTCGATGCTTTTCAGGAAACCGGGGATGGTTTGTTTGCCTTTCTTTCAGCGGATGAGGATCCCGAGGCCATTGCTGTGCAGCTCGATCCACTACTGCGCGAGCTCGGGATTACCTGCAAGCGGGAAATAATCCCTGCACAAAATTGGAATGCCCTTTGGGAAAGTAATTTCAGCCCGGTGCAGGTCGGTATGTTCTGTGGTATCCGGGCGGATTTTCATGCCCCCTTCCAGGATGTCCGCCACGAATTGGTCATCCAACCGAAGATGGCTTTTGGTACTGGTCACCATGAAACAACCTATATGATGATTGCATTTATGGAAACCCTGCCTTTTCAGGGTGCCCATGTGCTCGACTTTGGGTGTGGGACGGGTATCCTCGCAATACTCGCTGCAAAACTCGGCGCCCCGCACATTGATGCAGTAGATATCGAGGAGGCTGCGACAGAAAACACCATCGAAAATGCCTCTGTCAACCAGGTCGCCGGCCAGATCGCGGTCTTTACCGGAACCCTCGAGGCCGTTCCGGAAAGACTGTACGATATCCTGCTGGCAAATATCAACCGCAACGTAATTTTAGCTACTTTACCCTCGTTATATCAGAGGCTCAGCAACGGCGGGACCTTACTGATCTCCGGGATACTGGAGACTGATCGCGCCCACGTCTTTGAAGCGGCACAAAATGCCGGTTTTCAAATTAACCGATTTACAGGAAGGGGGAACTGGATCGCCGCAAGCCTGCTCCGACCCTGAATACCCCGGTAAGCAAACGAACGTTATGCGCATTTCCTTTTTTATTGCCCTGATTGTGATTTTTTGTATCCAGGTACCCGTACCGGGCTTGTGTCACAAATCATTTGAAGCCCCGTTCAGGGAAAATATCATGGGTGGACATATTGTTTTATCCCGAAATACGCCCCTACCCTTTCCAAAAAACACGCTTTCCTTTATCCAAAGCGCCGATACCTTTCCACCCGATCCATTGCGTTTTATCGCCGCCCTTGAAAGCTTTATTTTAGCGGGCAAAAACGAGGCGGCGACCGCGGCGTTCAAAGCGGCCGAGCCTTTGATCCGGGCAGCAGGGAAAAATGCCGACGAATTCAATCTCATCTACCGTACCTGTACGCTGATGCAGTCGCGGCGGTTGAGCGCCAGCCCATATTTCAAAAGATATCTGGAGGTCCTCCCTACCCTGCGCAACCTCCAGACGGGCGCAGAAACTTCCCGGCAATGGCACCTTATCCTGGAACACCTGCTTCAGCCCGGGCAGAACAACAACATCGGGGATTTCAACAATTTTCTCAGTTTCTCGGAAGCCCTGTTTACCCGGCAATCGTTCACCCTTGCCACCGGTGCTTCCCTGCAGTGGCGCCTGGAAGTCCCGACCTGGAAACTGGGGCTCCTCGACGGAGACCCTGTGCTGCAAGTCGCACAAACCTCGCTGCTGGCCTGGCGGATGAAAGATTCCATGCGTATCTCGGCAACCTCGGGGGATTATTTCCCGCTTCAAAACCTTTGGAAAGGGAAATCAGGAAAAGCAAGCTGGGAACGCGCCGGGCTCGGCCCCGATGTTTTCGTCGAACTCGACACCTATTCCATTGATATTCGAAGGGGCACCTATAGCACCAGCAATGCCTTGCTCACCTATCCCCAGCTACTCGGGGCCCGGAAAATACGGGGTACCTTCACCGACCGCATCTCAGCGGAAGCAGGTGAAGGTTTGGGGTCTTATCCCAAGTTTGAAGCCAACGGGGAGTTTGTAGAGATAAAAAATTTAGGCGACGGGGTGCAATTTGGCGGCAGTTTTCGCCTGGAGGGAAAAACCTTTACGGGCATCGCCGCGAATGGGCGCAGGGCGCAGGTCAGCATTTATACCCCCCGAAAAGCCCTGGTATTTTATGGAGAGGGCGACCGCTTCTCCGTTCGGAAAGGCGAAGTGTTAAGTGCCGAACGTGTGCGGGCAGTTTTTTACAACCAGGGCGATTCCATCACCCACCCTTCCGTAAATATTCAGTTTAACATTCCCAGTGGCCAGCTCCGCATGTATCGCGGAGAAACAGGAAACGCCCGAAACCCCTTTTTCAGCGCCCTTCACCAGGTGAATATTTTTGCCGAGGATATCATCGCCGGGCTTGAGACGGATTCGGTTATTATCGGCAAACCCACGATCAGCGTGGCACAGAAGGAAGCGGTCCGAATAGAATCCCTCGATTTTTTCAATAAAGCGGAATACGCCCAGATACAGAGTATTGCTTCCTTTAACCCCGTCGGGCTGATTAAAGCTACCGCAGAACGCGAAGGTTCCCGCATCCTCGACTCGGAAAAACTCGCGAAGGGCATCAACCCAAATTATTCCGCGCAGAATATCTCCGGCCTCCTTTTCGACCTCGCCGAAGAAGGGTTCATCAGCTATGACAGCGAAACCAGGCGGGTCGAAATCAAAGACAAGATATTTCACTACGTCAATGCCGATAACGGGAAAACCGATTTTGACGTCCTGCGCATCCTCTCCAATACAGACAGCGTCAACGCCATTCTGGACCTCCGCAGCAAAAACATTTTGCTGCGCGGCTTAAAAATCATCCCTTTGAGCCCCTGGCAGCAGGTCTCGTTCCTGCCCGATTCCGGCAGAGCAGTCCTGGGTCCCAACCGCACACTGCGGTTCGATGGCAAAATCCAGGCAGGTTTCAGCGAAATCATGGGCAGTAAGTTCAGGTTCAACTACCCCGATTTCACCATCCGTCTGGATTCTGTCAAGACCCTGCGCCTCTTTGCACCGGAAACGCGGCCTTCAGAAACGCCGGACCTGCAGCCATTCGAATTGACCTCTACGATCGAGCGGTTCAGCGGGGTATTGCATATTGACGCACCGGACAACAAAAGCAACCGAAAAAAGATCCCTGCCTACCCTGCACTCCAAAGTACGACCAAAAGTTATGTGTTTTATGACGGGCCTTTTGCTAAAGATACCGTGTATAAACGGGATTCTTTCTTTTTCGAGCTGGATACCTTCCGTTTCGACCAACTCGACAATTACATAAAAAGCGAAATTTCCCTGAAAGGCCGGCTATATTCAGGTAGCGTCTTCCCCGATTTCAGGGAGTCGCTGCGGGTGAGGCCAGATTACTCGCTTGGCTTTGAACACCGCGTGCCCAGTGCCGGCTACCAGGTATTTCAGAAAAAAGGGCTGTTCAACGGAATCCTCGATCTCAGCAACCGTGGGCTTTTCGGTAAAGGCACCCTCAAGTATCTCGGTGCTGCCCTCGACAGCGAAGACTTCCAGTTCCGACCGGGGCAGGCCCTCGGCAGCGCCAAAGAATTTGCGCTTCAGGAAGTGCGGGGCAACAACCCCGTGCCCGGTATTACCGGACAAAGCGTCAGCATTGACTGGCGGCCCGAGGCGGATAGTATGTACATTTCCTCGGCAGATGCCGCTTTCCGTCTTTTTAAAGAAGGAGTCCATACCCTTAATGGCAGGATTATCCTTACTCCCGGAGGGCTCAAAGGTATCGGGACCCTGGAATGGCCCGAGGCCAGGATCAACTCTCCGCAATTCTCTTTTGGCGCTTTCTCGGCAAGCGCTGATACGATGGAGCTGGAAATCAAATCAGCGGGCAGTGGCGATGCTGCCATCAAGACCGGTAATATCCGGGGGACGGTAGATTTTGACGAAAAAAAGGGGGTATTCCGCAGCAATCAGGAATTCCTCAAAACCGCGCTCCCTTATAACCGCTACGAAACCACTATGAACGAGTTTGACTGGGACATGGCGGCACAAAATATCGTCTTCAAATCCGATGAAAAGAAACCCGGTACTTTTACTGCGACACAGCCCGACCGGGATACCCTTACCTTCCAGGGTACCACCGCATCCTATAGCCTGAAAGACTATTCGCTGCGCATCGGCGGCATCCCATACATCAAATCCGCCGACGCCTTCATCTATCCGGATAGCGGGCGTGCGGACATCCGCACCGGCGGGGAAATGACCGTACTGGAAAATGCAACGATTATCTGTGATACCCTCACCCGGAACCACCGTATCAACCGGGCCACAGTCACCATCCTGGGGCGCAAGGAGTACCGCGCTACAGGATTTTACGAATACAATATCGGGGATAAAAAACAGGAAATCGCTTTTGGCGATATCCGTGGAACAAGGGTTGGAAAGGGTGCTATGAGCCAGAAACCTACTGCTACCCTCGCCAACGGCATCATAGAAAAAAGCGATCTTTTCCTGATTGATGCCAAAACCGCATTCTATGGGGATATCAGCCTGGGCTCCGAGTCGGCCAACCTGAAATTCGATGGCTTCGCCCGGCTCGAAAGCGAGGCGCTACCCGAACGCAACTGGTTTAATATCAGTAGTGAAGGATATAAAAAACAACTCGCTATCCGCATCAAAAACCCCAAGAGCGAAGAAGGTTTCCCCCTGGCCAACGGGTTATTCCTGAGCAAGGAAGTAGCCAATATCTACCCCCGGGTCATGATGCCGCTATTCTTTCGCAAAGACCGTCCCATCTTTCCCGCCGAGGGGGTTTTCCTCTATGATAAAAAACGGGACGCGTTCCTGCTGGGCGATTCTGCCCGTATTGTCGGGAATGTGATGCGCGGAAACCTGCTGACCTTCTTTTCCGCTACCGGAAAAGTCGAAGCCGAGGGTACGTTCAACCTTTGCAGCGGGCTGAAGTATTACAATGTCAAAGCAGCAGGGAAGGCAAATACAGAATTCCAAAACCTCCCCGACAGCGTCCTGATGGACACCCCTCCCCCACCGGTAGATTTCGACTTGTTCGCCGGACTGACCTTCCCCATCCCGGAGAAACTCATCCGCCTCATCCAGAATGAAATCGCTGCTGCCAGCTTCGGCACCAACCCTATCGCCTATCTCGCCGACCTGGATTATTATAAAAAAGGACTTACAAATATCTTTCCCGACTCCCGGGAATTCCAGGATGCCCTAAATACTATGGGCAATGGTATCGTAGAGCTACCTAAAGCGTCCAATACCTTTACTTTCTTTTTCAGCAACCTTAAAATGCGCTGGGATAAAGACTACCAGTCGCTCGTCACCCTGCAGCCCGAAGCCGGGCTGATCAGCATGCTCGGCCAGCCAATAAACCTCAAAGTCACTTGCTATGCCGAATTCAAAATGCCCTCGAACGAAGACGACAGGGTTTATTTCTACCTGAAGCTGCCAAACGAAATCTATTATTATATCGGATACCGAAACGGAATCCTCGAGCTGAACTCCAACGATTCCCGTTTCATGGGTGAGGCCTCGAAACTCAAAGCCACAGAATTGTTACTCAAGATGCCCGACGGGGAAAATTATGAGATTCAACTGGTGGAGGCCAACCGCGCCACGGCTTTCGTCCGAAGGGCGCAGGCTGTAGGGAAATAATCTATTTCATAGGGTGTTTAAAAAAAATGGGGCTGTCCCAAAAGTCCTTTGGCGGCTTGCGCCGCCAAAGGACTTTTTCTTAAAACGCTGATTTTGTTCATTTTGCTTCGCAAAATGAACAAAATCAGCGTTTTAAGAAATTCTATGCGTTTGTGTGAAAAGTATTCCGCCGCCTTCGGCGGCGAAAGAAAGTTTTAGACGAACACTGTATTCATTGATTTTGCTTTGCAAAATC
>JBEIGB010000143.1:0-7120 GCA_040382095.1 Lewinellaceae bacterium
AGATAGCCGCGGGATATCGCTCGAGCGGATATCGCCTGGTGCCCCTAATTCTGCTACAGGTTGGCATTCTTCGGCAAAAGGGGCTACGCCAGGGTATCGCAACAGCCAGTTTTTCCCGAATACCAGCCAAAATGCACGCCCCGCTTTTTTCTTTCAGCTCGAAAGCCCCGTTTTTTCCCCGGATGGAGACGGGTATCAGGACGTGGCAACATTGGTTTACCGACCGCCGATACCTGGCTATCTGGCCACAATCCGTGTTTTTGATGCCAATGGAAATGCTGTTGCCGAAATCGCCAATAATTCGCCGCTTTCCGCAGAAGGGGAATTCCGGTGGGACGGCAGTGGGAGCGGTATTGCCGGGCCGCGTGCGGGGCTATATGTAATATGGATAGCGTGTACCCATCCTGATGGGGCGCACTTTACCCAAAAAATGACGTGTGCGCTGGCCGGCAGCCGCTGAATGTAGTGTTCAGGATATGCAAAGGACCTTTAATACCGTATCGAGGGCTTGTTCGTCATGCCCTGCATTGATGACGATCCGGGAAACCGGAGGATCGGAAGGAGTAGGGTAGGAGAAAGAAGAAATTTCGATACCGGCAGCTTGCAGGGCCTGGGCTTTTGCCGGCTCTTCTATCCTGAAAACAGGAAAATCAGGCATGAAGTGCAAATCAGGGGATGGAGGCAGGTGTCCGGTAAAATATTGGAGCAACGCTTTTAGCCGTGTCCGTTGGCCGTCATACACTGCCCCAGCTTTCAGTAGGGCGTGGATATATGCAGGAGGGGTAGGGGAGGCACCACCGAAGAAAGGGGTATTTTTTAGCCGGGCGATCCAGTCTTCCGACCCGAAAATGATGCCTGCGGGGATACCCGCCGCTTTGCCGAGCGAACTGATGACCAGTGGCTCGATCCCTGGCAATGCCGCAATGGTTGGATAGGCACCCTCCCCATTTTTTCCCAGCAAGAAAAAGCCGTGCGAATCGTCCACGACCAGGATGACCTGCCTGCGGATGGGGATATTGGATAGAAAGGAAAAATCGAAAGCCCTTACGCCCAGTGGGTCAACGGAATTGGCGAGCAGGGCGATGGGGGGGCCGGGGGTTGCACATAATACGGCCATAGATGCGGCCCACTGGTCAAAGTGATTCGTTTCCGGGCCTTTATCCTGCCACAGGGCAGGATGTACACCTGGCGCGAGATACAACCCGGCTTCCCTGGAAAGTACTTTTATCAAGACCTGTCCTGCCAGGGTGCCGGATGAAAAGAGCAGCGCCGATGCCGCGCCGACCATTCCGGCGAGGGAAGATTCAGCTTCGGCATAAATAGCGGGTGCGGTATTGGATAGCCGTGAGCCGCCATAATGGGTGCCCCACTGGATTATGCCCTCCAGTAAATGCGATCTGAATTCGGGTAGATGCGGGATACCGAGGTATGCCGTGCCGGAAAATGAATGCTGGGGTATGGGCGTTGGAGCATCGCGTTTGGACATCATAGAGGGCTTTGGCTTATGCTCAGCTCATAATATCGAATAGCAGCTCGGCTCCGGTACCCGGTCTTGTGGGGAAGTGGACTTTACCGTCATGGATACAAACCCCTTTAGCAATATCTTCTTTGAGGAGCAGCGGGCCATCCATATCTACGTAATCGAGCATAGGGAGCAAATGAGCGATTGCAGAAATACCTACCGTGGATTCCGTCATGCACCCGACCATCACTTTCATGCCGAGGCTGCGTGCGTTGGCGATCATGCGGCGAGCCGGGGTAAGTCCACCACATTTCATAAGCTTGATGTTGATACCATGAAAATAGCCCTGGCATTTTTCCACATCTTCTTCCTTTTGACAGCTCTCGTCGGCGATAATGGGTAGGGGGCAGTGTTCAAACAGCCGCTGTTGCCCCTTCCAGTCGTCTGGCGGCAGGGGCTGTTCGATAAATTCGACGCCCAGGTCAATCAGTTCAGGTGCATACTTAAGGACCTGATCGGCAGTCCAGGCGGTGTTGGCGTCAATGCGGAAGGTAGCGTGGGTATGTTTGCGCAACTCCCGCAGGATTTCCATGTCGTGGTCTGTACCGAGTTTGATTTTATAAAGTGGCCAGGGGGTTTCGGTGATACGGGCGATCATTTCTTCGACAGGGCCAATACCAATGGTGTAGTTGGTCATCGGAAGACGATCGGCGGAGAGGCCCCAGATTTTATAGAGGGGCAGGCCTTTTCTTTGCCCAAACAAGTCGTGGGCTGCCACATCGAGGGCACATTGCTCAAACGGATGATCTTTTAACCAGGGGGACAGGGCTTCCCAGTATTGCTCGGGGCTTTCCATTTGGGTTCCTTCGATTTGCCGCCGCAGGCGCTCCAGGGTCACGACCATCTGGCCTACGCTGAGGCCATAATATTTGGTCGCAGTAGCTTCTCCGAGCCCTTGCAGCTCTCCGTCGCGCAGGGCGACGATCATAGTGGGCTGCATATCCCTTGCGCCATGGGCAATGCGGAAGGTATGTCTTAGTTGTAAATCGTGTGCATGAATAAATAAATCCATATAAACGGTGCTTTTAATCCCTGATTTCCGGCAACAGATCCATGTAGAATGGCGGATTGAAAATTCTGTATCTTTTTTTGCAGTCCAGAAGACAATCTGACCGCTATGCGGCCATCAATTGACCAGCAGGATACGGTTATTTTCCCGGTTCAGCTCGAGTCGGGTGATTTGATTGAGCATATAGGCACTGAAATCGGCAACTTGTACCCAGGCGGTGTCTTTTCCGGGTTTGAATTTGTACAGACGGCCTCCAGAGGCCATCAGGAGGGAACCATCGGAAAGTACGGCAAAATCCTGGCTGCCTGGCAAAGGTGCGATCAGGGGTTTTGGTTGCCGGGGACTCCCCGCATTAGTCGCGGGCGAATAGCCCAGGTCCAGCGCCATCAGCATATCCCCGGAATCGGTATCTTTTTGGAGGTACACCAGTTGGGCCGGGTAGGGGATAAAACGGAAGCAACGCCCGATGTTCGTTGCTACAGTCGAAGGCTGCCCGGCAGTGCCCATATTCATTTGGGCGATTGCGAGGGCATTGGTACCCCCGGGGCTGCTGTTGAGGTGTAGCGCGACCTGCCCGCCGGGCCCGAATTCATAGTAGCCAACATTGACAATATCTTTGAAGACAGGGAAAACCCGGGAGGCATATTCCGCCTGCCGGGGGTCAACAGCCATTTTCCAGAGGCGCAATAAGGTGTCTTTGCCCTGAAATTCCATTCGGATCGTGTAATACACATCCCTGCTGTACTCGAAGGGGGCAGTTTTGGGGGAATATTCCCCTTCGGTAGTTTTGGTGAGGTAAGCCATGGAAGAATCCCGGAGCCCGATACGCAGGATATCGGGCTGCAATTCGTTGGGCTGTCGGGCGGAAAGGAGAAATTCGTCTGTCGAAATGAAAAACGGATGGTTGTTATACCCGCCGACGTTGAAATAAGTCATTAAGCGGGGCTTTGTAAATACGAAACCAGTATCTCCACGCCGGGCCATATCAAAAAGGTAGATATTGGAGGTCGGCGCCTGTGCCCAAAGCTGAGCAGAAAAAGCGAAAATGGCAATGATTATCCCGGTTGCTCTCATAAGGCATTTTAGTTTTTTGCGAATTTATACTTTTCCGGCGAAATCCAGGGTGTGATGTGCCCTGGGGTTTTTCATATCGTAAAAAAGGAAAAAAATATTTATAGAAACTATTGCTATCCCTCCATAAATCTACTAAGTTTGCTTTACTTTGTTAATATAAAAGCAGCCATTAAAATCAAATCATGCGTACTTTGAACAACAGCTTCTATTTTTTTAGCTTTTACTTTTACGGCGCACCGTGAAGGGACTGCTCTATTTTGTTGTTCAACAGGTTGAAGATAAAATAAAAAAGTCCCGCTCGCGGGGCTTTTTTTTTGTGTAAAAAAAACTGGTCTTTGGGCCGATGGCGCTTTACCGGATGGTTTTGGGGGGCGCCCTACAGTTAAAACAAACAAAAATGATCAACTCTTTGCCTAATACGACAGGTTTCGAAAATGGTACCGGGAAGGTAATGCCGCTGCGGGTCTGTATTCAGGGATTTCCAGGGGCTTTTCACGATATCGCTGCCCGCCACTGCTTTATGGGCAGGCCGCTCGAAGTCGTCCCGGCGCTTACCTTCCAGGAGCTTGGCCGTCGGCTCGCCAATAAGGATGGCGTGGATGTTGCCCTGATGGCAATCGAAAATACCCTGGCGGGAAGCCTGATGGCGAATTACAAGCTGCTTCACGAGCTGCCAGTCACCATCATCGGGGAGGTGTACCTTCGGATTCGCCAGAACCTGATGGCGCTGCCCGGGCAGCGGATCGAAGACCTCCGGGAGGTGCATTCTCATCCGATCGCCATTGACCAATGCAGGGAGTATTTTCAACAATATCCGTATATCCGCCTGGTAGAGATTGAGGATACGGCGCTTGCTGCCCAAAACCTCAAGGTCAATGGTACGAGAGGCGTTGGTGCGATTGCCAGTACACTGGCGGCTTCGATGTACGGAATGGAAATCCTGGCCTCTGGTATCGAGACCAATAAACTTAATTTTACCCGTTTTTTGGTGCTGGCCCATGAATTGGACGCGCGGCCTGTGCAGGGTGCGGATAAAGTATCCATTCATTTCTCGGCTGACCACACGGTGGGCTTCCTGCACAAGATACTGGCCGTCCTGGCTGCGTATAATATTAACCTGACTAAGATTCAGTCGGCCCCCATTATCGGGCGGCCCTGGGAATACAGATTTTATGTGGACTTTGTTGCCGAAGGGAAAGTCGGCTTCGGGCAGGCAATAGAGGCGATAAGACCGCTGACCCATGAGCTCAGGGTCATGGGGGCTTATAAGCAAGGTAAATTGTTTGAAGACTAAGCCCCGGCGACGTGTGAGGGGACCGGCACGCAATTGTAGTTTTTTTAACCATTACAGGATTGATCCAGCACCCCCGGCGGCTGGCAAACGAAACAACGATATTATGGAACCGATCATTTTGCCCGCCTCCCGCCTTGGCATCGTAGAGGAATACTACTTTTCCCGCAAGCTGCGGGAAATTGCGCAGATGCGGGCAGATGGAAAAGAAGTACTCAATTTGGGTATTGGGAGTCCCGATCTGCCACCTTCGGAGGCCGTTATCGGGGAATTGACCAAACACGCGCGCAGGCCTGACGTCCACGCTTATCAAAGCTATAATGGGATCCCCGAGCTTCGGCGCGCACTCGCTGCCTGGTATGCCGAATATTTTGGTGTCCGGCTTGATCCGGAAGGGGAAATTTTACCCCTGATCGGCTCAAAGGAAGGGATCCTGCATATTTCGATGAGCTATCTCGAAGCCGGGGACGAAGTGCTCGTGCCTAATCCTGGATACCCCGCATATCGGGCGGTTGCCCACCTCACCGGCGCACACATCCGCGAGTATGCACTCGATGCCGCGCGGCGCTGGACGACCGATCTCGACCGCCTCGCGGCAGAAGACCTCGGGCGCGTAAAGCTCATGTGGTTAAACTATCCGAATATGCCCACCGGAGCCCAGGCCGACCCCGGTTTTTTTTGCGATCTGGTAGAGTTTGCAAAAGCACATCGCATCCTGCTGGTCAACGATAATCCTTATACTTTCATACTCAATGACCTGCCCATCAGCTTACTGAGTACTCCGGGAGCGATGGATGTAGCGTTGGAACTCAACTCCCTCAGTAAAGCGCACAATATGGCTGGCTGGCGTGTCGGTATGCTGGCGGGTAGGAAGCCCTACCTCGATACCGTCCTCCGCTTTAAGAGCAATATGGATTCCGGGATGTTCAAACCGCTGCAACTGGCAGCCGCCAGGGCAGTACAGGAGCCCCCGGAATGGTACCACGAATTGAACGCCATCTATCGGCAGCGCCGTCAAATCGTACTGGAATTGTTGGATGCATTGGGGTGTTCTTATGATCCCGGTCAGGTAGGGATGTTCCTCTGGGCCCGCATACCTGAAAACTATGCCGACAGCTACGCTTTATCTGATGAAATCCTGGAAAAAACCCACGTATTCATCACTCCTGGCGGGATATTTGGCAGTGGGGGCAACGGATATATCCGCATCTCCTTATGTAGTGACAGAGAGGTGTATGTGGAAGCCCTTCGGCGGGTAAGGGGACTTGTTTCTCAATCTCAAAAGGAAAATGCCACTTCATGAATATTGCAATTGTTGGAGTTGGGCTGATCGGCGGGTCGCTGGCCATTAAACTGAAAGAAAATGGGTTTGCCCAGCGGATTATCGGGGTGGATGCAAGCCAGGATAACCTGGACAAGGCAGTGCGCCGGCGCCTTATTGACGAGGATATGTCGCTGGAGGACGCAATCCCGGCAGCAGATATCATCGTGGTCGCGATCCCGGTGGATGCCATGATGGGAATCATCCCATATATCCTGGACCGTATTGGGCATCAGGTAGTGATGGAGGTTGGTTCCACTAAAGAAAGCCTGCTGGATACCCTTCGGAATCACCCGCGCCGTGGACGCTTTGTCGCTACACATCCTATGGCCGGTACGGAATACTCGGGTCCCGAAGCGGCAGTTCCGAATTTGTTTGATCACAAATACACCGTCCTGTGCGAAACGGGCCTCAGCGATCCCGATGCCGTGGAAACCGTAGAAACCCTTTACCGGACGATCCCGATGCAAATTGCTTATTTAGACCCCCGTGCGCATGATGTACATACAGCCTATATTTCGCATATCTCGCACATCAGTTCTTTCGCCCTCGCACTTACGGTGCTGGCGAAGGAAAAAGATGAAGACCGGATATTCGAACTTGCCAGTTCGGGCTTTGGCTCAACTGTACGCCTGGCGAAAAGTTCGGCAGATATGTGGATACCTATTTTTCGTCAAAACCGGGATAACGTCCTCGATGTGCTCGACGAACACATCGAGCAACTTTCCCGTTTCAGGAGCTTGTTGATCAAAAAAGATTTTGATACTTTTTATCAATTGATTCTGGAAGCCAACAGGATCCGGAAAATTATTTCATGACGGCATCAAAGAATTTTGCCGCCGAAGGCGGCATCTTATTTTCTTAGAGCGCCGATTACACTGATTTTTCGCAGCAAAATCAGTG
>JBEIGB010000144.1:0-6802 GCA_040382095.1 Lewinellaceae bacterium
GCTCACGTTGATGACCGGGCGTTTGCCCCTGCCCCAACCCTCATCAGCCGGTTTTTCCCGTTTGGTGGCCGTGCAGAAAGCATCGTATTCCTCGAACGTCACTTCATACGCCCCAATCTGGAAAGCACCGAGTGTGACGGCATGTACGGTTTCATCATCAGATACCTTATCCCCCATCACATCGCCCATTTGGAAAGTGCCGCCGGGGACCGTGACCATACCGAATGCGGGATTTGGTGTAGCAGTAGTAGTTGGGCCTGTGGGCACACTGATAATAGTAGGTTTGACCCGCTCCCTGGCAGACGCGGCATAGCGCCCGTAGGGATAGATGTCCAGATAACCCTGGTAAGCATCAGGTGTGTTTAGCCGCTGCGCCGTCTGCCAGGCACGCTCTTCCTGAAGAACACCCTTGGCATCCTCTGCCTGTTTCTTAAACCGCCCTTGTGGGAAAGCCGACAGGTAGTAATCATAGGCCTCAACCGTATTGCGGTTCTGCGCACTTTTGAATGCTACCGCATCAACATCTTCCGGACCGCTGCCGCTACCACATGCCCCTTTGAGTACAAAAACAAAATCCCCGTTTTCTTCATGCCCCCGGAACGTACCGGACTCCGGCTTGGGATTGTCGGTACCGGAGAGCGCGTAATCGAAATCACGGCTGTATAGGATCCCCTCGGAGCCGCCCTTACGCAGCGTTTCCAGTATCCTGGAAGCAAAGGTGGATCGGGCCGGCGTACGGCTGGACTTATTGCCAGAGCTAAAATATTTGCGGGAAGTCTCCCGGAGGGCACGCTCGATTTTCTGCGCACAACCAACTGCCTCGGTATAAACCGGCTCATCGGGCTTTCCGCCCTTATTGCGGATCCCGAACGAACCTGAATAGCAGGCATCCAGCATCAGTAAAACATGCCGGCAGGTATTACGTGAAAGGCGGGTGCCCAGCTCGTCGTAGCTCAGCCAGGAATCCCCGTAAGCATCTTCCACTTTCCCTTCCTTGGGGATTAGATAACCCCGTTCTGACTTTTCATCGTAATGCCCGTGCATAGAAAAGAAGAACAGCACCTGATCGCCCGGACCATACTGGCGACGGTTGTACTCGTCCAATTTGTCCAGGATCTGTTTTTTTGATGGGCTGGCAATGATCTCTGTCGTAAACCCGTACTTGCCAGAAAGCTCGGCGGCGATCCGCTCCGATTCCGATTTGGCCTCCGGAAGTTGCGTCCATCCCACCTGATCATAAGTGGAGATATAAAAAAACACGGCATAATCTTTCCCTGACCGCGCCGTGGCCTGGGACTTAAGCTGCCATGTGGCCAGCAGGACTGACCAGATCAAGAGGAGAAGTCTTAGATACATACCGAGGGTTTTTAGGCTCATAAATATTAGGCCAAAGACCGACAATAGGTCCAGGGTAATCCAATACCTGAGAAAATACTTGAAAAACGTATTTTCCGTTTTAATATTTGATCTGCTGCCGAGGCACCTTCACTGTATCCGCTCCACAAGTGCTTCGCGGCAAATTTTCGTCCAAACAGCAAAACATGAGCTAAGTTAATGCAATGGCCGCTCAAAAAATAACAACTTTCTCCATATCGCTACAATTTTTGATCTTAAACCCGATAAATTGCCCTATTTTAGCTAAAAAACTGGTTATGAGCTTCAATACCCCGCCCCTATGGCCCCTATGGATATGCATGGCCCTTTTGCCGGCCACCCTGCCCGCCCAGGA
This sequence comes from Lewinellaceae bacterium, assembly GCA_040382095.1. Taxonomy (GTDB): domain Bacteria; phylum Bacteroidota; class Bacteroidia; order Chitinophagales; family Saprospiraceae; genus JADJPL01. Next base: position 1,730 of record JBEIGB010000144.1, read on the forward strand.
CCAGGATATTGGTCCGGATATCGGTTTCTTCCGCTCCCAGGCGCTGGGGTACCAGCGCTGGCTGGATGCGACTGGTATCGGGGATGCCCTCCGCGTAGATCAGGTAAGGGTAAAGGAACCCGGCAAATTAGAACTGCTGCTCGTCGTTAAATCCACAGACCTGGATACCGCGATCGGACGATGGAAACGCCTGCAGCAGGATTTCCTGGCCAGAGAAGGGTACCCGGTCACCGAGAAACTGTTTCGGGTATTTATGCATAAAATGGAGATCCCGCCCGAACAGGGCAACGTCCAGGTGTATGTCAAGGATGCAAGTGGCGAGTATATCCCCTGTTTTTATGTATGGATTTGGCAGGAAAACGCCGAAGTACAAACCGAGGCGCGGTTGAACGAGTGTAGATCCAGTGAACTCGACCTGCTCATCAGGCCTTATGCCCTGCGCAATATCGGTGCGGCCCAGACCAACCGCATCAATTCCCGGTACGGCCCGGAGGCCGTTTTTGAGGAAGTGCTGCGTTATGCCAGGGCACGCTTTGAAACACCGCGCTGCGACGGGCGCCAGCCCCGTGTGGAAGAGGTTGTGATAAAAGGGAACCGCTTGTCCTTTACCGTAAGCGACCTGTGCAAAGAAGTACTGCGCGACGAACAAGAACCCATCTGGGGAAAAGTCCTGAACCTCATTTACTCCCAGGACAAGAGCTTTATCAAGCGCGAACGCCTATCGTTTTCGTTCTCCTACAATGCCCTTGACGGCCAGCAGGGATATACCCTCACCGGGTTGATCGAGGGAAAATTCGGCTCCGGCATTTATCAGCCCCGCCAGAGCGGGTACATTGACATGGAACCGGACTTTCAGGATTACCTGAAGACCTATGCCATCAATTTCCAAAATGCCCTGCGGGAGCGCCTGGAAAAACAGAAGTGACCAGTATCCGGAAACTATCCTGTACCTAAAGAACGAGATATGGAATACACCAAACGCGATATCCGTAGTATGATCGCTGCGGGAAATCTTGAAAGCGCTACCCAGGCCGCATTGTCATATGCGGAGTACTGCCAGGAGGCAGAAGTGCTGAACGGCCTTACCGTTATGGCCGGTAACCTTGAGGCCCACAAAAAAAAGTGGGATACCGGACAGATCGCATACGAGGAATACTCCCGTGCACATGCACAAGTGACCCATGGCCTTGCCGGATGGCTCGACCGGCTACCGGACATACCTACCCGGGCAACTAAAAAAAGGCGGCTGGTGGACGAGGGAAAATTCAAAAGCCAGGTATTTTATTTTCTCTGCCTTGCCAAAGTACTTGCCATTGTGTACGTCGTTTTTCATTGGAGCGTCGGGGGCTTCAACAAGGAGCAGCTTTTCTCTACCATCGGAATATTGGGGCCAACTTTCGGGGCTTATATTTCCGTTATGCTGGCCGATTACCTCCGGGCACAAAAGGAAGGGCCCAAACCCGAACGGCGGCTCGTACTCGTTCCGGTATTAAAGCTATCTTATTGGCTTTTTCCCGCTTACGTCCTCTGCATTGTTTACGTAATCAACCTCAAAATCGTAGGAAACCTGACCATCGGTGAAATGAACACGGCCCTCGCCATGGTAGAGACCCTATTAGGCGGGTATATAGGACAGATCGTATTCGCCTTTTTCAGTAAAGAATAGCCTGGTAGCGAGGAGGGGTATTGTGGGGACAACAACTTGTAAATTTTACTATCATGCCGGACCCAGTGCCAACCTTCCGGTCGCCGACCCCTACCCTACCCTTTTGGATCAGTTGTGTAAAAAGTATTCTATTCCGCCGCCTTCGGTGGCAAAAGGAAGTTTTGAACAAACACTGTTTCCATTGATTTTGCTTCGCAAAATCAATGGAAACAGTGTTTGTTCAAAATATTATTTGGCGGTACCAGCCGACAAAGGACGGCCTCCGGCCTTTTCACCGAACCCTCGCCAGAATATCACAACCAATTAAAACGCATCATCGCATACCCGGGCACCTGATTTTTCCGTATATTTGCTCAAACATCCATCCCGCCCATGCCTCAAAAACTTCCACTCGGCCTGCAGGACTTCCGTGGTATTATAGAAGACGGTTACAAGTACATAGACAAAACCCGCTACCTCTATCTATTGGCCACTTCTGGCAAGTATTTCTTCCTGTCCCGACCCCGCCGCTTTGGAAAATCCATCTCGGTATCCACCCTGCACGAGCTTTTCAGCGGGAGCCGCGAGCTGTTCCGCGGGCTGTGGATCGAGGATAAATGGGATTGGACAAAAATACACCCCGTCCTGCGTATTTCGTTTACGGCCATCGGTTTCCAAAGCCTCGGCCTGCGGGATGCCCTCTTACAGGAACTCGACCTCATCGCAAAACAACAAGGTATCCATCTCGAAGTCCAGGGACTGGCGGGCCGGTTCCGCGCGCTCATCGGCGCCATGGCCGCCAAAGGTCCCAGAACGGTTGTCCTGGTGGACGAATACGATGCACCGATCATCCACTATCTCGGCAAAGATCTTGAAACGGCTATAAAAAACCGTGAAACCTTACGTGAGTTCTATACCGTCCTTAAAGACTGCGATACTCAACTGGAACTCGTCTTCCTGACCGGCGTCAGCAAATTCTCCAAAACAGGTATCTTCTCCGGGCTCAATAACCTCGTGGACCTCAGCATGCACCCGGACTATGCCACGATGCTGGGCTATACCCAGCAGGAACTGGAGTCCAATTTCCAGGAGGAAATCAACGCCGCTGCCCATAAGCTCAACTTAGACCGCCAGGGGCTCCTCGACCAGATGCGCGAGTGGTACAATGGGTACCGGTTTGAGGAAAATGCGGAAACTGTCTATAATCCCGTATCGGTAAACAATTTTTTTAATCAGAATAAATTTGAAAACTTCTGGTTTGCCACCGGTACGCCGACATTTTTGATCAACCTGCTCAAGCAGCAGGGGGTGTTCGACTTGCACGCCATCGGTCAGAGCACCCTGGATTTCGACAGCTTCGACCTGGAGGATATCCGGCTGTTCGGCCTGCTCTATCAAACGGGCTACCTGACCATACAGTCCCGCGATGAATTCGGGCAATATACCCTCGACTACCCCAACCGCGAGGTGAAAAATTCGATGCTGGCATATTTATTCGAAGCTTTCGGCGGGGTGAGCAAAGGCACCGGAGTATCTATGGCCATCAAACTGGAGCGGGCATTTATCGCCGATGACCTGGAGCAGGTCTTCCGCATCCTGCAGGAAATGTTTGCCCATATCCCCTACTTCCTGCACGAAAAATATCCTGAAAAGTTCTTCCATGCCGCAATTCACCTACTCTTCACGTACATGGGCATCCGCGCCCACAGCGAGGTATGTACCTCCGACGGCCGCGCCGACAGCATGATCGAAACGGATACCCACATCTACATCCTTGAGTATAAGCTGGACAAAAGCCCGCAGGAAGCCCTGGAGCAGATCCGCCGTAAGCGCTACTACCGCAGCGCGTGGGAGCGCGGCAAGCCTATCACCGCTATCGGCGTGCAGTTTTCCAGCCAAACAAAGAATATTGAGGCCTGGGAAGCGGAGGAGGTAGGCGGAGGCATACCTTTTTCGTAAAAGAATTGTTGTGGAGGAATTGTTCCGGGATAAAAACAGCTAATTTTTGCACGATTTGGCTATGATCCCGGAAGAGAAAAGGCACAGACTAAATCCGCCTGAGTTTGTATCAATGTGAACTTTGTTGCGTGGAACCACCTAAGAAATACTTCAGGATAATCATTCTTTACCCTGGATCGAGCCTTGTATTAAGCAGGCTGCAAAATAAAACCCTCAGGAGCTTTTTGTGACGTTTTCAAATGATAAGGGCTAAGGTACAGGGAACAGATCATGTTGCCATTTTCATCCAATATCAGGTAAATATCAATGAGATTTTCGATATTATCGGTACGCGAACTTCAGACGGCCGAACAGACCCTACATATTTTGAGGGGTCCACATTTTTAGAAACTTAAATTTTTTTGGATATTCCTCCCTGGGACAAAAGGATATACACACCTCCTTATTGTGGAGTGCGGACTCCGTCAATACTATAAAATCTGTTTCATTTTTAAGTTGCTCAAATTCCACTTCATTTGCTACACAGACCACTTTTTTAAATACTCCATTCATCCATTTTATCATCTGCTCATTTGTTTCATATTTTTTATAACAAGCTAATGAGGCGTGTGCAGCAATAACGGGGACCAGTTTGTCTGGAACATTGTCCTTTACGATAATGTACATTTTCATACGTTGAGGTTTTTGCCTGTTCGGCCCGACATATTTTGTGCGGTAAAAGAAGCGTATAGACCTGCGTGAGAATGCAAGATATGAAAAAGGAAGGAAAATCACAAAGGATGAGCCCCCTCGGGACCGCAGGTACCAAAAAATTGTCTGAACTATGATTTACAGGATTATGGGATTAACAGGATTGATATTAGTAGGTTTTCGGGCGCTTTAGCCGGTATCTGGGTATTTTTGTTTGTGCGGGGGATAAAATATCTGCCCCGGAGTGCCCCGGGACTGCAGGAACCCCCCATTTAATTGTCTGAACCATGATTTATAGGATTAAGGGATTAACAGGATTAATGTTAGCCTGTTTACCGGTAAATAGGGCAAACACCCTCTGATCCCGTCAGGGATCACATGTTTATAGCACCCAAAATATACGGGATGGTGCGACCCCGAAGGGGTCGAATCTAATCCGAACCCATTATTCCTAATCGGGTAGGAGGCGGCTCTCGCCGCCGTCCCCCCACACCACCGGGCATACTTATCGTACCACGGCGGTTTCCGTCAGTATCTTCGGCGGGCCATTTTGTAAATGTGCCGTGGAGGCAAATTGGCTCGTCAATCGCGAAAGTAGCTCGGCTAACCCCGTCCGTTCGCTGAAGGTTCCGCCTCCAGTTGCCCGGCTTGGTATATGCGTTCCACAGGCAAACAGGTCGCCCTGCAACGCCGTGTGTAGTGCTTTCTTCCTTTTGTTACTTTTACGCATCTTCAAGTTTTGTCTCCTTCTGACGAATTCAGGCCTTCTCCATTACCCC
>JBEIGB010000145.1:0-6740 GCA_040382095.1 Lewinellaceae bacterium
CTCTAAAAAATATTATTTAGCGGCGTAAGCCGCCAAATGACGTGCCGGGTGCTTTTTACATAACCCAACCTTAACTTCCGAAGTCGTCAAAAGCAATATTTTCTTCCGGTACGCCAAGGTTGCCAAGCATCGTTTGTACTGCCGAAAGCATCATCGGAGGACCACAGAGGTAGTATTCGATTTCTTCCGGCTCTGTATGGTTTTTCAGGTAATTTTCGAGCACTACCTGGTGGATAAACCCTACGGGTCCCGTCCAGTTATCTTCGGGGAGCGGCTCGGAGAGGGCGATGTGGAAAGAGAAATTAGGGAATTCTTTTTCGATCGCACGGAAGTCTTCGATGTAGAAAAGCTCTTTGAGCGAGCGCCCGCCATACCAGTAGGAAACCTTGCGCTTGGTCTTGAGCGTATGGAACAAGTGGAAGATGTGGGAACGCAAGGGCGCCATACCTGCACCACCACCGATATACACCATTTCCTTTTCCGTGGGCTTGATGAAAAACTCCCCATAAGGACCCGATATCATAACCTTATCGCCCGGATTCAAAGAAAAAACGTAGGAGGAGCATACGCCGGGATTTATCGGCATATAATTGTTGATCTTCCTATCCCACGGTGGGGTAGCAATCCGGATATTGAGCATCACGATATTCCCTTCGGCCGGGTGATTAGCCATGGAATATGCGCGGAACTGCTCTTCGTTATTTTTCATTTTCAGCCCCCACATCTTGAATTTATCCCAATCTTCCTGGAAGGCATTGGACGCTTTACCCATTTCCGGGTGGGCAGTAATGTCGAATTCTTTGAAATCTACTTCTACTTTGGGCACATCAATCTGGATATAGCCACCGGACTCGAATTCGAGGTGCTCCCCTTCCGGCAGTTTAACGACAAACTCCTTGATGAAAGTAGCGACATTGTAATTGGATACTACTTCGCACTCCCATTTTTTGATCCCAAAAACCTCTTCCGGCACGCGGATTTTCATATCCTGACGTACCTTGACCTGGCAGGCAAGGCGCTTATGTTCAGCCACATCCCGACGGGTCAGGTGGTTCATTTCCGTCGGGAGCACATCGCCACCGCCTTCGTCCACCCAGCACTTGCACATCGCGCAAGTACCACCACCGCCGCATGCAGATGGCAGAAAAACACTTTTATTGGAGAGGGCGCTCAGCAAGGAGGAACCTGGCGAAACAAGCAGTGGGTGCTCTTCATCGCCGTTGATCACGATTTTTACGTCGCCCTGGGCGACCAGCTTTTTCTGTGCAAAAAGCAATCCGAAGGTAAGCCCGAGGATGACCGCTGTGAAAGCGATAGCCCCATACACAATTGGAAGGATTTCGAAAAGGAGTAGCATGATATTGTGATTATCTGGAGGATTAAAAATAAGCGGCAGGGTTGATTCCCATAAGTGACATGAACGCGATCCCCATGATCCCGGTAAGGATGAAAGCAATCCCTAAGCCGCGCAGGGGCGCCGGAATATGGGAATAACGGATTTTCTCGCGGATAGCTGCCATGGCGACGATTGCCAGCGCCCAACCGAAACCTGAGCCTACACCATATACCACGGATTCGGAGAAATTGTACTCCCGGGCCACCATAAAAAGTGCAGCTCCGAGAATGGCACAGTTGACCGTAATCAGGGGGAGGAAAATCCCGAGGGCATTATACAGCGAAGGCGAAAATTTTTCTACCGCCATTTCCACCAACTGCACAGAAGCTGCAATACTGGCGATGAAGAGGATGAAGCGGAGAAAAGTCAGGTCCGTCTGGAAAACGCCGTTAGGCCCAAGCAGTTTTTCACCTACCAGCCAGTTAATCGGGATGGTGAGCACCAATACGAAGATTACTGCGACCCCCAGGCCTATCGCTGTTTTTACCGATTTGGATACCGCCATGAAGGAACACATACCTAGAAAATAGGATAAAACCATATTTTCGATGAAAGCCGACTTGAGGAAAATATTGAAGAGTTCCATATTGCAACGAATCTTTTTCTGAAAACAATTATCAAAGCATTTTTCGGGCGCGGAGATCAGGATACATCAACAAGTTTCTTATTGGAACTCCGCTGAATCCAGATGAAAATTCCGATCAGGAAGATTGCGGAAGTCGGCAGCACCATAAGGCCATTATTCTGATACCATCCGAGCCAGGAGATTTCCGTAGTATTCAGCAAAAAGTCCCCTGTAGAGCCGATGATTTTGAAGCCGGCAATACTCCCGCGACCAAAGAATTCGCGGATAACGGCAACCACTATCAGAATGAAGCCATAACCCAGGCCGTTACCGATACCGTCCAGGAAGGAGCGCCAGGGGGAATTGGCCATTGCATAAGCCTCGAGACGGCCCATCACGATACAGTTCGTGATAATCAATCCGATGAAAACGGATAGTTGCTTCCACGTTTCGTAGTTGAAAGCCTTCAGGATTTGCTCGACCACCGTCACCAGGAAGGCAATCACTACCAATTGCACGATCATCCGGATTTGCTTTGGGATACCTTTGCGCATCACCGAAATCGCAAGGTTGGAGAACGCCGTTACGAAAGTAACCGAAATTGCCATGATGAACGCAGGTTTCACCATCGTCGTCACGGCAAGTGCAGAACATATCCCCAAAATCTGTACAGTGATTGGGTTATTGTCGTTGAGCGGATCAGAGAGCAGTTTGCGCTCCTTTTTCCCAAAAAAGGGCTCTTTCTCTTCTGCAGCGATCGTTTTTACATTTGCGTCAGCCATGGTCGTTTATCGTTTAATTTGCTGATTTGATTGATTCGAAATATGGCAAATAAGGTTGAAGACCCTTTTGGAACATATCCGACACCCCTACAGAGGTAATCGTAGCGCCCGAAATACCGTCCACTTCATGCGTAGGCTTTTTCACACCGCCTTTGACAACAGCAACAGAGACATAATCGTCTCCCTCAAAGATTTGCTTGCCTTTGAACTGAGCGGGAAAATTGGGATTGTCGGTAATTTCCGCGCCGAGGCCGGGGGTCTCGGCGACATGCCCGAAGGATACCCCGGCGATGGTATTCATATCTTCCTGGAAGGCCACATACCCCCAGATCTTGTCCCAAAGCCCGTTGCCGCGGATGGAAGTCAGGTATAGCTTTCCCTTTTCCCCCTTATAAATAAAAAGGGGATATCTGCGCTCAGCAGCAGGCTTCTTCTCCTCCGCTGCCATATCAATGGATTCTGCTTTTTCACCTTCCACCATGTTGCCCTCTGAATCCAGAACGTATTGTTCCATCTTGGAGTCAAAAAGCTGCAGAATTTCCTGATCCGTCATGACCTTGAGGTCGCCGGGAAGCTCGTTTGAAATGGCACTGAGGATATCTTTCTTTTTGAATACCGCCTCACTGGCGCTGTGGATCGGACGCAGGCCGATGACCAGGAAAGCCAGGACCACCGATACCACCAGGGTCATGATGACCGTATAAATCGTAATATAATTATTACTGTGCATGTTTCAGACGTTTTGAGATATTAGACTGCAATACAAAATAATCAATCAGCGGCGCAAATACGTTCATAAACAGGATTGCGAGCATCCACCCTTCCGGATATGCAGGGTTGAGCACGCGGATGACCATACCCACCATGCCAATAAAAAATCCATAAAACCATTTGCCCCGGTTAGTAGAAGCAGCAGTCACCGGGTCGGTTGCCATAAACGCCATAGCAAACAGGAAGCTACCCATCCAAAGGTGGTAGTACCAGGGCACCTGCATGTACGCCGTAAAGCCCCAGGCGTTGAACAAAATTGCCGTGATCGCCATACCGAAAACCATAGAAACCATAATCCGCCAGCTGGCCACGCCCGTGGCTACAAGCAGCAGCGCACCAATCAGGATCAACGGCTTGCCCGTTTCCCCTACCGAACCCGGGATAATCCCCCAGAACATTTGCGAAGGCGAATATACCTGGGTCACCGCCTCCCAGCCGCCCTTCGCGGCCAGTGCCAGCGGTGTGGCGCCCGAGTATCCATCCACAACGGCAGCAGCCGTGTTAAAAGTTTCCCAGCCCAGCGAGGAGAACAACGGGTTGAGCACATGTACCGTGAACCAACCGTAATCCACCACCCCGCCAGCAGATGCTTTAGTGAGGCCGGCTACCCAGACATCGTCGCCGGAAATTTCCGTGGGGTAGGCAAAAAAGACGATTACACGGGTAAATAAAGCGATGTTTACCACGTTCATACCCGTTCCACCAAAAGCTTCCTTACCGATAATCACCGCGATCGCTACCGAAATCGCCAGAATCCAAAGGGGAAGGTCAGGCGGCATAATCAGGGGAATCAGCGCCCCGGTGACCAGGAAACCCTCTTCCACCCCATGGCCACGCTTTGCGGCAAAGTAAAATTCGATGCCCAGCCCAACCAAATGGGCGACGATCCACATCGGTAGAAGCTTCACCAAACCATAAAAGAGCTTCAGGTGAAAGCCTTCCAGCAGCCCCAGGTGCTCCCCAAGAGCGACGAAATGCTGGTGGCCTATATTATACGTTCCAAGTAAATAGCAAAACTGCATGGCAATGACCACGTTTACCATCAGGCGCTTAAGATCCATCCCATCGCGCACATGAACCCCATCCTTCGTTGTATGGTTAGGCGTGAACGCAAACGTGAAGAAAGCATCGTAAGCGGTATGTAGCAGTCGCTTGCTTTTGTCCGGCTCGATCCGGCGGAAAAAATTCAGCAAAGCATTTTTCATGGAAATAAAAAGTTACTATTTTTCAATCTGTGGTGTCCAAACCTTTAAATCAAACCTTTTTATTCTTCTGCACGCATCAGCTCCAGGCCTTCCCTCAAAGTCTTTTGCAGCTCCTGTTTGGAAAGGCAGGCGAATTCGCACAAAGCAATATCTTCTTCCACAAGTTCCTTGATTCCCAAACCCTCCATAGACTCATAATCCCCGTTAATCACGGCTTTGATGAGGTGTTGGGGGTAAATATCCATGGGCAACAGACGCTCATAGTCGCCCGTAACCACGAAAGCGCGCTTTTCGCCACGGGTGTTCGTGCTTGCCTTGAAGCGGCTATCCGGAAAAAGGAAGTTCAGATAAGTCTTTGAAATAGAAGGACGAGGCTCCTGAGGGGCCAGCCAACCGAAAAGTTCATAATCATCGCCTTCTTTGACAACGGTCAGTTGATCGTCGTAGAAATTAAGGAAGCTATCCAGGTGTTTTTGTTTACCCGAGAGCACATCCCCGGATATATAGCGCACATGGGTATTGGAAAGGTTGTCTTTGACGAGGTCTTCCAGTTTGGCTCCCTGCCAGGTACGAATATAGGCCGGGGCGTTCACCTCGGCACCGACAACCGCTACCACGCGGCCTGCGTCGAAGCGCTGCTCCAGGAAAAGCGTACCAATCGTCAAAACATCCTGCACCCCAAGTACCCAGACGCGGTCTTTAGGTTTAACCGGCGCAATATGGTGAATCTGTACGCCGACGTTCCCTGTCGGATGTTGTCCTTTGAACCAATGCTTCTCCACACCCTGCGCCCCGGTAAATACTTCGGAAGGGGCAGTGGCAGCATTCGCATTGAGCCCGATATGAACCTTGCCGGGCGTCAGCCTGGCCAATACATCCAGACCTTTCTGGAAAGCGGCACCCTTGCCTTCAACAACGATATTCAAGTCGGGCGCAAGCGGTGCCGTATCGAAAGTGCTGATGAAAATATTGGAAGGAACATCTTTTGGATCGGCAATAACATCATAAGGGCGCTGCCGGATGAACGGCCACACGCAGCCATCCAGCAGGTAAGCCACCAGTTCGTCACGACTGCTGTTTTCCAGGTCAAAAGCTGCAAACTGACGGTACTGGACCTCCTTATCCGCGAGGATGACCACCGCTTCAATCGCCCGACGCTCGCCACGGCGTATTTCAATGATTTCTCCGCTCACCGGTGCTCCATAAAGGATTTCAGGACGGTTTTTGTCAAAAAACAACGGATCGCCCGCCTTCACCTGGTCCCCTTCCCCTACAACTACCTTCGGGATGGGTTGCATACCAATGAAATTAGGCGGCTGCACTGCAAATGTACTGACGGTCTTGTCCAGTACTTTACTTTCCGCTTCCCCTTCCAGGAGAATATCGAAACCCTTTTTCAATGCAGTGAAACTCCCATCTTGAACATACTCCGGAACAGGATTTTTGAAAATTTCGGACATACGCGGAAATATCCCGAAATTGGCACCACTGCCATCTGCTCCCTGGCGCTGTGCCTCGATGATCAGCATATTATCAGATACCTGGATGATAATGGCGAAAAGCGCGATTACCACGACTGCCAACAGGATGTATAGCAGATAGTCGCTTCCACCAGTCTCGGCGCTTTGGGCAAACAGGCTTTGGGAGAAAATTGTGAAGAGCAACAGGCAAATTGACTTGTTCATTTTCTTTGCGTTAAAAAACCTTTTAATAGGTTCTATTGATTTACCCTGTTTTAAAACGCTGCAAATATAGAAACGTTTTTACTTAATCCTTAAAAGCACTTTTTAAAGTTACACCTTGTGTTTTATTTGGATTTTTTCTAAATAACGAATAGAGCGTGCCTCTGCTTTAGGGCCCCCCCCTCAGCACAAAATTTGAATGCGGGGTTGCGTAAAAAGTATTTCGCCGCCTTCGGCGGCGAAGAAAGTTTTGAATGGACATCGTTTTTTCTGTTTTAGCGTAGCGACATCAGAAAAAACGCGGTGCAGTGAAAATTTAATTTTGCGGCGCCCGCCCCC
>JBEIGB010000146.1:0-6732 GCA_040382095.1 Lewinellaceae bacterium
GCTTTCTTCACCGCTCGCGTCCACATGCCCAAGCAGTTTATCCGTTACCTCATCCACTACCTCTTGCTGCCTGACCTGGTAAAGGGCTTCAACAGCCAGTTGTTTTTCTTTGTTTTCAAGTACATTCATGAGATTTTTGGTCTCCTCCAACAATTTTTCTATCGTCTGATCTTTAACCTTCTTTTCCTGCTGGCTTTTCCTGAGCGACCGGTAAGTATTACCGTTATAAAAATAAGATAGCCCGGATATGGCAACTAAAGAAAGCAGCAAAAGCCCTACATAATTTTTTTTTTGCCTTTGTTCTTTCGCCGTCATTGCCCCGGTCATCTTCAGATAGTACTTTTCTAACTCCATACGGGTCATTTCTTCCCTCGCCTTAGCCGCGTTGATTTGATCCTGCAAATCCTGCGATAAGGTCAAATACTTTAGCGTTGAGTCTGCTGGGCCAGTTTCTTTAAATAAGCTATAAAGTACTGAGGCCGCATTCTGTCCAATGTCAATTCCATTGCAAATCAGTGAAAGCTCATATGAGCGACGCATAAAATCCAGCGCCCTGGTGTAATCCTTTTGAGCCTGGAATAATTTCCCCAGGTTCAGCAAAGTGGCGGATTCATCCGGAATATCCCCGATTTTTTGGCATAAATAAAGACTTTCTTCCAAAATCACGAAGGCCTCTTGATAACGGCCCTGCATCTGAAAAAGGATGGCCTTATTGTTCAGCAGCTTAGCCAGGTTCGGGGCATAATCCGGAAAATTCCGTGCCATCCGGATCCCTTTTTCCAGGTATCCCAGTGCCGATGTATAATCTTTTTTCGTCCTGAAAAGAACCCCCAGGTTGTTGTAAATGCGGATCACATCGGGTAATAGCATAGAATCCCCCCGTTCTTCGGCATACAACTCAAGCAAACGAAGTGCTTTCAGGTGGTAGGTTCTGGCTGCATCGGTATCTTCCAGGAAAAGCCTGATCGCACCTAAATTCGTATAGGCAAAAGCAAGTTCGTTTTTTGGACCGTCGGCACCGATGAGCTCCAAATGTCTATGAACATAACGCGTTGCCAATTCCATCAACCCAGCATGAAAACAGGCTTTGCCGGCATATCGCACGCCCTCCCGCAGTTCGAAGGGCATATTTGCCGCTTCGGCTATACTGATTGCAGCCTGCGCATAATCCAGCGAAAGCTTGAAATCTTCAAGCAGATAAATTTTTGATAATTCCAGCGAAACCTTTACTTCCCTGGCTTTTGAAGGTTTGTTCTCAAGTATAGCAAGTAGCGAATCCACTTTCTTGATATCAAGCGCGGATAACTTACCGGGTAGCGCAAGCAAAAGCAAAAGCAAAGAAAAGACGATTTGCCTGCAATCGAAAGCGTGTTTCATCAAATTTAGTTGTGTGCCAATGGCAAAAAGGGATAAATCGCCAGGAAAGCCAATGCACCGGCAATAAACCCGGCGAAAGCAATCCAGGTTATTTTTTTCAAATACCAGAGAAAATCAATCCTTTCCATACCCATAGCGGCGACCCCGGCAGCAGATCCGATGATTAGCATACTGCCGCCAGTACCTGCCGTATAGGCGATAAACTGCCAGAGCTTACTGTCCAGCGGATAAACATCCATCGGATACATCCCCATTGTAGCCGCCACCAGGGGGACATTATCAATGACAGCGGAAAGTACCCCGATTAAAATGATGACCACGTCCAGGTTAGGGATGGCCACCTGAACGTTTTCCGCAAGGTTGCGCAGCAATCCGATTTTTTCCCCGCTACCCGCTCCGATGACCGCAATGGATTCCAATGCTGCAACAGCCATCAGGATACCCAGAAAAAAAATGATACTCGACAATTCGATCCGGGACATCGCATGGCGAACAGAAAATAAATGCTTTGAATCATCGCCAAAGTCTTCGCCAGGATGGATGAATTCAGATATCGCCCATATTACCCCCAGCGAAAGCATGATGCCCATGTAGGGAGGCAGGTGGGTAACTGTCTTAAAGATAGGTACCAAAATAAGCCCTGTCAACCCTGCAACCAGCATCGTCTTGCTACTCAGCAGGCGCCGCTCCCGTTCATCCTCTGCCTCATCACCGCCTAAAAGCGCCAACTTTCCATTGAAACCCGGAATGAAACGGGCAATCAATAGCGGGACAATAAGGCAAATAATGGAGGGAATAAACAAATGTACTGCCAAACCAACCGTAGATACTTTTTTGCCGATCCACAACATTGTCGTCGTAACGTCCCCAATGGGCGACCAGGCCCCTCCGGCATTTGCGGCAATAATAATTATAGAAGCAAACCAAATGCGGTCTTCGCGGTCTCTTATAATTTTCCGCAGCAGGGAGATCATGACAATAGTCGTAGTCAGGTTATCCAGGACGGCACTGAGGAAAAAAGCGAGTATGGAGACCGTCCAGAGTAAAGCATACTTATCTTTTGTGCGTATCCGGTCGGTAATAATACTGAACCCCCGATGCAGGTCCACCAGTTCGACGATCGTCATCGCCCCAAGCAGGAAAATCAGGATCTCTGCGGTCTTACCCAGATGGTGGAGCAAAACTCCTTCGATACCGGCAGAATGCCCGTGATGATCCAGCACTTCGATACCGCCTAACGATACCAAAGCCCAGCAAAGGGAGCCGATCAGCAGTGCAGGTACCGACTTGTCCAGTTTGAGTGGATGCTCGAGCGCGATCATCAAATAACCAATTACGAAACAAACACCAATAAGAAGGATCATAACCTTTCGTTTATTTAAGATAACTCAACGGCTTACCCGTTTGTTTGTCATCCTACATGTGTATATCCGGGAGAAAAGGATACAGCGCGATGAAAGCAATCGCCCCCGCAATAAACCCGGCAAAAGCAATCCAGGAAATCTTCTTCAGGTACCAGATAAAATCAATGCGCTCCATACCCATCGCAGCCACCCCGGCAGCAGAACCAATAATCAACATACTCCCCCCTGTCCCGGCCGTATAAGCGATAAACTGCCATAACTTGCTGTCCAGCCCATAAACGTCCATCGGGTACATCCCCATCGTAGCAGCTACAAGCGGCACATTGTCAATCACCGCAGACAGGACCCCAATCAAAATAATGACCAAATCCAGGTTTGGGATAGCACGTTGCAGGTTTTCGGCAACATTCTGCAGCAGGCCAATCTTCTCCCCGCTCAAACTACTTACCGAAACCGACTCTAAAGCGGCCACTGCCATAAGAATACCGAGAAAGAAGATAATACTGGAAATTTCGATGCGCGACATCGCATGGCGGACGGAGAGCATCTGCTTCCCTTCAGTGAAGTCTTCACCGGGATGGATATACTCCGATATCGCCCAAATAACCCCCAGGGAAAGCATAATCCCCATGTAAGGCGGCAGATGGGTCAGGGATTTGAATACCGGAACAAAAATAAGCCCTGCCAAACCCGCAATCAGCATGGTTTTACTGCTCAGGAGGCGACTCGCCTTCCCGCCCGAGCGCTCCTGCCCCCCGGGTAGTTGCAGCGGCCCGTTAAAATTGGGGATGAAGCGCGCAATCAGCAAGGGCACGACCAGGCATAAGATGGAAGGAATAAACAAATGGACCATCAATCCCAGGGTAGAAACTTTTTTGCCGATCCAGAGCATTGTCGTGGTCACGTCCCCAATCGGTGACCAGGCACCGCCGGCGTTCGCAGCAATGATAATAATGGAAGCATACCATATCCGATCCTCGTGGTCTGTAATCAGTTTCCGCAACAAGGAAATCATTACGATAGTCGTCGTAAGGTTGTCCAGAACTGAACTCAGGAAAAAGCCAATCAGGGCTACCGTCCAAAGCAAAACATATTTATTCTTCGTCTTGATCCGATCGGTGATGATCCCGAACCCCTTGTGCAGGTCCACCAGCTCGACAATCGTCATCGCCCCAAGCAGAAAAATCAGGATCTCGGCTGTCTTGCCCATGTGATGCAGCAAAACACGCTCCAGGCTATCCGGCTCGCCATGATGATTCAGGATTTCCAGTCCGCTCACTGAAATCAAGGCCCAGGTCAAAGATCCAATCAACAAGGCAGGCACTGATTTATCCAGCTTCAGCGGATGCTCCATTGCGATCATCACATAACCAACAATGAAACAAATAATAATCAAGGAAATCATAATGTGACAGAATTTTTATTGGTTTGACAATAGGATTGTAAGGTGTTTACAGGATGTGCTGTAAAAATAAAATATTTTCGATTCGATAGACTTTAATTTTTTGTGTGAATAAAAGCTAATGCTGAAAAAAATAGACACGATCCCTGCAATGCCTTAAAACAGTCAATCCTCCATTGCTGCGATGGAAAATTTGTTATCGTTTATAAACCTTTTAGCCTAATTTTGACCTTTATTTGAAAATATACCTGTAAGATGGTCAAAATTGGAAATGTCGCATTGGGCGGGTTCCCGCTCTTGCTCGCCCCTATGGAAGACGTCAGCGATCCTCCCTTTCGCGCATTGTGCAAGCGGCAAGGGGCCGACATGATGTACACCGAATTCATTTCTGTCGAAGGCCTGATACGGGATGCGGAAAAAAGCCTCCAAAAACTGGATATTTACGATGAAGAACGGCCTATAGGCGTACAGATTTTCGGTGCCGAGCTCGATTCAATGATGCGGGCAGCCGAAATCGTGGAAGCCGCCAGGCCGGAAGTGCTCGACATCAATTACGGCTGCCCTGTTCAAAAGGTAGTATGCAAACTGGCCGGGGCAGGTATCCTGCGCGACATCCCCAAAATGGTCGCCCTGACCGCTGCTGTAGTCAGGTCCACCCAACTACCGGTAACGGTCAAAACGCGCCTGGGCTGGGACCATGACTCCATTTTTATCGAGGAAGTAGCCGAACGGCTCCAGGATGTCGGTATTAAAGGCCTCACCATCCATGCCCGCACCCGTTCCCAGATGTATAAAGGGGAGGCCGACTGGAGCTGGATCGCTAAAGTAAAAAACAACCCGCGTATCCATATACCGGTTTTTGGCAACGGGGATATTGACAGCCCCCAAAAAGCCCTCGAATACAAAAACCGCTATGGCGTGGACGGGATCATGATCGGGCGGGCCTCCATCGGCTATCCCTGGATTTTTCGGGAGATTAAACATTTCCTGGGTACCGGAGAAATCCTGCCCCCGCCCACAATCCGCGAGCGCGTAGATGCGGCACGACAACATCTCGTCCATGCGATTGAATGGAAAGGCCAAAAACTTGGTATCCTCGAAACCCGCCGCCATTACACCAATTATTTCCGTGGGCTCCCAGGTATCAAAACCTACCGCCAGGAACTGGTCACCTCTGAAATCCCGGAAATCCTGTTCGATATTTTCGATCAGATCGAACAGCAGTATGAAGATTTTGTAATCGGTGCAGGTGCTACTTCTGCTGCATGAACCCTGATTTTACGTCCGACAGACGGTTGCAACCCTAACGCAATCCCCCAGCCGTTGTCACTCGCCAATGCTTTAATTTATGCTTTTTAATATTAACGAAGAAGAGCGCCGGGTTTTTCAACTCATCAGCAGTACAGCCAAAAAACTCGGGTTTCCTGTTTATTTGGTAGGTGGTTATGTACGCGACCGCCTCCTCTCCAGGCCCTGCAAAGATGTAGATGTCGTTTGTGTGGGTAGTGGTATCGCACTCGCCCAGGAAGTTGCCGCAGCTTTGAGGCCGCTCCCGCGTATCACAGTTTACAAACGCTTCGGCACCGCTATGATCCGGCATGGCGATATGGAAATCGAGTTTGTAGGTGCAAGAAAAGAATCCTATCGCCACGATTCCCGCAAGCCGGCAGTCGAAGAAGGCAGCCTGGAAGATGATCAAAACCGTCGCGATTTCACCATTAATGCCCTGGCCGTAAGCCTGAACGAAGAAGACTACGGCACCATCAGCGACCCTTTCCAGGGACTCGAAGATTTAGAAAAAATGATCCTCCGCACCCCTCTCGAGCCCGGGAAAACCTTCTCCGATGACCCCCTGCGCATGATGCGCGCCATCCGCTTCTCTACTCAACTGGACTTCACGATCGAACCCAAAACCCTCGAAGCAATCTCCAGGTATAAGGATCGGATCGCCATCGTTTCCCAGGAAAGAATCGTGGATGAACTCAATAAAATCGTAAGCTCCTCCCGTCCATCCAAGGGTTTCCTGCTCCTCTTCCATTCGGGGCTGCTGAAGATTATCCTGCCCGAACTGGTGGCCCTGCATGGCATCGAAGTACGCAATGGCCGCGGCCACAAGGACAATTTTTTCCATACCCTTCAGGTACTCGAAAACCTTTGCCAGCACAGCAACAACCTCTGGCTCCGCTGGGCAGCCCTGCTCCACGATGTCGCCAAACCCCCCACTAAACGCTTTGATCCCGAACTGGGCTGGACCTTCCACGGGCACGATGCCCTGGGCGCTGCAATGGTACCCAGTATCTTCAAGCGCCTAAAACTTCCCCTCGACCATAAAATGAAGTATGTCCAGAAGCTCGTAGCTTTGCACCTGCGCCCCATTGGCCTGACTAAGGAGAATATTACCGATGCCGCTATCCGCCGGCTGATCGTAGATGCCGGCGAAGAACTCGACGACCTCATGTTGCTCTGCCAGGCGGATATTACCTCCAAAAATCCGGCAAAAGTCAAAAAGTACCTGGATAATTATGAACTGGTCATGGAGCGCATCGCAGAGGTAGAATCCAAAGACCACTTGCGCAATTGGCAACCCCC
>JBEIGB010000147.1:0-6562 GCA_040382095.1 Lewinellaceae bacterium
CCCCTCCCCCCCGGGGGGTCTTTGTTCTTATTTTTTTGTTTTTTAATTATTTTTTTCTCCTCCTTTCTTTCTAACCTTTTGCCCTACAAAAAACCACACACCCCGCGCCTCTGAAAAATTTAATGGGCTTGTGTAAAAGTATTCCGCATTCTGCCGCTGAAGGCGCGGCAAAGGATTTATGCAACAGCGTTGGTATGGACGGGCAGGCGTGTATTTTCCTGCCTTATTGACCCATAGCTTCAGGTCTGTCATTTAGACCGCAGGCGGACGAAGGGGCAGATAATCTCCTCCAGGGAGATACCCCCGTGCTGGAAAGTATTTTTATAGTAATTATTGTATTGGTTATAGTTGTTGGGATACAGGAAAAAATTGTCTTCTTTCGCGAAAATAAAGCTTGAACTGACATTGGGCCTGGGTAGTTTGGCTTGTGAGGGGTCGCGCACTTCAAATACATCTTTTTTTTCGTATTGGAGGTTTCTGCCTACTTTATAGCGCAGGTTGGTGGTCGTCTCGCGGTCGCCAACCACTTTGGAAGGTGAATTAACGCGGATAGTGCCGTGGTCGGTGGTAACAAACAACTGGATATTGCGGTCGGTGAGGCGCTGCAGGGCGAGCCAGAGAGGGGAATTTTCAAACCAGGAGCGGGTGAGTGAGCGATAGGCTTTTTCATCCCCGGCAAGTTCCTTGAGCACTTCCATTTCGGTACGGGCATGGGAAAGCATATCAATGAAATTATAGACGATGATAGTGAGGTCGTTATTGAGATAGTTGAGAATATTGTCCTGGAGTTGGCGGGCATTATGGACACTGGTGATTTTCAGGTATTCAAAACGCAGCCCTTTTCGAAAAGTGCGCTGTACCAGTTCGGTGAAGAGTTGATCCTCGTACAGGTTCTTGCCGCCTTCTTCGTTGTCGTTGCGCCACCAGTCGGGATGGGCGCGTTCGATTTCCGAGGGCATCATGCCGGAGAAGATCGCATTGCGGCTGTATTGGGTGGAGGTCGGCAGGATACTGAAGAAGTAGTCCTCTTCCTCGACGCGGAAGAGGCTGCAGAGGATAGGTTCGATTATCTTCCACTGATCGTAGCGGAGGTTGTCGAGTAGCAGGAAGATCGAAGGCACCGAATCGTCCAGTTGGGGAAATACTTTGCTGCGCATGAGGTTATTGGACATGACGGGCGCGACCTTTGACTGGTTGATCCAGTGGAGGTAGTTCTTGGCAATATATTTGCTGAATTCCACATTGGCGCCTTGCTTTTGCATGGCCAGGATATCGCTCATCTCGACGGAGTTGGACTGTTCGATCTTGATTTCCCAGTTGACGATCTTGCGGTACACGTTTACCCACTCGTCGTAATCGAGGTCGCTGTTGATCTGTGAGAAAATCTGTCTGAATTCCTGCTGGTAATCGGAGGAGGTTTTTTCTCTGACAAGGCGTTTGTTGTCAATGATCTTTTTGAGGGAAATGAGAATTTGGTTGGGGTTTACCGGCTTGATCAGGTAGTCGGCGATTTCGGCGCCAATAGCTTCTTCCATGACGGTTTCCGCCTCGTTTTTTGTGATCATCACCACAGGGATGGTTGGGTTGGAAGCCTTGAGGCGGGAAAGGGTTTCCAGTCCGGTGATACCGGGCATACTCTCGTCCAGGAAAACGACGTCAATATCTTTTCTGTTTTCGCATTCTTCCAGCGCATCATGGCCATTGGTGACGCAGATGACGTCGTACCCTTTACTTTCCAGGAATTTCAACTGGGGCTTGAGCAAATCAATTTCGTCGTCTGCCCAAAGAATCGTGATTTTTTCCATAAACTGGTTTTGTTAAAATAAATTGCTGCACAGGATAGAGGATTTTATGGCGGCGCTTACATAGAAAGCATCTTTATCCCCGGAATATTGTTCAACTAACGTGAGTTTTTGAAATTTGCTGTAACAAGCTTCCCGGGGTTGCTGGTTTTGCAGATCAGGCTGTCTTACAGGTATGCTGCTGGCCACGCTGCCAAAGAATATTTTTTGAGGTTATGTAAAAAAACTTTTGCCGCCTTCGCCGCCAGATGACAGGCCGGGGGCTTTTTACACCACCCTGACAAAATTTTATTTTCTTTCGTCGCCGAAGGCAGCATGCTTTGAGGCGGCCCCAACAAGAACAATACTGAACTTTATAGACGAGCGCAAATGAAATAGAAACATCCATGCCCGCAAAAAAGATTTTCAACGACCCCGTATATGGATTTGTAAGTGTACCATACGGGCTGATTTTTGAACTGATCGAGCACCCTTACTTTCAGCGTCTTCGGCGGATCAAGCAGGTCAGTCTTACGCACTATGTATATCCAGGAGCATTGCATACCCGTTTTCATCATGCACTTGGGGCTTTTCATCTCATGAGCGAGGCGATCGAGGTTTTGCGCGGTAAAGGTGTGGAGATTACAGACGAAGAAGCTACGGCGGTTTCAGTTGCGATCTTGCTGCATGATATCGGCCATGGGCCTTTTTCGCACACCCTGGAGCATACGCTCATCCCTGTGGGTCACGAACAACTGTCCGAATGGTTCATGGAGGTGCTCAACCATACCTTTGGCGGTGCCCTGGATATGGCCATTGCGATATTCCAGGACCGTTACCCCAAACCTTTTTTGCATCAGTTGGTTTCCGGCCAACTGGATATGGATCGCCTCGATTACCTTACCCGCGACAGTTTTTTCACCGGCGTGTACGAAGGGGTAGTGGGCTATGACCGCATAATCAAGATGCTGGCCGTTCACAACAACAAGCTCGTGGTAGAAGAAAAAGGGATTTACGCCATCGAAAAGTTCCTTACGGCCAGAAGGCTGATGTACTGGCAGGTATATCTGCACAAGACCGTCCTTGCTGCAGAGCAAATGCTGGTGCAAACCCTGCGGCGGGCACGTACTTGTACGCAGGCAGGCGACTATTCTCTCTGTTCAGGGCCACTTGGATTTTTTATCCGGGAGGGGGCAGCGCTTGGTGCTTTAGGGTCAGACCGTGGGGAATTGCTGCGGCAGTTTGCCGCGCTCGACGACTGCGACATTATGTACGCGATAAAGACCTGGACGACCCATCCGGACAAGCTGCTGGCCTTTCTTGCCGATGGGCTGCTTAATCGGCGGCTATTCAAGCTGGAACTTTCCAATCAACCATTCCCGGAGGAATATGTTTCAAGCATCAGGGATAGGATTGCCGAAAGTTGGAAGGGCGTGCCCGATGCCGTGGATGTCCTGCTGCTGAGCGGCGCTGAACGCAACGCTGCCTATCATACCGCCCACGGCGAGATTGATATTCTTTTTAAAGATGGGAAGGTACGGCCGATGTCGGAGAGTACGGATTATGAGCTTCATTCGAAAACGGTGACGAAGTATTTTCTGGGTTATCCCAAATGAGGGTTATGGATGTTATTGGGGGAAAATATTTTTGTCCATACGCCTGCCGATTGGGTATGTTCATACAGAAATTTCTTCCCCCGGCATATACGGCGAATCCAGGCGTAACTTTCCCCATAGAAACCAAAATATGAAAAAAGAATCTATACTTTTATTGGTCCTCGCGGCGATACAATTCTCGCACGTGCTGGATTTCATGATTATCATGCCCTTGGGCTCACAATTCATGCGCTTGTTCGACATTGGACCGAAGCAGTTCAGCCTGATTGTATCGGTATATGCGCTTAGTGCGTTCACGATGGGGCTATTGGGGGCGGGGTACATGGACAGGGTGGACCGAAAGACGGCCTTGCTGGTCAATTATATGGGTTTTGCGATTGGCACGCTTATGTGCGCAATGGCGTCCGGTTATTACCTTTTCCTTGCAGCGCGCGCGCTGACCGGTGCTTTTGGCGGATTGCTCGGGGCGCTGGTGTTTTCGATTGTCAGCGATGCGATACCCTTTGAGCGGAGGGCACGGGCCTTGGGCATTGTGATGACGGCATTTTCCGTTTCTTCCATTGTTGGGGTCCCACTGGGCGTGTACCTTGCTGCGCAGTATTCCTGGCGTGCGCCTTTTCTGGGGATTGCCCTGCTGGCATTTGTATTGATTGTGGTGATTTTTTTTGTACTGCCCCCGATGGACAGGCACATTGTAGAGGGTATCCGACGAAAAAGGCCGTTGGCAGTATTATCGGGTATCGTCCGGGATGACAACCAGCTGCGGGCACTGCTGTTTACGATTGTTTTGATGCTGGGGCATTTCTCGATTATACCGTTTATTGCACCATACATGCAGTTGAACATAGGCTTTTCGGATCATCAGGTCACCTATGTATATCTTGCCGGGGGGGCCCTATCGGTAATTGTACTGCCTCTTACCGGTCGTTTGTCCGACCGATTCGGCAGCCAGCGGATATTTGTATTTGCGAGTATCCTCGCCCTGATGGCGATCCTCAGCATCACCCATCTGCCACCAGTCTCTATTGCTGCTGCTCTTTTGGCCACTTCCTCCTTTTTTGTTGCGGCAGGGGGGCGTACTGTACCTGCGATGACTATGGTAACAGCAGTGGTAAACCCCGCCAATCGGGGGAGTTTCATGAGTGTCCGGGCTTCTGCCAATGAGCTTGGGATGGCGCTTGCATCTTTGATTGCGGGTATGATCGTCACCAGGAACCCGGACGGGTCCCTCGGGCATTACCCATTAGTCGGGTATTTTGCCATTGGAATGAGTGTTTTCGCCATTTATCTGTCCGGCAGGTTAAACAACCGGGAGGTGGTTATGCCGCAAGCGCCCGGCTTTAGTCCTGAGACATAATCCCTGAAGGCCATGTATGTGAAAGACACGATTATTGCCCTTGCTACGCCCCCCGGATCAGGGGCAATCGGGGTCATCCGCTTGTCGGGTGAGGCTGCCATTCCGCTTACCGACCGTTTTTTTCATGGAAAGCGCTTGCAGGGGCAGCCGGGTCATACGATACATTTCGGTACGATCCGCGATGAGTCGGGTCGTATCCTGGACGAAGTGCTCGTTTCTCTGTTTGTGGCTCCCGGATCATATACCGCTGAGGACGTCGTCGAGATATCCTGCCACGGCGCTCAGTACATTCTGGAAGAAGTCCTGCGCTTATTCATCCGAAACGGCGCACGCCCTGCCAAACCTGGAGAGTTTACCCTCCGTGCTTTCCTGAACGGCCGTATGGATCTTAGTCAGGCGGAGGCCGTCGCCGATCTGATCGCGGCAACATCGTCCGGGGCGCATCAGATTGCGCTGAACCAGCTCCGGGGCGGAGTGTCGCATGAAATCCAGCGCCTGAGACAGGAGCTGATTGATTTCGCCAGCCTCATCGAGCTGGAACTCGACTTTGGCGAGGAAGATGTGGAATTTGCCAACCGCAGCGAATTGTATAATCTGATCGGTCGCGTGCAATCCCTGATCCGAAGTCTGCTGGATACCTTCCAACTGGGGAATGCGGTCCGGCAGGGTGTCAATACGGTGATTGCAGGCCGGCCAAATGCCGGCAAATCCACCCTGCTCAATGCCTTGCTCAACGAAGAGCGTGCTATCGTCAGCGAAATCGCCGGTACCACCCGGGATACAATCGAAGAGATGCTCAACATACGCGGTATCCAGTTCAGGATTATTGATACTGCCGGTATCCGGGAGGCCCAGGATACGATTGAGGCGATCGGAGTAGAACGGACGTTGGAGAAAGTACGGCAGGGGGCCGTGCTGATGTACGTATTTGACGTCATCAAAACCAGTCCGGAACAGGTGCGCCAGGACCTTGCCCGGATCGTGCATCCAGGGCTCAAGGTGCTATTGATAGCGAATAAAATGGACCTGAACCCCTATACGCTTTTTGAGCATTATTTCCCGGAACCCGGAAAAAACGGGGAATTAAGAGCGGATGAGCCCGACACCGCATGGCATCCGGATTCCAGGGGCTGGGTACCTGTTTCTGCGCTGAACCAGATGAATATCGAATACCTTAAAGAAAAGCTCTTTGAAGCCGTTGTCGAGGAAGAAATTCCCATGGATGTCGCCGTGGTGAGCAATGCCCGCCACTACGAAGCCCTGCAAAAGGCCGGGGAAAGCCTGAAAGATGCCACTCAGGGACTGCAAAGCGGCATAAGCCCGGATTTCATCGCCATGGATATTCGGCGCGCCCTCCACTATATGGGCGAAATCACCGGCGAAATCAGCACAGATGATCTGCTGGGCAATATTTTTTCGAGATTTTGTATCGGCAAATGAAGCGGTAATCTGCGATAATCAAGGGCAAGTATTCATAAAAAGACTCATAATTAAGGCAAATATCCCTCATGCCCGTCTGCCGTCAACCGTCCACCGTTTCCTGTAGGATTTGCAAGACCTTTTGCTCAGCATAGCCAGTCATCAGGGAAAGTACCCGCACAGGAATACCCAACCGAAAGCCCGAGAGGATGGCTTCTTTTTTGGCGAGTTCGCTACCTTCTTCCAGGCCCTTTTCGCGACCTTCCTCGCGACCTTCCTCGCGACCCTTTTCGCGACCTTGTTCAATTCCTTCTGCCCGGCCTTTGGCCATGAGCTTGTCGTAAAGCGTATCCATAGTTTGTGGGTTTGTATCCGGGGGCATTGCCTCC
>JBEIGB010000148.1:0-6534 GCA_040382095.1 Lewinellaceae bacterium
AAAAACTGCGTGCTGGCGCCACCCGACAACCAAAGTGGATGGTATCCCTCGGGCAAACCAAGAATGTCTTTCACCAGTTGGGTAGCTTCTTCGATGACGGCGGTGAATTCCGGTCCGCGGTGGCTCATCTCAAGCAGGCTCAAACCCGAGCCTTAGTAGTTGACCACGGCACGTGCGGCTTCTTTCAAAACCGGTGCTGGCAGAATGGCCGGTCCAGCCGAGAAATTGTGTTTTTTCATGCGTTTGTTTTCAACTTTTTTTGTTCCCAAAAATGTTACAAACCGCAGCTCTGGAAAAATATTATTTGGCGGCTTTTATACCCCCCCCCGAATACTTTTTACACCATCCCGAAGGGATACACCACAGCAAGTCTAACAAAAAAAGGCTTATCCTATTACAGGAGAAGCCTCTTTATTTGAGTATTGACCCCTGTGGGGGGTATTTATTTCAGGTTGGCCAGAAAATCGTCCTTTTTATCCTTGTGGATCATCTGGACCTTATAGCTGTAATTACCGGTTTTCGGATCTTTGACGCTGACGACGACTTTTATGAAGTCCTTACCCGAACCGACATTGGCGGCACGCTGGGCCACCCTTGCGTTTTTTGATACTTTTGCCATGGTGTGCTCATTTTATTTATGGAGCCGGGACACGGTACTCCACAAGATTTCTACGATTACCGGGCGTTACCCGGGTATATTACCTTGGACTGACCTTTGGTAGCCCTAATAAGTTGAATACAACGATATCCGGGAGAAAGTTCCATTTTTCGGTAACAAGACCTTCGGATTACTTAATTTCCCGATGGACGGTCCGTTTCTTCAAAACGGGGTTGTACTTGGTCAGTTCGAGACGATCGGGCGTATTTTTCCGGTTTTTCTCCGTGACGTAGCGGGAAGTACCGGGCATACCCGATTTTTTATGTTCGGTGCACTCCAGGATAATCAGGATGCGGTTGCCTTTACTTTTCTTTGCCATTGGACGTTAGATTGATGGTCTGAAGATGGGATAGTACAGGATTAGAGCTTCACACCATGGTTGACCCCGTCTGCTTCCAGTTTTTTCAAATAGTCATAGATACCGTACTTATCAATAGAGCGCAGTGCGCTCATAGACACTTTCAGCGTCACCCACTCGCCGGTTTCAGGGATGAAGAAGCGTTTGGATTTGATGTTGGGAAGAAAGCGACGGCGGGTTTTACGGTTAGAGTGGGACACGTGGTTTCCGCTTATCGGCCGCTTACCGGTTAATTGACAGACCTTTGCCATGATTGATCGTTTGTTTGCTACGGCTTCCCTTCTGTACCTTTCGCTTCAGGAACCTGCCACAGCAACTGCTTAATAATTTACTTGATAGTGACTCCGAAAGGATTCGAACCTTTAACCTCCTGATCCGTAGTCAGGTGCTCTATCCAATTGAGCTACGGAGCCGACCTCATTTATTTGAATGCGGATGCAAAGATAAGGGCATTTCGCTTTATCCGAAAGTTTTTTTCTGTTTTTTTATCAATAGACTTATTGCGGCGATTTAGCGTGGTGTCAAGAACCGCTATTTTTAATTTACGAAGATCAATTGCCGATAACCTGGAATTTTTGGGTAGTCACTTCTTTTCCACGCAGTAACTGTACATAATAGAACCCAGGCTTCCAGGAATAGACGGGGATTGCCGTAGTTTGCACTTCGTCCCTTTCAGTCCGATAGCTCTGTTGGTAGAAGCACTGGCCGAGGGTATTAAAGATGCGTAATTCTGAGAGCTGATTGGCGGGGGTAACAAAATCCATGAAGACCGAGTGATTTGTTGGGTTAGGATAGACGCTGAGTATATTACCTAAGCTGGCAGGGTCAATACAATCCTCCATCAGGATTTGAAGGCTACTGAAAATATTCAGCCTGCCACCGGTTACACAAACATCGGCGAGGAGGGGCAGGCGGTCGGTCCCATTGAGGAGTGCGGATCGGATTCTGAGGGCTGTTTTATCGGGTTCGGCGATGGCCTGGGTACCGATTTTACCACAGGGCAGGCTGTAAAGCAGTGCGATAGCCCCGGCGAGGTGAGGGGCTGCGGCAGAATTCCCATGAAAGTCGCCATATCGGTTAAACGGTTTGGTTGTGTAGGAATTCTGCCCCGGCGCCCCCATATCAATTGACTTTTTGCCATAAGCGGAGCCGGGGTGTCGTTGGTCTGCATTATTAGTATTCAGGACGGTGAGCAGGAAATCGCTCGGACAGGACGTAGGCATATCCCCGACCTCGTCTATATTCCAGGAGTTGTTGGCAGCGGCGGCAGCGGTGAGGACCCCTACTTTGCCGAGGCGGTCGTACATTTCTCCCCACATCGGCTGCTGGTCGCAGAAAATGCGGTTGACCCCAAAAGAGGCATTAGTTGCTACGATAAAAGCCCCTGCTTTCCCCTTTGAGCGGTTATAGCGGTCTCGTTGTTCGATGATATATTCATAGGCGGCGATGATGTGGCTCACCATTTTCGCCTCCATGACCATGAGCTTGACGTTCCAGTTGATACCAGTTACGCCTTTGCTGTTGTTCCCTTTTGCACCGATAATCCCGGCTACGGAATGGCCGTGTTGCTCGGGTTTATGGATCGGCGAATCTGTGATAAAGTTCCAACCCATGACATCGTCAATATAGCCGTTGTTGTCATTGTCTATGCCGTCGCCGGCCGTCTCGCCCCGGTTGACCCAGATATTTTCCTGGATATCTTCATGCTGGGTATCGAACCCACTGTCCAATACAGCTACCACAATTGAATCGCCCTGTGCGCTGACGCCTCCGGTAGTAATGCCCCAGGCTTTATTAGCCTGAATGGCATACAGACCCCATTGTTCCAGGACATCGGGATCATTGGGATCGTTGCGGGGTTCGAGATAATAGTCAAACTGCACGCTTTCTACGTCCGGGAAAGCCTTGAGTTCGCCCATCAGCTCCTCGGCGCTAATCGTAGTCGTATCGTATAATAAGAGGCTGATATTTTTTTCGACACTCAGTTTTTTACCGATCCATACCCCTCCGCCTGCACGGCTGTGAGTAGAAAAATCGGCGATAAAATATTCCGGCGGCACGGCGCCTTTAAGTTTTACCAGCAAGCGGCTTTTATTGTAGGCCGCAGTGCCCTGGGCCGCAATTTCCAGGCAAAAAAAGATCAGGGGCAGGAGTAGTAATTCCTTGCGCATAGTAAGTTTGTTTAAAAATTGGTCAAATAAAAAAAGCTGGCTCCCCGTGCCGTAGTCACGGAGTAGTCAGCTTTTCAAAGTTATCTCGTACCGGCCCGAAGGCCGTACTTGATTTCATTTTCCAAATACCATGCCAAAGAGGGCCGGCTTTCTTCTTTCAGCTAAAAAAGTACCTTTCTTCTTTTGTTTGCTATAACAGACGTGTGGCGGTGGGAGCATCACAGACTAAAAATACCTGTTTTTCCCCCTCCAGTAGCCCGTCCCGGCGAGTCGAATGAACTATTACCCTTGCAGCCTTGTTTTTAACATTTTGTTTGAATTATATTTTGTGATTCGGATTTGTTGCGACGGGATTGCTGCGTGTAGAAAGCAGTTTTTCCCCGGATATCGGCCCTTCGCAAAAGTCTCTTGAAAAACGACGTGTATGGAGCTTCACGAGCCTGTCCCCGAAGGCGGTGGATATGCCGATGTCCTGCTGCCTTTGGCATTACCCAGGACTTATACCTACTCGGTACCGCCAGATCTGGCCGGGGGGATACGGGAAGGGGTACGGGTAGAAGTAGCATTTGGTAAAAAGAAACGTTATTCCGCGATTGTACTCAACGCCAACGCAGCACAACCCACGGGATATTCCCCCAAACCCATTCTTTCGTTGATTGACGAGCAGCCGATTGCCCTGCCGGTACAGCTCCGCTTCTGGCAGTGGCTTGCCACTTATTACTGCTGCACCCTCGGTGAAGTCATGAATGCAGCATTGCCTGCTCACTATAAGCTTGCCAGTGAGACGAGCGTCACCCTGGGGCCCTTTTTCGAAGAGGGCCAGGTTGGACTCGACGATAAAGAATACCTCGTCGCCGAAGCCCTCAGCATTCAGCAGGAGCTCACGCTGCAAAATATCCAGGACATCCTCCAGCAGCAGTCTGTACTGCCATTAATCCGCAGGATGCTGGATAAAAAGCTTATTTCCCTGAAGGAAGACCTCAGGGAAAAGTATAAGCCCAAAATCGTTGTTTGTGTGCGGCTTTGCCCGGCTTATGCCGAAGATCCCCGGCAGCTCGAAAACGCTTTTGCACGCCTGGCGCGTTCTGACCGGCAGGTCGAGACCCTTATGGCTTATCTGCAGCTTTCCAGGCAGTATGGGTTCGTACGGCGGGAAGACCTCTACAAAACAGCCCAGATTGATACCACTGTGCTAAAGGCTTTAATCAAAAAAGATATCCTGGAACTCTACGAGCGGGAAGTCAGCCGCCTGGGTAGCTATGAAGAGGCAACGGTGGAAGCCCCTGCGTTATCACAACAGCAGGAAAGCGCCCTGCATGCGCTGAGGGATATTTTTAAAAATAAGGATACCGCCTTGTTGTATGGAGTGACTGGTAGTGGAAAAACACGGGTGTACATCGAGCTGATCCGGGAGGCGATCCGCCGGAATGAACAAGTGCTTTACCTGCTGCCCGAAATCGCACTCACTACCCAGATTATCGAGCGTTTGAAGAAAATTTTCGGCAACGATGTCGGAGTCTATCATTCCCGGTTCAACAATAACGAGCGGATTGAAATCTGGCAGCAGGTATTGCAGGGAAAACCACTGGTACTTGGAGCAAGGTCTGCCCTCTTCCTTCCGTTTAAGCGATTGAAATGGATTATCGTTGATGAAGAACACGACCCATCCTTTAAACAGCAGGAACCAAACCCACGCTACCATGGAAGGGATGCCGCGCTTTACCTCGCCTCATTGTACGGGGCTAAAACCATACTGGGCAGCGCTACCCCCTCACTGGAATCTTATTACCATGCACGCCGGGGTAAGTATGGACTGGTCAATATGCCGGAACGTTTTGGAGGACTGCAAATGCCCGCACTGCAACTGGTTGACCTCAAGACGGAAATACAGCAAAACAGGCTAAAAGGGCATTTCTCCCAACCTTTGCTGGAAGCGCTGAAAGACACCCTGGCCAGAGGAGAGCAAGCAATTCTCTTCCAAAACCGCCGGGGCTTTGCTCCTGCCTACCGATGTGAATTATGCGCATGGCATGCAGGGTGTATCCACTGTGATGTCAGCATGACCTACCACAAAAAAAGCCATCTGCTGAAATGCCATTATTGCAACTATCAGACCAGGACACCGGCTGCCTGCCCGGCTTGCGGCAGCATAAAGTTATCGCTGCAGGGGTTTGGAACAGAAAAGGTCGAAGACGAATTCAAGGGCCATTTCCCCGATACCACGATTGTCAGGATGGATTATGACACTGTGCGTTCGCGGTACGCACACGCACAGATTATTCAGGATTTTGAAGAAGGGCGTACACAAGTTCTCGTCGGCACACAGATGGTCACTAAAGGCCTCGATTTCGAGCGGGTAGGGCTGGTCGGAGTCCTCAGCGCCGACCAGTTGCTTCATTTTCCGGAGTTCCGGGCTTCAGAGCGCGCATTCCAGCTCATGACGCAGGTCAGCGGGCGCGCGGGCCGAAAGTACCGACAGGGGTTGGTCCTCATCCAGGCGATGAATATCGGACATCCCGTCATACGGGAAGTTATGGCACAGGATTTTTACGGTTTTTTTGAGCGGGAGGCACAGGAGCGGCAACAGTTTAGTTACCCGCCTTATTTTCGCATCATGCGCATCACCCTTAAGCACACGAAACCAGAAGTGGTCAATCAGGCAGCCGAATTTTTATACGGGCATTTAAAACCGCAGTTCGGCACAAAGCTACAAGGACCCGCCCTCCCACCTGTGGCACGGATCCGCAGCTTTTTCCTGCTGGACTTCATGCTCAAACTGGAGCGCGACCATCCCAGGCTCAGTGCTGCGAAAGAAACTGTCCTTCAGGCTGCCGAGCGATTAAACGCGCAATCTGGTATGTCCGGGGTAAGGATAGCTATAGATGTTGATCCTGTGTGAATTCTTATTGATCCTCCAATCAAAACGGCTTGCCATCACGCAATACCTCAAAATATAACTTCCATCACTGTCTCCCCGGGCTTCAGCGCCTCCCTGTCCAGGCTGAAGCTGATGTTCAACCCTGTTGTATTGCCCACCAGTGCTTTCGAATCCCGGGTCGGGCTGCAGATTTCCAGGCTTTCCTCTACACTGAAGTCCGGCTGCAGCAACACCGGCAGGATTTCTTTCACCTCCACAGGTAACAAAGCAAAACAGTTGCCCGTACTGCCCGGCGCCTCCGCCTTGATATAATACTTGCCTGCTGGTACAGCGAACGGTGTCGTCAAAGGTTGGGTTGCCCCGGCATCCAGCCAGTAGGTATAAAACAAATTCGCGTCAGAGCCCGCCGTGACCTCCGGAAGGGTCAAATCTGCCGTCCTTGCCCGACATACCGGATCCGGGGATTTCA
>JBEIGB010000149.1:0-6443 GCA_040382095.1 Lewinellaceae bacterium
CCAAGTTGAATATATAGTGATGGCGGTAAATAGCGAAGCCCCCTGCTGTCGTCATAGTAACCACCCCAGCGTTTTTTGTCAGCAGCAAGTTCGGCCTTAATGCGTTTTATTTTTGCCTTTATCCGTTCCTCTTGTTTTGGTTTCACTTTACAATGATTGTCAAATTACTTATATTATGTCAAAATGTTCATTGTTTTGTCCTCCTGCAGTGTTCAGGAAGCACTGTGCAGCCCTTGCGAAAATTAGGCGATTTTTATTTATCCAAGCTAAATTTGGCAGCAATTTGTTGAACTTTTTGCATAGGAAACCCCGTAATTTCAGCATTATATTCAATAATTGCCACTTTGTGCAACTTTTTTTGATGTGTTACCGCTATAAATATTAGACCCCGTTGGGGTCATATCCATGCTATACACATCTGCCCCCCTTCGGGGTCTGGTCATTCGATCCATTCAAATAAATATTCATCCTTGTGTTCAATTTGATATTTGGTTAAAAACGCTTTGTATTCTTCTCTGAACGTTTGCTTTCTATGGTGCTCTTTTTGATTGTTGATGTATGCAATCACATTATCTAAAGCAGAATGGCTATATGAAAAAGTCCCATAACCCTCCTGCCATTGAAATTTGAATCTTGTATATTTCTTCTCGTTAATAAAATCATTGGATGATTTTTTGATTTCACATACCAAATCCGATAAACAGCAACTTGGTTTCATTCCAATAAGAAAATGAATATGGTCAGGCACGCCGTTAATAGCAAGCATTTTTTGCCCCTTATTTCTCACTATTCCTGAAATGTATTTATACAGGTCCTCCTCCCAGGCAGCATCAATTATACTTTCTCTGCCTTTAACTGCAAACACTACTTGAATACATTTTTGTGAAAATGTACTGGGCATGCTTACGCTATTTTATACAATTCGTTTTCTAAATCGCGGATAGCGTTCCAGGATATCGGTGTGGCCAAGGATCCCTCCCCCCATCAAAGTCCTACAAAAATCATAGCGGCACAAAAGTAAACATCCACTTCACCGGATTCTGACCATCAGCGGCTTTGAAACTCCCCACCGGTGCCTTAATCAGCACTTCATTCCACCCTTTTTTCAAAAGAATCCGCGTTGGGGGGCGGTACGTGTAGCCTTCGTCAATCAACGGAATTTCCGAATGCCCTTTCTGGCCTGGCCGTTTCCAGGATGGCGGCGGGACGATTTTGCCATTCACCCAAACCGCGCTGTTTTTGTTATCCCAGGCACTTGCCGGTGGGGAATCGGTAGCAGGAGAGCGCGAAATATCATAAAATCCGATCCAGAATTCCTTTTCTCCATCTTCGTCGCTCCAGATCCTGGTCGTGGCGTACCAGGTCGTATTTTCCTGCGGGTCTTCTAATATTCCTTTTATCAGGAAAGCCCACCAATGCCGGAGGATAACCGTGCCGCCTACAATGGTTTTTATAGGATTAGCTGTTGCAGGCTTCCAATTGGGCTGCTCTGGTTCAAAAGCCGTCTCTGTTTTACCGCTATTGGGATAGGGGCCAAACAAATTCCAGGAAATAGAGGTCTGACGAGCGTAAGGGAAGGGTTTTTGAGAAAAAAAACAGGTTTTGTGATCCAGCAGACGGTCTTCAAATTCCGTGAATGCTTTTACCTCTCCGGCACTGATATTGGCAATCCATCCGGGCTGTCCACCGCCCCGCCAGCTTCTCTCGGCAAAAGCCAGCATGGCGGGGTAAAGGGCATTCATGACCGGAATATCGCGATAATCAGCAACAGCGCGGTCGGGCCAAAGACAGATCGTGCCTCCGAGCGCTAAGGAATCCCCGCTCGTTTTACTGCCGATTTGGCGGTAAAAAATGGTGGGTACGCTTTCCAGAGGATCAAAATGATTGAGATAAAGGTGTCGGGAATCCACATATTTTATTGAACTGCCCCCGGTAATCTTTCCGGCATCGTCCAGCCATAGATGGCGGATCGTGGATGAGGTAAAGTTGCCACCAGGCTGCCACCCAATGACCTGTTTACCGTGCTTCTCTAAAACCGCCGTGACTTCGGGTACGAAAGCAGGGTTGGTGATTTTCACCTCATCCGCACCGATATGGAAGTAAGGCAGGTCGTATTTACGGCAAAATTCCTCCAGGATTTCTTTCACAATAGACAATCCCTCCGGACTTTGCATATCCACCTGCATCGCCCGTTTGAATGCAGCACTGTGCCCTGGCATATCCAGTTCGGGCACCAATATGATATGCAGGTCTTTGCAGTATTGGATGAGGTCCCGGAATTCTGCTTCTGTGTAATACATACCCTTATTGCGCAACATGTGCTCGGGTGCGGTAAGCTGCGGGTATTTTTCGCTGGCCAGTCGCCAGGCGATATCTTCAGTGACGTGGAAATGGAAAATATTCATTTTATACCTGGCCATTTCTGCAATTTGCTCCTTTAGGGCATTTAACGGCACATAATTTCTGCCCACGTCAATCATATATCCCCTCCAGCTGTACGCCGGGATGTCGCGGATGCGGCAAGCGGGTGCGGCAATGCCGTCGCGCAGGAGCTGGCGCAAGGTTTGGAGACCGTAGAAAATGCCTTTTTTACTGGAGGCAGAGAGGCTGATCCTTTCGGCTTCGACCTGCAATTGATAGCCCTCCTCTCCAAGTCCGCCTTGAAGGGTAGGGTCAAGAACCAGGTGGATAAAATTTCCGGAGCTATTCGTACCTGGCAGAATAGGAGATATACTCCCCATATTTTTCAGCATTTCCTGTAAGTAAAGACCTTCCTGCTGCAAAGCCGGATTATGCAAAATGATGCCCTGGCAGGTGTTGAGCAGGAAAATGCCTTTTTCCCAGGTGATTTCAACGGGCAGTGGGAGTAGTGCAGGGCGGAGCTGTAGGTCGTACACCAGCGGAAACACCAGATGTTGCCAAAGCAGGTAACCCACCCCGTTCAGGTGCAGGCCATCGTTGCTGAGAGGAAGACGCATCTTTCCCGTATCATCAGCAAAGGGGTCATGCAGGTTGACATAGGTATATCCTCTAGTTGATGCTTCTTTTTCCAGTTGTGTATTAACGGAGCGTATTTCCTTTGCTTTTGAAGTATGTCCAGAAAATTTTCCGTAATAATCGTTGACGGGCAGGATACTCTGGATAAACAGATGCGTTGCCGGACTTTCCGTTTTAATGGCATCAGCAATGAAAAACAGATTGCGGAGCAGACTATCCGGTGAAATACCGCGTGCCAGGTCATTTGTACCAATCATCAAAAAGACTTTTGCCGGGTGCCGGGAGGTGATTTCGCTGATTCGGTGCAAAACCCCGGCACTGATATCCCCGCTGATTCCCCTGTTTTTTACCCGCAGATCACGGAATTGCTCTGGCCACTCGCCGCCATCGGTGATGCTGTTGCCCACGAAGAGGATATCCCCCGGCGTTTGTGGGAGGGACTTGAACAACGTCCAACGCTGGTGGTAATAGGTGGGGAACAAGGAATCAGGGAAAGCAGGCCGGGAGGACTGTGCAAAAGCTGTTATTGCTAGTAAGGAGAAAAAAATAGCAGGAACTGTTTTCATCGAACAGGAATTTTAAAGGTGGAGGCGGGCAGTTGGGCATCGTTATAAAGATTGCCCAGGGAGTAAGGCTGCCAGCCATAGAACACAAAACTGGGTTTTTGCGAAGCAGGTATCCAGACTTCTTTGCCGGAAATTCTGGCAATGGTCGGGGTATTGCCGTCAAGGGAAAAACCCTGGAGGGCTACATTTCCAACCGTATGTAGGTTTTTGCCGTACTTGAAAGTGATTTTCACTATCCCTTTGCTATATGTGGCAGCAAGGGGCAAAGGGCCAGAGGGCATTATTCTTTGGGAATAAGTTGCATGCAGTGCCCACCTTGCCAGCCGCGCTCCAACTACCTTTTTATCGGTAGGATGCACGTCGTGCAGCGCACCGGCATCACTGCTTACCGCCATTCCTGAATAGGGGATCAACTCCTGGATACGGCGCTGCATATCCCGGAATTCCGGCCAGAGCTGCCCTTTGTATTTTACTGTATCAATAGAAGAGAGTTGGACAAAATAGAAAGGCAGTTGAGGATTCCCCCAGGCAGTGCGGTAAGCACTGACCATCAGGCTGCACAGACGGCCGTATTCCTCTACGCGCTCAGGCTCCTGTGCATTGCTTTCCCCCTGATACCATAATATACCTTTCACCGGAAAAGGGAGCAGGGGGGCGATTCCTGCGGCGTAGGCAAAGCCTGGCTGGAAAGGATGGGCTGCATCTTTCCGCTGCCCGGGAAGGTTTTGAAGTCCACGTTCGCGTACCCATATCGGCAGATGCTCATTTTGCAGCCAGTTGCCGGATACTTTGGGCGAAAATTCCGGATCCGATACAAGCGACGCAACCGGGATAAAGGTTTCAATCGGTGCTCCGCCGATGGATAAATCTATTAGCCCGATGGGGAGGTCTAAATTTTCCAGCAGGGATTTTCCGAAGTAGTATGCTACTGCACTCATCGTTCGGATGCTGGAGCTATCCGACTTTTCCCAACTGCCGGTATAGAAATCTTTGGTATTAAGGCGTCGCAGGACCGGGTCGGCGAAAGGTGTGCCGAAGATATGTTCTCCTGCATAGGAGGGATTGAAAAAGCGCAGGTTAGGCTGGTTGCTATTCGGTGTTTCCGAGAGAAAATGCATTTCCCGTTGCATGGGCCACTGCATATTGGACTGCCCCAGGCAAAGCCAAACGTCGCCTACCAGGATTTCGCTGAGTTGGATTTCAGATTGGCCTGATTGCACCAGGAGTTGGGTGTGGCGTTTGCCGGACGACTGTGGGCCTAACCATACCCTCCAGGTAGAGTCTGCCTTCACAGCTGTTTTTTCTGCCTGATCATTGAAAGTGACCTCAACTTCCGCTCCTGGCATTCCTTTTCCCCAAACTGGAACGGCTACCCCGCGCTGGAACACCATCCCATCGGTAAATATCGGCGCAAGCTGTAATTGCGTGTGGCCGGCAAAAGGGAGCAGAAACAGCAGGACGTTGATCAAAAACTTCACTTCAGGAGCGCATTTGTTGGAGGATTTGCATACAATACCATTCCTGTCGGGGGAGATGGAACGGACCTTTGAATAAATTGCCTTTGGCAGTTTGTGCAACGGCACCGTCGCGGCGCAGGTAGCCAAACCATTCTCCGTGCTGAGGGTCATGAAAATGCTGGTAGGAATAATCATGGACCTGGCGGTGCCATTGTGCATATTTTTCGTTGCCGGTCATCAAATAGGCGAGTAGTGTAGCGATTATGGTTTCGTTATGCGGCCACCAGAATTTCATATCCTGCCAATATTCCTGGACGGGTTTCCCGTACACATCCCGGAAATAGAGGATACCCCCGTATTCCTGGTCCCAGCCGCGTTCCCACATATAATCCAGCATTCGGCAGCCGAGCGCAATCAATGCAGGGTCGTTATTGCGGTACCGCGCTTCGTGCAGGATAAACCAGGCGCCTTCGATGGCATGACCTGGATTAAGGGTGCGCCCGTCAATGTGGTCAATGATGCTGCCATCTGGCGCGACTTGCTCCATGACACAGCGGATATCGTCCTTTACAAAGTATTGTTCGATATCTGCGATCCATTTGTTTATCCACTCGTCGCACCTTGGATCCCCGATAGTTTCCCGGAGCTGCTGTGCGGTATTGGTCATGATCATAGGCACACCAATACCTTTGGACGGTCGGGTGGCAGTAAATTTTGGCGGCAATAATCCGGGGATGGTGGCATATTCGATACATTTACCAAAGATGCGCCTGGCGTTGTCGGCTGCTTCTTCGTCCCCACTTGCTTTGGCATAAGCTGCTGCGGCGATGACGTAAAAGGTTTCCGAGAAAAAGTACCGCCGTTTTCGGATGGGGCTTCCATCCCGGGCAACGTGAAAGAACATTTGCCCATCACGGTCAAAGCAATGGCGGTTCAAAAATGTATAGCCCAATTTTGCCCCTTCCAGCCATTCGGGCCGCTGCTCGACGGTATTATAAAGGGTGGCCAGCAGCCAGGTAGCCCGTCCCTGTATCCAAACTGCCTTATCATCATCAATGAGCGTACCATCTGCATCCCGCATCAGCAGAAAACCTCCGTATTCATGGTCATATGAACGAGGAAACCAAAATGGGACGGTATCTTCCAGCAATTGCTTTCGGTAGAAGTTTTGTAATTTGTTCAATTCCAAGGCATTCATCATATTCTTTTTTGCAACTTTGAAAACTGTTTCTGCCCTCAAAGTTATAGGATTGTGTAAAAAGTATGAGGCTATCCGAAAAGTTTGGGGTTGTGTAGAAAGTATTCCGCCGCCTTCGGCGGCGAAAGAAAGTTTTAAACGAGGGAGTCTCGCAAGTATTCTGCCGCCTTTGGCGGCAGAATAAAATTTTCCGAGACACCGGTTTTGTTGATTTTGCGAAGCAAA
>JBEIGB010000150.1:0-6435 GCA_040382095.1 Lewinellaceae bacterium
AAGGCCGAGCGTGGGTAAAGTCAGAAATGGATGGCAAATGGGGGTTGATAGATTCTTCCGGAGACCTTATCGTCCCGCATATATATGAGGGTGTAAGCGACTTTTTCGGAGGCCGAGCGTGGGTAAATGAAGACTGTATTACTAATGAATATGGATCTTGTGGTGGTAAATGGGGATTGATAGATTTATCCGGAGGATTGATTGTCCCGCATATATATGAGGATATAAGCTACTTTTCCAAAGGCCGAGCGTGGGTAAAGTCAGAAATGGATGGCAAATGGGGGTTGATAGATTTATCCGGAGGATTGATTGTCCCGCATATATATGAGGATATAAGCTACTTTTCCGAAGGCCGTGCTTGGGTGGGAATTTCTGGCAAATGGGGGTTGATAGATTCTTCCGGAGACCTTATCGTCACGCATATATATGAGGATGTAAAGGACTTTTCTGAAGGCCGTGCTTGGGTGGAAATTTCTGGCAAATGGGGACTGATTGATACGGTCGGGCGTGTAATAATAGAGCCAAAGTTTGACGATGCAAAGGACTTTTCTGAAGGCCGTGCTTGGGTGAAAATCGCTGACGAATGGGGACTGATTGATACGGTCGGGCGTGTAATAATAGAGCCAAAGTTT
Source organism: Lewinellaceae bacterium (assembly GCA_040382095.1). GTDB lineage: Bacteria > Bacteroidota > Bacteroidia > Chitinophagales > Saprospiraceae > JADJPL01. Next base: position 633 of record JBEIGB010000150.1, read on the forward strand.
GACGATGTAAAGGACTTTTCTGAAAGCCGTGCATGGGTGGAAATTTCTGGCAAATGGGGATTGATTGATGTTGCTGGAAACGAAATCGTGGAGCCCCGATATGACTATATAGAAGAGTTTTCTAATGGCATCGCTTGGGTAAATATTGGCGGTATCCGTAATTTTTTCAGTGGCGAGTTTTCAGGGGGTATATGGAGTTTGATTGATACTTTGGGCGTTGAAATTATTAAGCCTAGATATGATTACATGATAGAATTTTATAATGGCAGCGCTTGGGCAAAATTACGTAATGAATATTATTTGATCGACTCAACTGGATATATAATCATAAAGCTTAAATATAAGAGTGTAATGATAGGCTTCGAAGACCTACTAGCGTGGGTAAAGTCAGAACTGGACGGCAAATGGGGATTGGTGGATTATTCATCCGGAGGATTAATCCTCCCGCATATGTACGAGGGCGTAAGAGGCTTTTCCGAAGACCGAGCGTGGGTAAAGTCAGAATGGGACACTAAATGGGGATTGATTGATTCTTCCGGAAGACTTATCGTCCCGCATATATACGAGAACGTAAGAGACTTTTCCGAAGGTCGAGCGTGGGTAAAGTCAGAAATGGATGGCAAATGGGGCTTGATAGATTCATCTGGAGGCCTTATCGTCCCGCATATATACGAGAACGTAAGTGTCTTTTCCGAAGGGCTTGCTTGGGTCAACAAAGGCTGCTTGAATAATGAAGATGGAGATTGTGAAGGGGGCAAATGGGGCTTGATAGATTCATCCGGAGGATTAATCGTTCCGTATGTATACGATGACGTAAGAGCCTTTTCCGAAGGCCTTGCTTGGGTGAATATTTACGACAAATGGGGCTTGATAGATTCTTCCGGAAGACTAATTGTCCCTCATATATACGGGGACGTAAGGGACTTTTCCAAAGGCCGAGCTTGGGTAAAATTAAACGGCAAATGGGGCATAATCGATACCTCCGGAAAGGTAATCTTACAAACTATTTATGACTTATTTAGTCCAAAAGATTTCATCAACGGCATGGCCTCCCTCCAAATAGGCAACAAATACGGGCTGGCCAGCCTGGAAGGGGAAGTCCTCCCCTGCGAATACTCAGCTATCTATCCTTCCGGCTATCAGGAATACATGCTCGAGCAAAATGGAGGTTTCGGCTTCTATGCTCCCAGGAAAGGGGTATTGCTGCCCTGCAACTTCGAAAAAATCGGGTATCTGGAGGAGGAAAACGGCTGGATACGGGTGCAGCAAAACGGCAAATGGGGTTGGGTGGACAAAAAGGGCAATGTGATGATCCCCTGCCGCTACGATATCGTTGCGCCTTTCGTCAATGGAAGGGCCAAGGTGATCCAGGAGCCCTATCCAGAGCCGTTTTATATCAATACGAAAGGAGAATTTTTGCTGGAATCTATTGCTGAAGAAAGATAAGGGCCCTTGCCCAACCTTTTCCCCAAACCATCAAAACCCACCTTCCCAATGAAAAAACGCATTTTCGCCCTTTTTGCCGGTATCAACGAATACCAGCGCTCCGATGGCCTCAGGACCCTCAGCGGGGCAGAACCGGATGCCCGCAACCTGGAGGCCTTTATCCGCGAAATGGGGGCCGATGTGGATTTCCAACCGGAAATTCTGCTCGGACCGGCGGCTACGCGCAGCCGTATCGCAGAGGGTATCCTGACCCACCTCGGACAGGCGGGCAGCGAGGATGTGGCTTTGTTCTATTTCTCGGGGCATGGGCTCCGCGAAAAAGCGCCCCTGGCGTTCCAGCAAACGAACGGTACGGCGGCGATAGAATCCCTGGCTTGCTATGATAGCTACGGCAATGCGGATACGTTCGGGCTGGCGAATAAGGAGCTGCGCTATTTACTCCATAAGGCCGCACGCAATAACCCACACCTGGTGGTGATTACCGATTGCTGCCATGCTGCTGCCGCTACCCGCAGCGGCATGATGCCCCTGCGCCGCAGTGGCGATCCGGAACGCTATCAAATGCTCCCCGCCCGGGAATGGCGGCATTTTTTGTTTGCCGATGAGATTTCTCCGGAGCGGCCGCTCAATGCCCAGGAACTGGAAACCCAGCTCCCCCAGGCCGACCATCTGCACCTCGCCGCCTGCCAGGCCGAACAGTCGGCCTTCGAACTGGGGGGAGAAGGGGTGTTTACAACCCACCTCCTGGAGGTGCTCCGGCAATCGGGGGGAGCGGTCTCCTATCACGAACTTCGGGAGCGCACGGCCAGCCTGATCCGCTCGCGTACCCGCCAGTACGAACAAACGCCCAGTATCTACGCGCCCAAAGGTAGCTTTTTGGCAGAGGGGGCTTTCCTGGGTGTAGAAGGCCGCAAGAGCAAGATTTTCGTGACGGTCACCGTCGGCGAACAGGATATCCGCATCAACCGCGGACTCATCCATGGAATGCCTTGTGAAAATGATCAGGCAGGGATAGCAATAGCTGTTTTTGAAAAAAACCATCCCGAAGCCGGAGCGGTCGCCGAAGCCCAGGTCTGGAAAACGGATATTGCCTCCTCCGAAATCCGCCTGGTCGGGACTGCTGGGCTGAAAAAAGACCGGCTCTACGAAGCCCATATCGAAGGGCTTTACCAGCGCAGTTTCAACGTGGCCTTATACGGCAAGGACTCCGAAGAAGCGGGCAAGCAGGTGGTCCGGGAGGCTTTCCGGGATACCTTTAAAAAAAATATTGCGGAAAACCCGGGGCCAGACACCGACTGTATCGTCGTCCTGCACCAAAACAGCATCACCCTCGCCCACCCGGATTCTGACTATGTTTCGCTCGACGAGCAAAAATACCTGCCCCTCACTAAGCAAATGCGGGACTATTCCCCCGGTAGTGCGAAACAGATCGTCCGCTACCTGGAGCATATCGCGAAATACCAGGTGACCCACAATATCGCAAACCGCAACTCCACCCTTAACCCAGCGCATTTCCCCCTGAACATCGGGATCGGAAAATGGGATTACCCTACCCGGCAGGCCCCATGGAAGGACACAGAAGGCTGTTTCGAAATCCGCCTGGGAGAATCCCCCACAGACCCTCAACAGGCTAACCTGTTTTTTACCATCACCAATAATGGCCAGCATACGCACTACTTTTGCCTGATGTATATGTCCCAACGGTATGGCGTATATCCCAACCTGTTCGATTCCACGGCAATGTCTTTTTCGCTGGACCCAGGCAAAAGCAAAGAGGGAAGTATGCCCTACCTCCTGGAACCTTTTATTTCCGACTTCAACCAACCTTTCGAGAAAGGCCTCTTCCGCTTGTTCGTCACCACCGAAGCTTTTAACCTGGCGGGGATGAAACTGGAAGACCTGCCGCCGCCGGAACGCACTGCCAAAAGGGGAGAAGATAAGGGGGTTATGATGGGTATATCCGAGAGAAGTAAAAGGGCCGACTGGGTCATCGTAGATTATCCGGTCCGCATCATCAATATGGCTTTCAAAACCGATTTGATCAAATAACAATATCTTTCCAAATGAACGATTCCCTTGATAAGGTCGCACAGCAAGCGATAGACACCGCAGCGCAGGCCGCCAAAGCAGTTGCCGAAAAGGCAGCGGAGGCCACAAATGCAGGTATAGACTGGGAGTATATCAGCATCCTCGCCGGGATTATGCTGTTCACGGGCGTCCTGGGCGGGCTGGCCAGCTCCCTCAACACCAAAAAAGAGGAACGCGATTACCTGCGCAGCATCCTCCTCGGCATCGTAGCCACCCTGACGATCCCGCTGTTCCTCAAAATCGTGGACAGCAACCTCATCGCCGACGATGGCGAACTGAACAACTACAGTTTCTTCGTCTTTACCGGGTTTTGTGTGCTGGCCGCTTTCTATGCCATGAACTTCCTGGAAGGCCTCTCCAGCCGCATCCTCCAGGACCTGAAGAAGAAAGTCGAAAAAACCGATCAGAAACTCACGGAAACGGACGAAAGGCTCCAGGAAACCGCCGAAAAAACCGACCTGGTGCTGGATGCACAGATCGCCCCGGTTCCACAGGATGAAGGCGCAAAAGGCGGGCAAGCCCGCGGAACAGACTACGCGGCACTTGCCGGTGAAAAACCCAGCCCCCGCGCCGCCCTCGAAGCCGCTTTCGGCAAAAACCTCGAGACCATAGAGACCCTGGCCCAAAAAACCAACCTTCCGGCAGAAGAAATCCAGAAAATCCTCGGGGAAATGATCAAAGAGGGGGGCGTACGCAAATCTACCCACCGGGGCAAAGAAGTCTTTGGAAGGGTATAATTTTTATAGAGCGCCGTTTTTATTGATTTTACTTCGCAAAATCAATAAAAACGGCGCTCTATAAAGGATTTATGAGGTTGTGTAAAAAGTATTCCGTATTCCGCGGGTGCATTTCAAATTGTCGCACCCGCTGAGAGCGTCTCAAACCATGAGTATCCCGGTAAACTGGTTAGTTCTGTGTCAGAACAGTATCTGTTGTGGTTAAAAAAGAGTAAATTGCATTAAAAAAGGCAATGAACAAAGAAGAATTTTTGAAGCTCGCTGAAAAAAGATGGGAATCGGTTAATGACTTGAGCCAGGAGACGAACTTCTACGACTACGAGAGTAAATTCGACCAAATCTGGGTTGATTTTGGGAAGGAAATCCTGGAAGAGTCTATTAGTAATAAGGGTCAGGGTCAAGATCGTCGAAAAAAAAAAGATTGAGACCAGGTACGGCCAAATCTCCATAAATAAAAAACACCGTTTTACACAAAATATTGATAAACAACGGACAAGTCCCTATTTTCGGGAACTGCTGATTTATGTAGGCCAGAGCATAAGCTATGAGCCATCTGCGGAACTGCTCTGCAAATTGCTTCGGACTCCAATCAATGATACGCAGGTTTTCCGGCAGGTTATGGAGATGGGGGCACATGCAGGCGAGTTAATGGAACAACAGCCAGAACCCGCCCCGGTGGGCGACGAACAAAGGGTGTATGTTCAAGTAGATGGCAGTATGCTACTGACGCGAGAAGAGAAATGGAAAGAGATTAAGCTGGGTAGGCTTTTCTATGAGACAGATGTTTATGAAGAGAGTCCCAAACGCGGCTGGATCAAAAAGTCACAGTACTTAGCTCATTTGGGGAGCCACGAAGCATTCGAGGAGAAGATGGGCCGCTTGGTGGATGCCCATGCCCACTTAGGGGAACGCTTGGTATTTGTCACTGACGGGGCCAAGTGGATAGGTGATTGGGTAAGTGCAGAATACCCTGAGGCGACTCAGATTTTAGACTTCTACCATGCCATGGAGCATTTGGGCGAATTTGCAAAAGTCCATTTTGAGGACAAGCTGCAAAGAGATTATTGGCTGGAAGAGAATCGGGTGCGATTACAGGAAAAGGGCATCCAGGAAGTGATTCGGCAGATTGGGCGGCTTAAACCTAAAAGCAAAGAGGGGAAAGAAGAAAAGACGAATTTGTTGTCTTACTACCGCAAAAATGCCTATCGGATGGATTATCCTAAATACTTGGAGAAAGGGCTCATCATTGGTTCTGGAGCAGTGGAAGCGGCCCACAGGACGCTCATCCAAAGCAGGATGAGACTTTCTGGACAAAGGTGGTCAAAGGATGGGGCGCAAAAAATGCTGGATTTAAGGGCCTTGAAGATGAGTAATCGATGGGATGAAATCGTCAATGTGCTCAGGAAAGCCGCCTAATGCGGTAAAATAAGAGCAATTCCATGTATTACAATTTTCTCTATGCGACAATTTGAAATGCACCCGCAGAACACTTTTCAAACAACCCCGTTATTTCATATTATTTGGGGGGCAGC
>JBEIGB010000151.1:0-6422 GCA_040382095.1 Lewinellaceae bacterium
CGAAGGCGGCAGAATACTTGCGAGACTCCCTCTTCCTTCAGGGTTGTGTAAAAAGGCCGGAGGCCGTCCTTTATCCTTTAGCGGCTGACGCCGAAAAATAATATTTTGAACGAACGCTGTTTTCATTGATTTTGCTTCTCAAAATCAATGAAAACAGCGTTCGTTCAAAATATCCTTTCGCCACCGAAGGCGGCGGAATAGCGGAATACTTTTCGGACAGCCCCACACAAAACTTTCTCTTCAACTCCAGAATATTTGCACAAACCTCATTTTTTGATTTCGCAAAGTGAAATCAAAAAAGATGTTTGTTCAATGCTAATAATCGCACCATTCTTCACATCCTTTGCATAAAAAGCAATTAAAATGACGCGTTTTCGCATACTGGCTCTGCTTCTTCTGATTTTATCCTGGAGCGGGTGTGGTTCAACCAAACAAAACACGACGGGCAGCCCGGGTCCGGCACCCTTTAGCCTGGATGAGCTTCAGCGCAGAACTTTCCTCTATTTTTGGGAACTGGCCGACAGCAATAATTTTCAGGTTCCTGACCGCTATCCCTCGCTCACCTTTTCCAGTATCGCCGCTACGGGCTTTGGCCTGACGGCCTATATCGTAGGCGCGCACAAGGGGTGGGTATCGCGGGAACTCGCCGCTAACCGGGTATTAAATACCCTTCGCACGCTGAAACACTTACCTCAAGGCCCCCAGAAAGAGGGGGTCTCGGGATATAAAGGATTGTTCTATCATTTCCTCACCCTGGATAAAGCCTTGCGCTTCAAGCAGGTAGAACTTTCTACTATAGATACTGGCCTCCTGATGGCTGGTGTGCTCAGTGTGATGGAATACTTCGACAAAAACAACCCGGTGGAGACAGAAATCCGCCAAACGGCTGATTTCCTGTTTCGCAGAGTAGAATGGGATTGGGCCATGAACGGTAAACCCACCATGTCTATGGGCTGGCACCCGGAAAGCGGGTTCATCGCCTCACAGTGGACGGGCTATAACGAAGCTATGGTATTGCTGATTATGGCCATGGGCTCGCCTACGCATCCCATTCCGGCTTCCAGCTGGGAGGAATGGTGCAAGACGTATGACTGGGCTACTTACCAGGGCCAGGAACACGTCAATTTCGACCCCTTGTTCGGCCATCAATACAGTCAGATGTATATTGACTTCCGGGGTATCAAAGACGCTTACATGCGCGACCGGGGGATAGATTACTTCGAAAATTCCCGAAGAGCAACCTATGCAAACCGGGCTTACTGCATCGCCAATCCCCGGAAATTTAAAGCCTATTCGGAAAATATCTGGGGACTGACCGCCTGTGACGGTCCTGCCTATGATGCGCGGGTCATCAACGGTGATACCGTGAAGTTTGTAGAATATTCCGCCAGAGGCGCCTGCTCGATCCGCGAAGTGGATGATGGAACAATTGCCCCTACCGCAGCTGCGGGGTCCCTCCCTTTCGCCCCGGAAATATGCCTGCCTGCCCTGAAAACCATGTGGGAAACCTATTACGACAACCTCGTGGACGACTATGGGTTCAAAGATGCCTTTAATCCTACCTATGTATGGAGCAGGACCGGTGAGAAAGGATGGTTTGACCAGGATTATATCGGTATTGACCAGGGGCCCATCGTCATTCAGATCGCCAATTATCAATCCGGCCTGATCTGGGATCTCATGAAGAAAAATTCTTATATTTCCGATGGACTGCGCAAGGCCGGGTTTAGCGGCGGTTGGCTTAAAACAAAATAGCAAGTGATGAAGCACCTATCTACTTTTTTTATAAGAACTACCATGACGCTTGGGCTATGTTTTGCCCTCATAGACCTTTTAGCTCAGGTCAGCGTCAGCGGCATCGTTGTTGATGGGCAGAAAACCCCTTTGATCGGCGTCAATATCCTCATCAAAAACTCGACAGAAGGGACCAGCACAGATCTGGACGGACGGTTTACCCTCCAGGTACCCGATCTGAGCGCTACCCTGGTATTTAGCTATACCGGTTATGAAGGGCAGGAGATTCCACTGCGCGGGCAAAAAGAAATCACCGTGACCCTCAGCGAATCCTCGCTTTTACTCAATGAGGTAGTTGTGGTCGGCTACGGTACGCAGCGCAAGAGTGACCTGACCGGGTCTGTTGCGACCATCAAATCCGAAGAACTTCAGAAAATCGCGGCAGCCAATGTTGGACAAGCGTTGCAGGGTAAAGTATCCGGGGTACAGGTGACTGCCGGCAGCGGCAGGCCGGGCGAGGCTCCCGTAATCCGTATCCGAGGGACAGGCACCCTGAACAACGCCAGCCCTATTTTTGTGGTGGACGGCCTCATCCTCGACAATATTGATTTTTTAAACCCCAACGAAATCGAACGGATGGAAGTACTCAAAGATGCTTCCTCGGCTGCGATTTACGGGACCAGAGGCGCCAACGGGGTCATCCTGATAACCACCAGAAAGGGTACACGCAGCCAACGGGCCCGTTTTACCCTGAATTCCTATCGTGGCGTTCAGCAGGTAGATAAAAAAATTGCCCTGGCCAACGGTAAAGAGTATGCACAGCTCGTCAATGAGTTTAGCAAAAATATCGGTATCCCCGCCCCATATCCCAATCCGGAGATATTTGGACAAGGTACCGACTGGCAAGGGGTAATTTTTAGGGAAGCCCCGGTGGAAAATTATAACCTCAACATCAACGGGGGATCTGATGCGGTAACGTATAACATCAGCGGGGATATTTTCAAGCAGGACGGGATTATCAAAACCTCTTATTTCGAGCGGTATTCCCTGCGGGTCAATAATGAGTATAATCTGATAAAAGGATTAAAGCTCGGGCACAACCTCGCTTTCGTCTCCACGGGAAGCAACCGGGAGCCTGGTGGCATCGTATTCAACGCTTATGCCGCAGATCCCCGTATTCTTCCGGTAGATAGCCTGGGCAGATACGGAAGTACCGCTTTCACCTCCAATGTGAGTAACCCTGCTGCACAACTGGAGTACAATAGTTATAACCGCAGCAATGGCCAGCAATTCAACGGCAACCTATATACAGAAATATATCCGCTCAAAAACCTCACCCTGCGCTCCAGCCTTGGATTTAACCTGATCAACAACCGGGGCAGGAGTTTCGAGCCAAAATTTGAAGTGGACAACCGGCAGCGCAACCCCAACAGCAGGGTCTTTGTCGAAGCTTCCCGCTTCTTTGACTGGCAATGGGAAAATACTGCCACCTACACTAAGGAGATTGGCAACCACCGGTTCAATGCCCTTGCCGGTTTTACACGGCAGTCGCGGGGTGGGGAGGTGATCGGCGGCGCCCGACTGGATTTAATCGGCGACACCGAAGACTTTTTCTACCTCAATTCCGGCGATTCCGAGACCTCCACGAATTTCAACTTCGGCATCAACCCCGAACGCTATGAATCCCTTTTATTCAGGTTGAACTACAGTTTTCGTGAGCGGTATTTGTTTACAGGAACTTTCCGCCGCGATGGTTCTTCAAAATTCGGCCGCGACCGCCGCTACGGAAATTTCCCCTCTCTGGCACTGGCCTGGAGGGTTACGGAAGAGCCCTTTCTCAAAGACCAGGAGTTTATTGACAATTTAAAAATCCGGGGTTCCTGGGGCCGCCTGGGGAATGATAAATTTCCTTCTGACGCCGCAATCCCTACCGTCACCAACAACCTAAGTGCGGTATTTGGACCGGAAGAAAAGCTCATTTTCGGCGCTTCGCTGATCACCCTGGCTAATCCCCTGCTCCAGTGGGAAGAAACTACGAGCTCCAACCTGGGATTCGAGTTGGGTTTTCTCGACAACAGGCTCACCATCGAAGCAGATTATTATTATCGTCTGAGCGAGAAAATCCTGGTTCCCGTACCCATCCCGGATTATGTCGGTTCCGCCGGCGATCCCTTTGTGAATGCCGCCGACGTAAAGAATACCGGATGGGACTTTTCGCTGGGCTATTCCAATAAGCCGGGAAAATTCAATTACCGGATTGCCCTAAACGCTTCCACAGTACAAAATGAAGTCATTGCCCTGGGATCAGGCCGGGATACCATCCCGGACGTGGCAATCACCGGAGAATTTGCCACCCTCACTACCATCGGGCGACCAATTGGTTCATTCTACGGGTATAAAATTGCCGGCGTATATCAAAACAACGAAGACATTACCCGCTATCCAAGCCGTCAGCCCGTCAAGCCGGGAGACCTGCGATTTGAGGACCTCAACGGCGACGGGATTATTTCCAGTCTGGACCGGACCTATCTGGGCAGTCCTATCCCCAATTTCCTCTTTGGCGCATCGGTGGGCATAGAATTTGCCGGTTTCGATTTTTCCGCCGACTTCAATGGCGTTCAGGGCAATAAAATCCTCAATTCCAAAAAACTGGCACGCGGCTTCGGTCTGCCCAATTACGAAGCTTCTTTCCTCAACCGTTGGACAGGTGCCGGCACCAGTAACACCGAGCCCAGGATAATGAACGGTGGATACCCCAATTTTGCCGTCTCCGACAAATATATCGAGGATGGTTCATTTATACGCCTGCGCAGCATCATAATCGGCTATACGTTCCCGCGTACCTTGCTACAAAAAATCAAGTTGAGCCAATTGCGCATCTATGCCAACGCCAACAACCTCGTCACCTGGACGAAGTACACCGGATATTCCCCGGAAATCGGCAGCAGTGCCGTCACCCGTGTAGGCATTGACGGCGGGATTTATCCGATTGCCCAGACCGTACTTTTCGGGATGAATATTGGTTTTTAACAGAAAGATAAAAACAGCTTTTATGTATAAAGCAACACGTTATTTCCGTTGGGTGGCCGGACTTGCCGCCCTTGCACTTGCTCCCGCATGTGAAAATAGTGATTTTCTCGAAGTAAAGCCGCAGGGTGTCATCAACGCCAATAACTTTTTCCAGACCAGCGACCACGCTGTCTGGGCTACCAACGCCATTTACAACCAGTTGCGCACCTGGGACCTCACCTCTTTCCCCTGGCTGGCAATGACGGACATCGTTTCTGACGATGCCACCAAAGGCAGTTTCCCTGCCGATGCCCAGCGGATTTCCACTTTTGACGATTTTACCTACGATTCGCGTTTCCCGGATGAAGTGCGTTTATCCTGGCGTGGACATTATCAGGGTATTTTTCGTGCCAATATCGCCATTGAAGGTATTCCTAAAGTACCAAAGATGGACGATGCCCTGCGCGCCAGGCTGATCGGGGAGGGTAAATTTTTGCGCGCCCACTTCTATTTCAACCTCGTACGCTGGTTTGGCGATGTCCCGCTGATCCTGAGCCCGCTCAACCAGGACCAGTTTTATACACAAACCAGAACCCCTGTTGCAAAAGTATATGAACAAATTATAAAAGACCTCACCGAAGCAGCGGCAGTTTTGCCGGAAAAATCCAAGTATGCCCCGGCAGATCTCGGCAGGATAACCAGAGGGGCTGCAAAAGGATTACTGGCAAAAGTGTATTTGACGCTCAAAGATTTCTCCAATACAGAAAAGCTGACCCTGGAGGTCATCAATTCGGGCGAATACACCTTGCTCCCCGATTTCAATAAAATCTTCCTGCCCGAAGGAGAGAATTCGAGTGAGTCGGTATGGGAAGTCCAGGCCACAGCACTCCCCGACACGTATGCAGGCTCTACCCCCTGGAATATGGTACAAGGCGTACGCGGCACCCCTAATCTCGGCTGGGGATTCAACCTGCCCTCCGATGACCTCGTGCGCGCATTTGAGCGGGGCGACCCGCGGCGGGAAGCCACCATTCTCGAAGTCGGCGAAGTATTGCCCGACGGCTCCGCTGTCGTAGAAGATAATAAGGAAATCGAAGGAGAAAGGTACAACCAGAAGGCCTGGACCCCTCCACATGCCCTCTTACAAGACAACGGACCCAGCAACCTCCGTATGCTGCGCTATGCCGATATCCTGCTTATGGCCGCAGAAGCCCTGAACGAAAACGGCAAAACCCAGGATGCACTGAAGTTCCTCAATCAGATCCGCGCCCGCGCCCGGGGTACGCGCAATGTACTCCCCAATATCACCCTCACCGATAAATCCCAACTCCGCGAAGCTATCTGGCGCGAACGTCGCGTCGAACTCGCTATGGAGCAACAGCGCTGGTTCGATTTGGTCCGCACCAATAGGGCAGCCACCGTAATGCGGGCAACAGGGAAAAATTTTGTCCCCGGAAAACACGAGTTATTCCCTATCCCTGCCACAGAAATCGCCCTCAGCAGTGGAGCGATTGCGCAGAATCCGGGGTATTGAACGGGGGGGACGGGGGAGACGGTGGACGGTGGACGGTGGACGGTGGACGGGGGACGGGGGACGGGGGACGGGAGACGGGGGACGGGGGACGGGGGACGGGGGACGGGAGACGGGAGACGGGGGACGGGAGACGGGAGACGGGAGA
>JBEIGB010000152.1:0-6405 GCA_040382095.1 Lewinellaceae bacterium
AGGAGCCAAAGGACTTGTGCGACAGCCTCATGAATTTTTTTCCGACGCCGAGTTTGTTCATTTTGCGGAGCCAAAGGAACCAAAACGGCGGCTGAAAAAAATATTAGCTGGCGGCGAATGCCGCCAAAGGATACCCTGAGGCTTTTTACACAACTCCAAATGACCTGTTTATGGAGGGGCAGAAGAGTATTTATGCCTGGGCCACAGGTGGCATGAAGCTCATCGGTGGGGTGGGGGGCTGTTCCGGGGAGTTGATGGGGCCAAACTGTGCTTCGTAGCGGCGGACGTTATCGGCAAGGGCTTGTGCAAGGCGTTTGGCGTGTTCAGGGGTCACTACAATCCGCGCTTTGACCTTTGCTTTCGGCACATTAGGCATGATACGCACGAAATCGAGGACGAATTCGGAATGGGAATGGGTAATAATGGCGAGGTTCGAATACACCCCCTCGGCAATGTCTTCGCCCAATTCGATATTGATCTGATTGGGATTGGCGGATTTGTTGTCTTCCATATATTGATTAATTGGATGTTTTTAGTCCAAAAAGCATGCGGCTGTATAAAAATAAATTTTCGGGGGTTGTGTAGAAAGCCTCCGGAATGTCATTCGGCGGCTTGTGCTGCCGAACAATATTTTCTTTCAGCGGCTGTCTCGTATTTTGCCGTGGAAGGCGGCAGAATAAGGCGGCACAAGCCGCCAAAGGACTTGTGCCGCCAGCCTCCTCTTTTCACACAGTCCCTAATCTTTGAAACAGCCCGTTCATTTTTTCGAAACGCTCTGTTGTTTTACTTTTTTCTTTTTTGCTGCCGGCTTTTGAAAAGCATCGGGGATTTTCTCTACGATCAGTGCTTTTACGGCTTCAAGGCTAAGTTGTGCGGCTTGTTCCGGTGTCATCCGCTCGCCATTGGTTTTGGGGAAGGGGATACTTTCCTTTTTAAAACGGATAAAAGGCCCCCATCGGCCGTTTTCGATGGCGATTTGTTCTTCCTGCCAATGAGCGACATACCGGTTAGCTTCCTTATTGAGCTTATCGGTAATCAGGGTTTCCATCTGGCCCTGGGTGAGGTGGTTGAAATCGTATTTTGCCGGCACATTGATGAAGATATCATTCCATTTGAGGAAAGGTCCAAACCTGCCTTTGCCTTTGGTAATCGGTTTTCCCTGAAAGGTGCCGACCGGGGCATCGCCTTTTTCTTTATCCTGGATAATCGCTATAGCGCGGTCGAGGTTGACGGTAAGGGGGTCTTCGCCTCGGGGCAGGGCGATAAACTTTTCGCCGAGCCGGACATAAGGGCCATATTTGCCGACGCCGACGCCGACTTCCTGTTCCTGGTAGGTACCGAGTACTTTGGGGAGTTCAAATAATTTTAATGCTTCTTCGAAGGAAATGGTCTCGATAGACTGTCCGTTACGGAGGTTGGCATATCTGGGCTTTCCTTCTTCGCCCAGTTCTTCCGGTACGCCGATTTGTACAACTGGGCCGAGCCGGGTCATGCGCGTGATGAGGGTGAGCCCCGAGGAGGGATCTTTACCCAGGATGCGCTCCCGGGTGGGCCGCACTGCCGATTCGATGGTAGCCTCGACCTCGCGGTGGAAAGGCCAGTAAAAATCCCCGAGCATGGTGGTCCATTCCTTTTCGCCTGCTGCAATATCGTCGAATACTTTTTCAATACCCGCAGTAAACTGATAATCCATGATCTGCTCGAAATGTGTATCGAGAAAATCGCTTACGGTAGCGCCCATGTCGGTTGGGAAGAGCCGGTTCTGTACGGCACCCACGATTTCGCTGCCCTGGGTTTTGGTAATCTGCCCATTTTGCAGGCACAGGATCTGGTAAGGCCGGTGGATGCCCGGGCGGCTTTCCTTCACGACATAGCCCCGCGCGTCTTCCATGATTTTACTAATCGTAGGTGCGTAGGTAGAAGGACGACCGATGCCAAGTTCTTCCAGTTTTTTTACCAGCCCGGCCTCAGTGTAGCGTGCCGGCGGTCGCGTGAAGCGCTCGGTAGCCGTCATTTCCCGAAGAGGCAGGATCTGACCGGTTTTTAGCGGGGGGAGCATACCTTTGGTTTCTTCTTCCTCCTCATCATCGTTGGATTCCAGGTACACTTTCAGGAAGCCGTCGAATTTCAGAACTTCCCCTTCGGCAACCAGGGTGGCATCCGGGATGGTAGAGATCCCAATGGTGACCACGGTTTTTTCGAGTTCTGCATCCGCCATCTGGGAAGCGATGGTGCGCTTCCAGATCAGTTCGTACAACCGCTGCTCGTCGCGGTTTCCGCTGATGTTCTGCACCTGGATGTACGTCGGGCGGATGGCCTCGTGCGCCTCCTGGGCATTGGCGGATTTGCTTTTGAAACGACGCACCTCCACATATTTGGCACCGTAGGTTTGTTCGATGCTTTGCGCAATAGCAGCAATAGCGGTTTCGCTGAGATTGGTAGAATCGGTACGCATATAGGTGATATGGCCGGCTTCATACAGCCCCTGTGCCACATTCATCGTGCGTTGTACGGAAAAACCAAACTTACGGCTGGCTTCCTGCTGTAGGGTAGAGGTCGTGAATGGCGCGGCAGGCCGCCTTTTTTGAGGGCGCACCTCGATTTTTCCAATGGGGAAAGCAGCACCGGTGCAGCGGCGCAGAAATGTTTCCGCATCGCGCTCCACATTGAATTTCAGCGGGGATTCCGCTTTGAGTACAACGGGCTTCCCCTGCTCGTTATGCACATTGAACTGTGCTTCGATGCGAAAGAAAGCCTGGCTTTTGAACTGCTGGATTTCGCGCTCTTTTTCCACGATAAGTTTTACAGCAACGGACTGTACGCGCCCTGCAGAGAGCCCGCCCCGGATTTTTTTCCATAAAATCTCGGAAAGCTCAAAACCGACAAGTCGGTCCAGTACCCTTCGCGCTTGTTGCGCATTGACCAGGTTGAGATCGAGGGCACGTGGCCTCTGGACAGCTTTTTCTATGGCCGGCTTGGTGATTTCCCGGAAAACAATCCGTTTGGTAGTGATGGGGTTGAGTCCGAGTACTTCGCAAAGGTGCCACGAGATCGCTTCCCCCTCCCGGTCTTCATCGGTCGCGAGCCATACTTCGTCCACTTTCTTTACCCAATCCCGCAATTCTTTGACAACTTTGTTTTTTTCCGGGGAAATGACGTACTTTGGCGAAAAGTGATTGTCCACGTCCACAGCCTTCGGGCCTTTTTCGAGGTCCCGGACATGGCCGTAGCTGGACTTGACCGTAAAGTCGGATCCAAGGTATTTTTCTATCGTTTTTGCTTTCGCAGGAGATTCGACTATAAGTAAATTCTTGGGCATGGCCATGGAATTTAGTGCCTGAGCATATTAATTGATGTTCATTGGGAAGTTAAAGCTCCCTAAAGTCCCCGCAAAAGTAAAAATTTTCGGGAATGGGGCATCAATATTTTCTTAGCGATGAAACTGGAATATTGCGGCAGGCCACCGTGGAATGAAAAACAGCTATTGACTTTTTATACACCCCGGCAAGTCTGTTTTCCGCTCCTTCGGTATCCCGTAGGACATAACCCCTCTGATGGTTTATCCGGTAACCGTACCAAATAAAAATCAAATGAAGAACATTTATGTCGCTGCTTCGAGCCAGCATGTTGGTAAAACGACGTTCACCCTCGGCCTGGTCGCCAACCTGGTGGACCTCGGGATCAATACGGGATATTGCAAACCAGTAGGCCAGAAATTCGTTTCTTTCGACGGGCAGGTCGCGGATAAGGACGCCGTACTGTTTTCAGAAGTGATCGGCTTCGATATCCGGCCTGAAATTCATAGCCCGGTGATTATCGGCAAAGGGGTGACGCGGGATTATATCGAGGATAAAGCCAGCTTCAACTTTGAGGCCCGCCTCGCCAGGGCAAGCGAGGTACTGCAGGAACGCTACGACCTGGTCGTTTATGAAGGTACCGGGCATCCGGGTGTCGGAAGCGTGGTGGATCTCTCTAATGCGAAAACAGCCCGCCTGCTCAATGCCGGGGTCATCATGGTCGTAGAAGGAGGTATCGGGAGTACAATAGATATGTTAAATATGTGTACTGCTTTGTTTCGGGAAGAAAAAGTGCCGGTACTTGGCGTAATTGTCAATAAGGTGAAGCCGGAAAAGATGGAGGAAGTGGAATACTACCTCTCCCGGAAGCTCTCCGATATGGGGGTGCCGATGCTTGGCGTCCTGCCTTTCGACAATACCCTTTCCCTCCCGATTATGGAAACAATCCGCCAGGCAGTCAATGGCAAAATCATGCTCAACGAGGAATATATGAACAACCGGGTGGAAGATATCATCGCCGGGTCGCTGGTGGATGTGGACGAATTCAATACCTTCGGCAATATTCTTCTGGTGACGAGCATGAAACGCCTCAACCAGGCCCTGGAAAAAGTGGAATCCGTCTCCCAGATAAAAGGGCTTAAAGATTGCCCGCTGTCCGGGGTGATCGTGACGAGCGATGGCCGGCAGGCAAAGTGGTACGAGCAGGCAGATATCAACAACCCCTATCTGGCGAAGTATAAGATACCAGTCATAACGACAACACTGGATACGTATGGCTCCGTGGTCAAGATCAGCCGGATCGAGGTTAAAATCAATAGCCGTACCCCATGGAAATCCCGCAGGGCAATTGATTTGGTGCGCCAGCATGTCAATTTTGATGCGCTGATCGGGCAGTTTCACCTCGGGGAATAGGACGGAGGTACTGCGGGCATAAATTTCCCCCTTCCTGAAAGTATGGATTTCCTTACCTTTAAGCCCATAAAAAACCGTGCTGACATCCATTTCCCCCATTGATGGCAGGTATGCAGCCCAGACGGCAGCGCTACAGGCTTATTTTTCCGAGTTTGCCCTCATCCGCTACAGGGTGCTGGTGGAGATAAAGTATTTCATCGCTTTGTGCAGGCTCCCTCTTCCTCAGCTCTCAGGGATACCTCCCGCTGCACTGGACGAACTGGAGCGCTTCCCCGGGTTATTTGGTCTGGAAGATGCAGAACAGATAAAGGCCGGCGAGCGCGTGACCAATCACGATGTAAAAGCTGTCGAGTATTTCCTGAAGGCAAAATTTGCCGCGCTTGGATTGGAAGGGTATGCAGAATTTGTACACTTTGGCCTCACTTCCCAGGACATCAACAATACGGCTGTCCCAATGTTGTTCCGGGATGCCCTTGCCGATGTTTACCTGCCCAGGCTTCAGGCACTCTTGGAGGTCCTGCGCACAAGGGTAGAGGCATGGTCAGCGGTGCCTATGTTGGCTCGGACACATGGCCAGCCAGCTTCCCCAACGCGCCTGGGGAAGGAAATGGAGGTCTTCCGCTCCCGTCTGGAAGGGCAGCTGCAACACTTAAGGGATATTCCGCACCGTGCAAAATTTGGGGGCGCAACCGGGAACTTTAACGCACACGCCGTGGCGTATCCCGAAATAGACTGGCACGCTTTTGCAGCGCACTTCGTCGCTTCCCTGGGGCTTGAGCGCACTGCACCAACTACCCAGATCGAGCCCTACGATCACCTTGCTGCCCAGTGCCACGCTATGATGCGGATCAATACGGTTCTGATCGGCTTTTGCAGGGATATCTGGACGTATATCTCCATGGAGTATTTTCAGCAGAAGACGGTAGCGGGCGAAGTAGGCTCTTCTGCAATGCCCCACAAGGTTAATCCAATTGATTTCGAGAACGCAGAGGGCAACCTCGGAATAGCCAACGCCCTGTTCGCCCATTTCGCAGATAAATTACCCATTTCCCGGCTCCAGCGCGACCTGACCGACAGCACCGTGCTGCGCAACCTGGGGGTACCGGTAGCACACTCGCTCATCGCATTGCAGTCACTGCTCAAGGGCATGGACAAAATTATTCTGAATGCCCCCCGCCTGCAGGAAGATCTCGAAGCGAACTGGATGGTGGTGGCAGAGGGTATCCAGACCATTTTGCGCCGCGAGGGCTTTCCGCAACCCTATGAAGCACTCAAAGCGCTTACCCGGGGCAAGGTCCATGTCGGGCAGAAAGAGATCCATGCCTTTATCGGGGGGCTCGATGTCCCGCAAGCGGTGAAAGCGTCGTTGATGGCATTGACCCCGTTTAACTATACCGGGGTGGACTCATAGATAAGGGTGAAATTTTTTATGACGCTGCCTCATAAGTATTCTGCATGGGGTTGTGTAAAAAGTCTGGTGCTGTCATTTGGCGGCGTCAGCCGCTAAATGATATTTTAGACGAACACTGTTTTCATTGATTTTGCTTCGCAAAATCAATGAAAACAGTGTTCGTCTAAAACTTTCTTTCGCCGCCGACCGCGGCGCAATACTTTTCACACAAACGCATACAATTACAAAAAACGCTCATTTTGTACATTTTGCGAAGCAAAATGAACAAAATCAGCGTTTTAAGAA
>JBEIGB010000153.1:0-6389 GCA_040382095.1 Lewinellaceae bacterium
CACACCATAGCCATTTGTCCACCCGGATTTTTTCCATTGTTAATGGTTTAGTTGGGGTTGGTGAAAAGACTTTTGCCGCCGATGGCGGCGAAATAAAATTTTTGTATCGACATGTTGACTGTTTTTGCTTCGAAAAATCAGTAACCATGTCGATCCAAAAATTTTGTTTCTCCGCCATCGGCGGCAAAAGTCTTTTCACCAACCCCAAATAAACCATTAACAATGGAAAAAATCCGGGTGGACAAATGGCTATGGTGTGTGCGCATTTTTAAATCGCGCACCATTTCGATAGAAGCCTGTAAAGCGGGTAAGGTGCGTATTAATGGCATCCCCGTCAAACCTTCTTATCTGGTTAGCCCAGGCGAAACGATTGAAGTGCGCAAAAACGGTTTTAGTTTTCAGTTCAAAGTGGTCCAATTGCTCAAAAGCCGTGCTTCCGCCCCGGTCGCACAAGCCTGCTACCTCAACCTCACGTCGGAAGAAGAACTCAACAAGTACAACGACTGGCATGTCGGCAAAGGATCAGCAGAGCGAAGGGAAAGAGGCGCTGGCAGGCCGACAAAGCTGGAGCGCCGACAAATAGACGAATTCAAATCAGGGGACTGGGACTGGGCGATGGATTGGGAAGATCCGGATTAGGGCCTTTCACCGTTACCCGTGGGGGCAGTAGTTTATACAATATCGGCGTCACAATCCTGCTGAGCAGTGTAGAACTGATCAGCCCTCCAATCAGCACAAACGCCAGAGGCGAAATCAGGGGGGAACGCTCAATCGCCAGCGGGATCAACCCGCCAATAGCCGTAAGCGTTGTGAGCAATATCGGAAGGAAACGCGTTTCCGCCCCTTCCCGGATAGCCTGCTCCAGTGGCATTCCGCCCTCGCGAAGCTGATTGGTGTAATCCACCAGCAAAATGGAATTTTTTATTTCTATGCCAATCAGTGCGATCATCCCGACAGTCGCGACGAAAGAGAGGGTCTCCCCAATCACATACAAGGCAATTATCGCTCCGATCAACCCGAGAGGAATGACCGACAGGACGATAATCGTACTTTTGAACGTACGAAACTCCAGGACCAGAATCGCCAGTAGTGCAAATGTGACGATCAGGATGATGGTTCCTATCCCTCCAAAAGATTCTTCCCTGCTCTCCCGCTCTCCACCTGCCACAAAGCTCACCGCTTCCGGGGCATTGAGGGACTCCAGCTTTCCGAGCAACTGATCGGTCAATGCATCAGTATTATAGCCGGTGGCCACAAAGGCAGTCACCGAAGCAAAGCGCTCTTTGTTGAAGTGCTTCAAAATAGAAGGTGAGCCCTGAAATCCAAATTGCGCCACCTGGGTCAAAGGTACCAGGCTACCCGAGCGGGAGCTGACGTACAATTGCGAGAACACCTGGAGTGGGTCTTCCTTCATTTCGGGTGCAGATACCCGGATCACGTGTTCCTTGCCGTCTTCAGTGCGGAATTCCCCGATATCCAGGCCCGCAAGACCCAGCCGGACCGTCCTGGCTACCTCGCTTACCGATACGCCGAGCATACCCGCCTTTTCCTTATTAATCGTCACCGAAATATCTGTCTTGGGGATCCGGAGTGGGTTATCAATGTAAATCAACCCCTCGATACCTTGCATGATCCGCTCCACTTTCGTCGCCCAGGTAAAAAGGGTGTCGAGTTGGTCGCACACCACGCGTATTTCCACTGGTGCATTGACGGGCGGCCCCTGCTGAAAGCGCCGGACCTGAATCCGTGCCCCGGGAAACCCATCAAAACGGGCACGAAGGGTATCGGTCAAGGCCGTGATTTCCGGAACAGTGGTCTCAGTGGCAAGGCGCACGTACATCTGGGCAAAATTCGGCGCGTTTTTTTCCTGAAATTCATTGTAGTAAATCTGCGGGTTGCCCGAGCCGATGTTGGTACTTACCCCCTCTACCTGCGGATGCTGACGTAGCTCCTGCTCCACCCGCTTCGCCAGGGCATCTGTTGCATCCAGCGAAGTACCCAGCGGGGCACGGACATCCACCAGAAATATGGGCTTCTCCGACATCGGAAACAAACTAAAGCCCAGGCGGGGAATTAGTGAAAGGCTGCCCAAAAAAATCAGCAGGGCAGCAAACAGCGACACATACGGATAGCGGAAAGCTACTTCAAGCAGCCGGCGATAAGGGTCGTTCAATACCCGCTTGAACAGGCGCAGAAAAAAATTGCCCTCCACCTGCTCGTGCCGCTTGAGTATGAGACTAGACAAAAAAGGGATAATCGTAATTGCCACAAAAAGCGAGGCAATTACGGTCAAAATAACGGCCATCGGCAGGCTCCGGATAAAATCCCCGGAACCCTCCGGCAGAAAAACCAACGGCAGAAAGGCCAGGATCAGCGTAGCCGTACAACCAATGACCGCGATACCGATCTGTTTGGTTGCCGCTACGGCCGCCTCCTTACGCGAATAGCCCATGCGCATGAAGCGCTCGATATTTTCTACAATGACAATGCTGTCGTCCACCAATAAGCCCAGGGAGACCACCAGGCCCACAATACTCAACTGGTTGAGCGAGAAGTTGGCGAGATCCAGCAGGGCTAATCCCACCGACAGCGACAGCGGAATTGAAACCATCACGACCAATGAAGCCCGAAAGCCCAGGGGCAATAAGGTAATCAGCACCAGGGAAACGGCGATCAGAAAATCCCGGCCAAGGCCGCTGAGCCTGCGCTGCACATTGGTAGGCTGGTCGAAACTCACTTCCATGCGTATATTAGATGGGAGCTGGCGGCGAAAAGCCTCCAGGACCGGATCAATTTTCTGATCCGCTTCTACGATGTTGCGCAAATCTTTGAGTTTTACAATAATCCAGACCGCTTTTTTCCCATTGTAGCGCGCCCGGTAGGCGTCCTCTTCATCCGCAAAGCGCACGGTAGCGATATCGCGGAGATAAACCACCCGACCTTCCGGTGATGCATGGACGACCGTATTGCGGATCTCTTCCAGGTCGGTATAGCGACTATTGGTCTTGACGTTGAACTTCCTGCGTCCGAGTTCCAGGCTGCCGCCGGGAATATTCAGGTTATTCGACTGGAGGGCGCCAATGAGCTGGTTTGCCCCGATGCGGTACTGGGCCATCCTGGGCAGATCAGCCAGCACCTCGATTTCCTGTTCCGGATACGCCTGAATCTCGACATTTTGGAGGTCCTGGATGCGTTCCAGGCGCTTTTTGAGCACCTCGGCCTGGGCATACATATCCTTGTACGCGGCACGCTCAGAAATCAGCCCGAGTTGCAGGATGGCTACATCGGCAGAAGAGGCCCTGGCAACCTGCAAAAGGGCCAGGTCTCCGGGCAGTTGCGGCTCCAGACGGTTTACCTCCCTTACCACATCGTTATTTTTCGACTCGACATTTACCCCATAGAAAAATTCCACCCGCATCACCATGATGCCGTCGTTACATTCGGTAGCGATTTTTTTGATGTCCTCCAGTTCGTACAGTACCGCCTCCAGGGGTTCTGCTACCAACTCCTCGATATCTTTGGGGCTCGTACCCGGCAATATAGCCGTTACCACAAAAATCGGGGAATTGAACGGAGGATCCTCTCCGCGCGGCATATTGAACAAGGAACTCAATCCAAGCAGCAATACCAGCAGGAATACAATGATGGTAAACTGATAATTTTTAACTGAAAATTCTGCTGCTTTCATGTGTGGCCCTTATTCGATAATGGATACTTTACTACCCTGCTGCAGGAATGCGCCACCGGTAGTCGCTACCCGGTCGCCGGCTTTCAACCCGCTTTTCAGCAGGATACCTTGCTGGGTGATGGCTTTGATGCGCACCGGGCGCCTGACAGCCCGAAGGCTGTCGTCTATTAGAAAAACCGCACCAGTTTCCCCGTCTGCCTCGATGAGGGCATCCACCGGGATAACGAGATCGGCTCCTTCTGTACGGGGTTGAATCTCAAGAGCGGCCACCATCCCGGCTGCCAGGCGCGGTGGCTTGCCATTGAGTTGCACCTCAACGTCGAAAGTACCGGACTGTGGATTGACCGTCTGGGCAATTTCGCTCACCTCCCCACGGAATTCCTCCCCGGGAAAAGCATCAAACTGTAACACGACCGGGTTGCCCACGCGGACGCGTACCCAATCGCGGTCTGTTACACCTGCCTTGATCCGCCAATCGGATGACCCGGTTCCGACGATATAAAAAACCGGCATTCCCGGACCAGTGATTTCCCCTTCCCGGCTTAAGCGCTGCACCACCTTACCATTGATGGGTGCGCGCACTTCGGCGTACTGGCGGTTAAAAACGACGATAGCGCGGGTTTCTTCCGCGAGGCGGAAGGCCGTTTCTGCATTTTGTACCTGTTCCAGGGTAGCAGCGCTGTCGGCCAACAGGTTGCGGGCCCGCTGCAGGTCCCTGCGGGCCTTTTCCAGTCCGTTTTCCGCCTGGGCGACCTGGGCATTGATTTCTGACATATCGAGGGTGGCCAGCAACATCCCTTTGAACACATTATCCCCGGCATCAGCAAAGGTCCGCTTGATGACACCGCCTACTTTGAACGATGGCTTCGCCTCGTTTTTTGAAATGACCAGGCCCGTAGCCCGCACGGGAAAAGCAATTTCCTGTTCCAACGCTACGGCCACTTCAATCCTGGCGGTTACCACCTTTGATTCTTTTCCCGCTGCGGGCATTTCCTTTTTTTGGCCACAGGAAGCGGACAATAAGAAAACAGGGACAATTGCACAATAAACCAGGTTCTTCATAGCCGGGAAAATGTATTTAAAAAGAATAAGCAGCGAGGGCGCGTTCCAGTTCTGCATACCGGACGAGTACCTCATATTTTGAAATCACCTCCTGGGTTTCGAGGTTGGTCAACTGGGTCTGAGCATCGAGTAGTTCGAGGTACAGCGTACTCCCTTCGCGATAGCGCCGGGAGAGGTCTTCGAAGTAACGCCGGGCACCCGGCAATTGCCCACGATAGCTTTGTTGAGTCGAACGAGCCGTTTCCAGGGCATTGCGGGCCGAAAAAACTTCCAGTTGAAGCACCTTTTCCAGGTCATTCGCCTGAACTCCGACAATATCCGCATTAATTTGTGCTTCCTGGACTTTCAGGTTTTGTCTGCCAGCATTCCAGAGTGGAATATCCAGGCTTATCCCGAGCAGGGCATAGCCGCCCCATTTAAAATCAAAATTCTGCGAGCCGAAATCGAGCTGTGCCCCCACCTGGGGTTTGCTGAGGGCCTTTTCCCTTGTGACCAGCAATTCCTGTATCCGCTGGATTTCCTGCAACCTGGACAGTTCCTCCCGCTGACGTCCTGCCGTGAGATTTTCTTCCCGTCCGGTCTGGAGTACGGGATCGGAAATCAAAGGGGATTCCAGTTCGCGCCCGAGGAGGTAATTCAGGAGGGCAGCGGCTGTTTTAGCTTGTAGCCCGGACTGCCGTAGCAGATCCTCTACGCGGGCAATTTCGCCGTCGTCGCGCAGCAAAACGGAAGGTAGTACCACCCCGTTTCGGACGTACGTTTCGTTGAGCCGCTTTCGGGCGCGGAGCACGGAAAGCGTATTTTCATATACCGAGGCGAGTTCTACGCTCTGCAAATAGCGGAAATAGGCAATTTTGACCTCTTTCACCAGCATGCGCTTCACCACCATCACCTGGATTTCCTGTTGTGCCACCTGCGCGCCCCTGATCTGGCGGTTGAGCCGTATCTCGGCATTCAGCAAAGGCTGTACCGCACGAAAGCGGACGTCGTAGAAATTATTCGGCAGGAATTGCTCGTTGACATTCTCGATCTGGGGAAAATTGTTGGTCCGGGTTAGTGTATTCAGGGTCGAATAGACGGGGTTCAGCAGATCACCGACAGGGAAGATAATGCGCCGTCCGCCCTCGGCAAGGGTATAGGAGCTGCCCAGCCGAAGCTCCGGCAGGTTCAGGCGCGTGGCATGCTCTAACGCTGTTTTATCGGCCTCCAGGCGCAGTAATTCCTGCTGGACGACCGGGCTGTTCGAAAGCGCCATGCGCACGTATTCGTCCAGGACGGCGGATGATTGGGCCTGCACCAGGCTGGCCCCGCCTAATACCTGGAACAAAAAACAAATGGCAGCGAAAAGATAGCGCCTGCGCTTACCCATGTCTGTATGGTTGTTGTGATCTGCAATAGTTTGGAAAACGTAACACTATTAAAAGAGTTTCGGAATTACCGGGTTCTTTTTTAGATTAGTATGGTCTAAAAAAAGCATAAGACAAATATCCGTTTAATGCGGGAGTGGTGCCTGACACAAATGTGTCAAAATGCCGGGATTGTGTAAAAAGCCCCCGGCTTTTCATTTGGCGGCTTTCGCTGCCAAATGTTATTTTGAACAGACGTCGTTTTTATTGATTTTGCAAAGCAAAATCAATAA
>JBEIGB010000154.1:0-6386 GCA_040382095.1 Lewinellaceae bacterium
AAGCAAAATCAATGAAAACGGCGCTCTAAAAGGTGTTCTTTGTCGGAGCAAGCCGCCAAAGGACTTTCGGGGCAGTCCCGAAAAATTTTATTTTGCTGCTGACGGCGGCAAAATTCTTTTTATACCTTCCTATCTTTGTATAAAAAATAATGCACCCTTTTCCCGATGACCTTTCCCATACCGAGTCCTACCGCGTCCGTGGATATGATGTGGATCTGCACAAGAGGGCCAGTATCCCGACGATTATCCAGATGATGCACGATGCGGCTATGGAGCATGTCCTCAAACTTGGGCTCTCGGCAATCGAACTGGAGCCCCTGGGGCTGGGATGGGTCCTTGTGCGGCAGCAAATGCAGGTACGCGCACAGCCCGCACTGGGTCAGACGGTATCCGTCCTTACCCGTCCCTCCGGCCGCGACCGCGCCTTCGCCTACCGGGATTTTTACCTCTCCGATGAGGCCGGTAACATACTGGCCACCGCCTCTACAACCTGGCTGCTGATGGATATCCATTCCCGCAGGATTGCCCGCTATCCGGATTTTATCAATGCCTGGCTGGAGCATTCCCAAACCACAAGCTACCTGACGAGGCCCGGAACGGATTTCCCCCCTGTCCAAAATCCCGGAACGGAAAAAACATTCCAGGTAAACTGGCACGACCTCGATTTTAATCGCCACCTGACGAATTTTTATTACCAAAAATGGATGCTCGAGTCCACCCCGCCCGAGATCCTGGAAAATTATCGCCTGGAGGAGTACCGCATCCAGTTTAAAGGGGAAAGCCTCCTTGGGGATACGTTACAGGTGTGCTCAGAAGCGCTCGAACCAGGCGTTTTTGCCTACTCGGTACAAAAAAACGGACAGGAAACGACTATGGGCTATGCCCGCTGGATACCCCGGGATTAGCCCGGGCGCAGTTCTCCTTTCCCTAAAAGCAAAACAAGCGAAAAATTTCCTCAAGCCTCAGTCATCACTGCTTAAATTCTGCTACCTTACACGCCAAACCAAACAACCAAATCATCAGATATGAACTTCAAAAACAAAACGGTTTTCATTACCGGTGCCAGCCGGGGCATCGGCCTCGCAATTGCGCTCCGCCTCGCTAAAGAAGGCGCAAATATCGCGATCGCAGCCAAAACAGCAGACCCGCATCCCGCCCTTCCCGGTACGATTTATTCCGCAGCAGAAGAAATCCGCGCCGCAGGTGGCGAAGCACTGCCACTGGTCGTGGATATCCGTTTCGAAGATCAGGTCTATGCAGCGGTACAGAAAACGGTCGAAACGTTCGGAGGTATTGATGTCCTGGTCAATAATGCCAGCGCAATCTTCCTCGCCAATACGCTCAATACCCCAATGAAGCGCTACGATCTCATGCACCAGGTGAACGCCCGCGGGACCTTTCTCTGCTCCCAGGCTTGCCTGCCCCACCTGCTCAAATCCGATAACCCCCATATCCTGACGCTCTCCCCGCCCATGGGAATTAAGGCGGAATGGTTTGGGGCACATCTCGCCTATACAATGGCAAAATATGGCATGAGCCTCAGCGTTTATGGCCTGGCCGAAGAATTCCGGCATAAAGGGTTGGCAGTCAATGCCCTATGGCCGCGCACGACGATCGCGACAGCAGCTGTACAAAACCTCCTGGGTGGCGATGATATGATCCGTCGCTCCCGTACTCCAGATATCATGGGCGATGCTGCCTTCTATATCCTGCGCCGCGATAGCCGCAAGTGTACCGGCAATTTCTTTGTAGATGAAAATGTCCTGCTGGAAGAAGGCATCAGCGATTTTGCTGCTTACGCGGTTGACCCAAGCCAAGACCTGCAAATGGACCTTTTTGTGGAGTAGTGGACTATCTGATCGTCGGTTCCGGCCTGACCGGGGCAGTTATCGCAAGGATACTCAACGATAAAGGGCACCAGTGCCTGGTCCTGGAAAAGCGCTCCCATAGCGGAGGGAATGTATATGATCACCTGCATCCCTCCGGTGTCCGCGTGCATACGTACGGGCCACACTATTTTCGTACTTCCTCGCGCAGAATATGGGATTTCGTGCAACGCTTTGACGCCTTCGTACCCTATGAAGCACAGGTGTTGACCAATACAAAGGATGGACCGGTACCCTGGCCGCCAGGTAATGATCTGGTAGAAAAAATAGCGGGTAAAAACTGGAAGCCCGGCTTTTCAGGGAAACCTGCCAATTTTGAGGAAATGGCATTGTCGAAAATGCCGCTGCCGGTGTATGAACGTTTCGTGAAGGGATACACGGAAAAACAGTGGGGCGCTCAGGCCCATACCTTATCTGCCACCCTGGCGCATCGTTTTAAAATCCGCCCGGACAACGATCCGCGCCTGTCGCCCAGGGCAAAATACCAGGGATTGCCGGCTAACGGATATGCAATATTTATGCAGAATATGCTTTCCGGGATAAAAGTCCTGCATGAAGTGGACTACCTGAAGCATCGAACGGCCTTTTCCCCCAAAAAAATGCTGATCTATACCGGTCCGATTGATGCGTTTTTCAACTTTCGCTTCGGCCCCCTACATTACCGCGGCCAACAGCGCCGGGAAATCTGGATACCCGGATTGGACTGGTACCAGGCAGGGATACAGGTCAACGAACCAGACAGGGCAACAGCCCATATCCGAACCCTGGAATGGAAACATCTCCTCCCCCCGGAAACGTCCGTGAAAATCCGCGGAACGCTGCTGACCCGGGAAACGCCTTTCACCCCCAACGACCCCAACCAGTTCGAGTACCCTTTCCCCGACCAGACAAATCAGCAGCAGTATAAAAAATACCGCGCCCTGGCACAAAAGCTGCCCAATACGCTTATCTGCGGCAGACTGGGGGAATACCGCTATTTCGATATGGACCAGGCAATTGCACGGGCCATACACCTCGCAGCCATCATTCCGTGACCTGTTGCATCAGGGTAATTGATGAATGTCATTGTATCTCCGCTCCAACGCGCATACATTACGCATAGCTGAAGGGTAACAGATCGCATAGCGGAAAAAAAGGGGATTCCCCCAACCTTTAAGCATACCTAATAAAGTACCCGGATTCTTTTCACTTCAATGTACAATTATGAAAGGGACGCATTGGTCAAAGGAAGTTCAGCACCGGCAGCACCTGGAGTGGCTGTCCAAACTCGACTTTTACCGGGAGCAAATTGCGATTTTTCAAAACGAGCTGCAACAGGTTGTCCGGGAACACCCACAACTGCTCTCCATCATCGAGCATGTGGACGAATACCGTTCTATCCTCATCCGAAAAAAAATCCATCTGGAACAATTGCGGCAGAAAATCCAGGAGGAACAACAAGCATTGCTTTCCGGCGGACAGGAAGCAAAAGGTCAGGATGCCCACTTGATGCTTTCAGCAGACCTCCAGGATTTTTTTGATGAAATGGAGTCCCTAAAGCCTACCTTCCGGCGATTTGTGGCGTATAATGATTGAGAAAAGTGAGAAAAAAGGACATCCGCGCAACTCCAGGACTTAGACAGCCTCCTTAAAAATGCACATCCGCGCTCAAGCAGAAAGTAGTATTGAAAGCGCCTGAGGTGCAAGCTGTAAGCCCCGGCATTTCCTACTCTTTCGGCAAAAACAACCGAACGGCGCCCGGCTTAAAGGTCACTGCGTCTAAGTGCCCCATTTTCAGACGGTCAGCGGTAATCAGGTGCAGGTGCAGAAAGGTGTTGTGGTGCGTAAAAACGGATTTGTGGTCGGTAGAAAAAAAGCCAACAATATCACATGGCTCATGCTCAATCGTGTAGCTGACCTTCCCCCGGTGGGCTTCCTCCGGGGAAGCCACCTTCGCACCTTTGGGCAAATTCACCACATGGATAACCGCGTGTTCTACACTTCCGGAAAGTTTGAACATAAACGGCCTTGGGGCTGCCTGGGTAATCCGGTCAAGATATTGTTCGAGGTGCGGGATCGTCCGAATGCTGTCGGGCAGAGGGTGTTCAATCCAATCAGCGATATGGGCATACCCAAAAAAGGGGGCTTTGATCGCATACGTTTCTTCTACCTGCATCGAAGTGTCCGAAACTACGGTCGAACGATAGGATTTCCCGTCCAGGATGAGGATTTCACCTGCTAAATATTCGACCGGCCCCATGCCATACAAATGCTGCCTGACCGATAAGGTGTCGAGCTGGATATTGCCGTATAATTGGCCCTTCCACATCACGTTGCGCATCGCCCCGACAATATGGACCTGGGTGGATTGCTGGGCTAATAATGCGGGCCCCTTGCTCAGGAAGAGCATCAAAATAAAAGCAATTCGATTCACTTTCATGGTTGTAGTTGTAGCGTATATTTGCACATTGATTCAAGACGCCTGCTGCTGCGAAGGCCCTGAAAAAGACAGGTAAGGAGGCAGCCCGGGGGTAGCTCGAAAAAACATTTTGCAAAATAAAAACAATTTTTAGATATATATTCAGAACAATATTTTGAAATATATGCGTTAACGGCACTTTTCCCAATTTCGCTCCGGATAAAATACAACTTATGGTTCAAGATGAATTTCATCGTGCATTGGAAGGGGCTGCAACAAAACTGCTTTACCCCAGCGAAACGGATGCCCCGCTACGCCTCTACCGGGTGAGCGCCTCCAGCTTCCAGGGTTCCCCTGCAGAAGCAGATATTGTCGGGATGTTCTTTAAGGGCAGCCCCCCGGAGCGCCTGAACGTCGAAAATATGGAAGGCCTCTGTTCCGAAGGGCACCGGCGTTTTTTTCGCCACCTGACGGATTTTATCACCTATCTCCCCGGGGGCGGGTTTATCCCACGCACCCCTTCAGAGCGCGAATTTGCCCTTCAATGGCGTGATCTGCGCGATTTATGGGTGGATTATCTCGTCTCCCAGCGTTGGTTCAAGGCGCACCTTGCAGACGGCGTGCACAAGCGTATCTTTATCGCCGGGCAATTCCTGCATATCGCATTTCGCGCCGATACCAATGAAATGACATGCGACCCGGGCGATTGGTTCATCCTGGAAACAACATCAGTTGAAACCTGAGGTTTACTGACCTGCGAAATATGCAAGACGCGCTGCTCATTTTTATCAGAAACCCCGTCAGGGGCAGGGTAAAGTCCCGTATTGCCCGGACTGCCGGAGAGGAAGCAGCCCTGAATATTTATCTCGCTTTGCTGGGGCATACGCGGTCAGTATGCGTCGAGGTGGAAGCTGCGCGCCTGCTCTTTTACAGCGACGATATCGGCTACGGCGACGAATGGCCTGAAGCTCTTTTCGAAAAATCCCTTCAACAAGGCGAAGACCTCGGTGCCCGTATGTTGCAGGCATTCGAAACTGCCCTCGCCGGTCACCGCCGCGCTGTTATCATTGGAAGCGATTGCCCGGCCATCACCCCCGGATTGATCCACCAGGCTTTCGATCTGCTCGGCACTCATGAACTGGTCGTCGGCCCGGCAGCAGATGGGGGCTATTATCTGCTGGGCATGTGCAGGCCGCAGGCCGCTTTGTTTGAAAATATCGCCTGGGGCACTGGAGAGGTTTTTGCGCAGACGATGGAAAGCGCCGCGAGGATCGGGCTAACGTCCGCTGTACTCCCCATACTCCCGGATATTGATTGTGAAGCCGACTGGGAGCGCTACGGCTGGCCAATTTAGGCGTTCATGCTTTTGAACCCTTCACTTTGCGCAGGCTGACCTTTCCGATCGCCCGCCCCGTGGACAGGGGCTGCGCGGTCTCTTCCTGCCAAAACCCGTTGAGCTTGACCTCCTCGAAATTCCCACTGTACTGTAACTGGTATTTCCTGAAATAAGGCGGGCGTACCTGATCCGGCCTATCCGGTGGGATATGCCGGATTTCCTGCAGGTAAACGGAGAAATCCCTGTACATATACCCTCTGAGCTCCATTTCGACCATCTGCCCCTTCTCCAGATATACATAAGACCTCCCACTGATTTCCCGGCCCGTGAACCTCAGGAACAGCTCAATCCGCAATTTACGCGACGATTCCAGCCCTCCCACCGTAAGGGTGCCTTCAAAAAGACCCTGCAGCCGTTCCTGTGCTACAAGGGCCATGGGCATAAAGTAAATGATATATGCCGCGATAAAGATTTTTTTACGCATAAACGCTGTTTTATGTTATGCCATACAGGAAGGTAGTGACGCTTTGACCCCCGGATGAACCAAGGGCCCTCTAAAATTGTAATGATGTAATAAAATAAAGAAAAAAGCGCAGGTAAGGTTGGAAAATTAAATGGGGCCGTGTAAAAAGTCTCCGGCCTGTAATTTGGCGGTATTTGTCGCCAAAGAATATTTCTTTGAGACACAGGTTTCATTGATTTTGCTTCGCAAAAGCAATGAAACCTGCGTCTCGAGAAAATTTATGAGGTTGTGTAAATATTCCGC
>JBEIGB010000155.1:0-6251 GCA_040382095.1 Lewinellaceae bacterium
AAATATTATTTGGCGGCGTAAGCCGCCAAATGACGTGCCGGAGGCTTTTTACACAACCCCAGCCTCTAAAAAAATTATCCTACTGGTTCGAAGCGGGCGGTGAAATGCCTGAGGAACGGTGGTTCATATACGATGCGGAACCCTCTTGCCGTATCGCGCTCCTGCATAAGCTCCCGGAAGGTTTCGATCACATAATCAATATGGCTTTGGGTATAGACGCGGCGCGGGATAGCCAGGCGTACGAGTTCCATTGCAGCGGGGACGAGCTGGCCATTCTCGTCGTTTTTTCCAAACATGACCGATCCAATTTCGCAACTGCGGATACCGGCTTTCAGGTATAGCTGGCATACAAGGGCCTGGCCGGGGAATTCTTCTACAGGGATATGCGGGTAGAAGGCTTTTGCATCCACATACACTGCGTGGCCGCCGATGGGCCAGATGAGGGGTACGCCGATTTCCCGGAGTTTCTCGCCCAGGTAGCCGGTACTCTTAATCCGGTAGTGGAGATAGTCGGCATCAAATACTTCCTCCAGGCCGATGGCGATGGCTTCCATATCGCGGCCGGACAAGCCGCCGTAGGTCGAATACCCTTCCGTGATGATCAGTACAGTACGGCATTTGACGGCGAGTTCCAGGTCTTTCAGGGCCAGGAATCCACCCATATTGACCAGGGCATCTTTTTTTGCGCTCATGATACAGCCATCGGCGAGGCGGAACATTTGCTGTGCGATTTCCCGATAGCTGAGGTGGCTGCAGGCAGGTTCGCGGTGCTTTACGAAATAAGCATTTTCTGCGATGCGGCAGGCATCCAGGATGAACAGGACGCCGTGTTGTTTACATATCTGTGCGATTTCTTCGGTATTGCCCATACTGACGGGTTGCCCGCCGCCGCTATTGTTGGTAACTGTGAGTATAACGGCACCGATATTTTGAGGACCGTGCTGAAGGATCAGATTTTTCAGCTGTGTGGTATCCATATTACCTTTAAACGGGTGTTCCAGATCTGGGCGCCTTGCCTCGGCGACGGGGATATCTATAGCGGTAGCCCCGGAAAATTCGATATTGGCGCGAGTGGTATCGAAATGGGTATTGCTGATAAAGATTTTTCCTGGTCCGCCAATCCTGCTGTAGAGGAGGTGTTCTGCTGCACGTCCCTGGTGGGTAGGCAATACATAAGGGCAGCCAGTGAGGTCGAGGATGGCTTTTTCCATGCGCTGCCAGCTCACAGCACCAGCATAGCTTTCATCCCCGCGCATAATGCCTGCCCACTGCTCGGCACTCATAGCAGAGGTGCCACTATCGGTGAGGAGGTCTATGATAACTTGGTTCGACTTTAATAAAAAAGGGTTGTAGGCCGCCTCGGAGAGGAACTGTTGCCGCTCGTCCTCTGTTGTGAGGCGGATTTGTTCGACGACTTTAATCCGGAAAGGTTCGATGGTGATTTTCTGGTGCATGGATAAGATGGTTTATTTGGTATAATGACGTTAGGCTTACGTTAGTGGGGGTCTTGTGTGGGTTTGGTATGTTTATTCTTCCTCACGTTGGTCGGGGGATTCAAAAAAGGCGATTACTTTTTTTGCCTTTGCTATACCAATGACCTTTGCGATTTCAGTAACATCGGCAGCGGCAATTTTTTTGACTGACCCATAATGGGAAAGTAGCTTTTGAGCTGTTTTTTCTCCTATTTCGGGGATGTTGGTGAGTTGGGTAGCTGTAAAATTGCGGGAGCGCTGGTCTCTGTGAAAAGTGATTGCAAAGCGATGGGCTTCGTTTCTGGCCTGTTGGATGAGCTTGAGGGATTCAGATTTTTTATTGATATAGAGGGGCAGGGCATCTCCGGGAAAGAAAATTTCCTCCAGGCGTTTTGCAATACCGATTACGGTGACTTTTCCTTCCAGGCCAAGTTTTGAGATACTGGCCATAGCGGCGCCCAGTTGACCTTTTCCTCCGTCAATAATAACGAGCTGAGGGAGTGGCTGGCCCTCGTCCTGCAACCGTTTGTACCGTCTGAATACCACTTCTTCCATAGATGCGAAATCATTGGGCCCTTGTACGGTCTTGACGTTAAAATGCCGATAGTCTTTTTTTGAAGGTTTTGCATTTTTGAAAACGACGCAGGACGATACCGGGAAGGCACCCTGGATATTGGAGTTGTCGAAGCATTCGATATGGAGGGGCAGGGCATCCATACGGAGGTCTTGCTGGAGCTGCCTTAGGATGCGTTCGGCCGGGGTTTGTTTTTTTATGCGGCTGGCCTCGTCGCGTTTTTTTTGCAGGAGATAATACTGGACATTCTTGTGGGAAAGATCGAGTAGCTTGCGTTTATCGCCGATTTTGGGTACGATGACGGTCACGCCTTTTTCTGGTGCGGGCAGCTCGAAGGGTACGACGATTTCAGGGGCGTTGCTGTTGAATCGTTCGCGGATGAGGGGGATGGCATAGGCGAGAAGGTCGGTATCTGCTTCATCTTCGAGGTTGCGCAGGAGCTCTTGTATATGGGCGTGGATGATGGCGCCGTTGACCACCCGCAGGTAGCCGATACAGGCGGCTTTTTCGTCGGAGGCGATGGAAAAAACATCCACATCCCGGATATTGGGGCTTACTACGGTGGACTTACTTTGGTAATCTTCGAAAGCACTTAATTTTTCTTTGATCTGCTGGGCTTTTTCAAACTCCAGGCGCTCTGCGAGCTGGAGCATTTCCTTTCTGAAGTGTTGGACGACGGCACCGAACTGGCCGCGGAGGATATTTTTGATTTGTTCGATTTTTTCCAGGTAATCTGTTTCGCTTTGAAGCCCTTCGCAGGGGCCGGTACAATTTTTAATGTGATATTCCAAACAGACCTTGAACTTACCGGCACGTATATTTTCCTCGGAAAGGGTCAGGGAGCATGTGCGCAATGGGAAGAGCTGTTTGATCAGGTCGAGGATGATTTTGAGGCGTGCTTTAGACGTGTAGGGGCCGAAGTAGGAGGAGCCGTCCCGTATCACGCGACGGGTAATAAAGACTCTGGGGAAGCGCTCTTTTTTAATACAGATATAGGAGTAAGACTTATCGTCTTTGAGCATTACGTTGTAGCGGGGTTGGTGCTGTTTAATTAGGGCATTTTCGAGCAGGAGGGCATCGGTTTCGGTTTCGACGATGGTAAACACGATTTTTTGTGCGTTTTTTACCATTACCTTGGTGCGGTAGGCACGGTCGCGTCGTTCGCCAAAGTAGGAGGCGAGCCGGCTGCGGAGATTTTTGGCTTTTCCGACATACAAAATGACATCCTCTTTCCCCATGAAGCGATACACTCCCGGGGACTTAGGGATGGTTTCGGCAATTAGGCGAAAATCTTCGGTATTCATGCGGCAAAGATAGGAGGATTTCGAAAAATCCCCCTATCCCGCAGGCATGTACGGGGGCTGCTTATTCCTGTGGCGCACGGCGTACATTACCCCCTAATACGCTTTTTTCGATTTTCCTGGCGGGGTCTCCGTAATAGATGACTTCACCCCCGGTATTGGCGGTAATTTCAAGTAATTCGGTTGCGGTGACTTCTGCTTTGCTGCCTGTATTACAGCGGATATAGGCCGTCCTGGATTCGAGAGCGGCAGCGAGATATTGGCCACCGGTGGCTGCCCATACTTCCTGGGTCGCTGTTGTGCCATCAAGCTCGAGCCTGCCTCCCTCCGTTGCAGAGGCATCCAGTTTTTCTGTTCGGATTTTAAAATCTATATGAGCCCCACTGCCTGCTTTTATTTCAAGGCTGTGGACGCTGATTTCGTCTTTACTGCTGATTTTGGCACCCGCATTGGCTTTGATACTGTGCAGGTCTTTATAAACAACATAGGCTTTGACATCGACGTCTTTATATAAAAGGCTGTTAATGGAATGCAGGCGCAGCTCGCCCTGAACGACTTTAACGCTGAGCTGATCTTCCGGCAATCCCTCGAATTCAATTTTTACTGAAGGTTCCTCCCCCGCTTCGAGGATAACCTGGATATTCCCCGTGACGGAAATTTCTTCGAAAGGGCTGACTTCATATTTTTTTTGCCCACTTGCGGTACTATACAGGAAAAGTGCCCCCAAGACCAAAAAGATTGTTTTTTTCATCGTGTTGTATGTTTTTAAAATCGTGAAAACAGAATGTTTGGCGCAGCCTGACGGATAAAAATATTACCCGGTTGCCTTTCTCCGGCCCACGGGCAGCAGAAAAATAGCGGAAGGGGTTTTCTGGGTAAAACAATTATCCGACCGGAATTGCCCAGGTACCGTTTGTTGTAGTATCCGCTCGCCTACAAGAGTCAAAATTTGGGGGGATTAGTTGCGTGTGCTTTAAATTAAGTCCCATTTTTAACAGTTTTTTTTGATTTTTGCAGGGCAAATTTATTGATGTATTTCTTTTTTCCATTTAAACCCAAACGTATGGCACAAGCGCCTGCCGATCTGTTCAAAAAACTGATCGCACACACCAAAGAATATGGCTTTATCTTTCAGTCCAGCGAAATCTATGACGGCCTCAGTGCGGTCTATGATTATGGGCCCTATGGGGTAGAGCTCAAAAATAATATCAAGGATTATTGGTGGGCGGCAATGGTGCAGATGCACGAAAACATCGTCGGTATTGATGCAGCGATTTTTATGCACCCCACGACGTGGAAGGCTTCCGGGCACGTAGATGCCTTCAACGATCCGCTGATTGATAATAAGGATAGTAAAAAGCGCTACCGGGCAGATCAACTCATCGAGGAGTATATTGACAAGGTCGAGGACAAGATCAACAAAGAAGTTGAGAAGGCAGCAAAGCGCTTTGGGGAGAGTTTCAACGAAATCCTTTTCCGCGAAACCAATCCCAGGGTGGTTGAATACCGTCAAAAGGCAGATGCCGTGGCACAGCGCCTGGCCAGTAATATGAGTGCCGGGGATATGCAGGGGTTGAGAAATCTTATCGAAGAGCTGGAGATCGCCGACCCGGAAAGTGGATCCCGCAACTGGACGGACGTCCGGCAGTTCAACCTGATGTTTTCAACACAACTCGGTAACATTGCAGGAGAGGAAGGCAAGCTCTACCTCCGCCCGGAAACCGCGCAGGGTATTTTTGTGAATTTTCTGAATGTGCATAAGACTACCCGCCAAAAAGTACCTTTCGGTATTGCACAGATTGGTAAAGCCTTTCGGAATGAAATTGTCGCAAGGCAGTTTATCTTCCGCATGCGCGAGTTCGAACAAATGGAGATGCAGTTTTTCGTACGGCCTGGAGAGGAGATGCAATGGTATGAGTATTGGAAAGCGGCAAGGATGAAGTGGCACCTCGCCCTGGGCACACCCGCCGAAAAACTCCGGTTCAAAGACCACGATAACCTTGCACATTACGCAAATGCCGCCGTGGATATCCAGTATGAATTTCCTTTTGGGTTTAAGGAACTGGAAGGTATCCACTCCCGTACAGATTTTGACCTGAGCAACCACCAAACGCTGTCCGGGAAAAAGTTGCAGTATTTTGACCCGGAGCTTAACGAAAGCTATGTGCCGTTCGTGGTGGAAACCTCAGTCGGCGCTGACCGGACTTTTCTGGCGATCCTGTCCCAGGCCCTGCAGGAAGAAAACGTCCCGGATGCTGAAGGCAATGAGTCTTCCAGGACCGTGTTGAAACTTCCACCCGCGCTTGCCCCGGTGAAAGTCGCCGTGCTGCCTCTGCTCAAAAACAAAGAGGAACTCACAGGGGCAGCCCGGGATATTTTCAACCGCCTGAAATTTTCTTTCCAGTGCCAGTACGATGAAAAAGATGCGATCGGCAGGCGTTACCGCAGGCAGGATGCCATCGGGACCCCCTATTGCGTTACTATAGATTTCGAAACGCTGGAAAACAATACCGTCACAATCCGCGAACGCGATTCTATGCTCCAGGAGCGCGTACCTGTAGCGCGTGTGGAAGAGATCGTCCGGCAGCGGGTGGATGTGAAGAACCTCCTGCTTAGCTGATGCCCCGGGGCCGTGTGTTGTCCAGCTAGTATCCTCTGCCTGCCGAAGGCAGCAAAATAATATGCTAAACGGGGGTTGTGTAAAAAGCCTCCGGCGTGTCATTCGGCGGCAGAATAAAGTTTCTTCGAACGCCGGTTTTGTTTGTTTTTGGGAGCAAAATAAACAAAAACCGCGGAAGAAGAAAAAATTAATTAGCGGCGGAAGAAGTTCTATAAAAAAAAGGGAGGTTATGGGGGTGGGGTTTTATGATAGTAGTAGGGGGAGGTGGGTTGTGAGTAAAGGGG
>JBEIGB010000156.1:0-6189 GCA_040382095.1 Lewinellaceae bacterium
CAAAATGAGGCATGGCGATGTCTATTCAAAACTTTCTTTCGCTGCCGAAGGCGGCAAAATACTTTTCACACAACCAGGGACGGCCTCGGCCTTTTTACACAACCCCATAATTTTTTGGCGGCGCAAGCCGCCAAAAAATTTTATTTAAACGCCTTCCAGATCTGATCGGTGACCGTTGCCAGGCGATCTATATCGGCTGGCGTATGGTGGCACATCAGGCTGATGCGGAAGCGGTCCTGGTGCATGGGCACAGCAGGAAATTCAATCGCATTCAGGAAAATACCCGCTTTGTGGAATGCCAGGTTGGCCATACGGATATCCATGCCCTCCGGCACTTTCAATGCGATGATGCCCCCTGCAGGTGCGTGGATCATCCCATAAGGTGCCAGCAGGCGGCTGGCATAACGCACATTTTCGTGCAGCATTTCCTGGCGTTCCGGTTCGTTTTCCATGACTTCAATCCCTGCCAGTACTGCCGCCTGTACAATTGGTGGCAGGGAGGCGGAGAAAATGTAGGACCTGGAGTGATAGCGCATATATTCCACTACATCGCGGGAAGCCGCAACAAAGCCGCCGGCGACGGCAAAAGTTTTGCTGAAGGTTCCCATCGCGATGTCCACTTCGGCCTCGCAGTTCAGGAAGGAGGCGGTTCCTGCACCGCCTTTGCCGACTACACCAGTGCCATGGGCATCGTCCACAATCAGCAAAGCATTGTAGCGGCGGCATAGCGCTGCCAGTTCATTCAGCGGGGCCATATCGCCGTCCATGGAATAAATACCTTCTACTCCCACGAACTTGTCCCCGTCTCCTTTGGTATTTTCGAGGAGGGCTTCCAGACGGTCGAGCCGGTTGTGTGGAAATTCCCGGGCTGCGAGATGGCCGAGGTGGATGCCATCGAGAAAAGAGGCGTGGCTGAATTCGTCGTAGCAGAGCAGGTCTTTTCTACGGACTAAAGCCCCCAGCAAACCGAGGTTGGCAGCATAGCCGGACGAGAAGAGAAGCACCGCCTCCTGGCCCTTGAGGGCAGCAAGGCGCTCCTCCAGTTCACCAGTCAATCTAAGGAATCCGTTGAGCAGGGGAGGACCTCCTATGCCCGTGCCATAAGCCTGCGCCGCCTGCCGGACTTTCTCCCGGATATAGGGGTGGTTGGCTAGTCCGAGATAGTTATTGGAGGCAAACATGAGCATGGGGCGGACACTGCCGGTAAGCGGATCCTGTACCAATACCTCCCGGTCGGCAGCGGAGAGTACTTCCCTCCGGTAGAGGCTTTGTCCACTGGAAGCAAATCCCTGGAGAAAACGGTAGAAATTCCCCGCACGTCGAAGGAGCGGTTCCTGTTGGTTGCGGATTTGCCATTCGTGCAGGTTCTGATGGGGGGTGTTCATCGTTGTTGTTGCCATGATTGATGTAGGATTTGGAGTTTATGAAAATAATTTTCCGGGCTTCCGGCATTCTCTTCGTATAGATTAGCAATATCGGCTGGGTAGAGTTCTGTTTTGCCAAAACCCGGGTCGAAGCTTACCACCGCTTTTTCCTGGCAGTGGCCCAGCCAAAGGAAATTCATTCCCTCACCACGGGCTGCCTGCAGAAATGCCGCCACTTTTTCTTCCCTTACCGTAAATACGAGCTCGTATTCTCCGTGCGGGCCTGCCAGCATCAGCCACTGCGGGATCCCCTGGGTATCGCAAATCGCGGCGGCAGTGGGGTCCAGGAATCCGGACAGCGGCGTTTCCAGGGAAAAGCCGTAAGGGTTTACCTCGGAAAGTTGGGCGAGTGCCGGGAAAAAACCATCACTGCTATCAATACAGCAACTGGCGAAATCGCGGATAAGCCGGCCCTCCCGGATGCGGGCCAGCGGGCGGTAGGGTAGGGAAACGCCCTGGAAAATTTTGGCAAAAGCATAGGCGTTGCCATAGCCCATTGGTCCGCTGCAGAAGAGGCGGTCGCCAGGGGCACAGCCACTGCGCATCATGGGCTTCGGCGTCCTGCCGATCGCCATCATAGAAACGTCGAGGACTTTGCCATGATTGGTATCTCCGCCCAGCAGATAGGTTTGGTGTACGCCACAAGCTTCCCGAATGCCCCTGCTGAGCTCCAGTCGCGCAGGCTCGGTAAAATCAGGAGGTAATTGCAGCAGCAGCAGCATACCAATTGGTTCGGCACCCACGGCTGCCAGGTCGCTAAGCGTCGCATTGACGGCCGTCCACCCGATCACGTAGGGGTCTTCATAAAGCTTTGCCTGAATTTCATCCGCCAGCCCATCCACTTTGAGGGCGAGGATTTCACCCCGCAGGATCTCCGGGAGTATTAATTCGGCGTCTGATTCGTTCAGGCCGTTGAGTTGTTCCGGGCAACGGGCAAAACCTCCTGCAATACTTCTCACCAAAATGTTTTCCAGCATCATGGTATCTCTGTTTTCGCAAGCAAGATAGTTGTGGTTGATAGCAGGTAAACTGACGAAAGCCACCCGTGGCGGAGAGTTTTGTCACCTCCGGTAGTATTGGGATGCCCGCGAATACAATCAGGAGATTATTCTATTGATGAAGAAAAGCAAGATGCTGTGATCCGTAAAATTGAAGTCGCGGGTGAAGCCACAAACTTTTCGAAAGGAAGATTTAATATTTGGAGTGGAAATATTCATTGACCCTTATCTCTTTTTTGCTTTTGCTATTTGCTTCGGCAGCCCTCAATTCTACTCTCCTGATTTTACCACTTATTGTTTTGGGTAAAGACTCGACAAACTCTATAATTCTGGGAATTTTATAAGTAGCGAGATTTTTATTACAATAGTTAAACAAATCTTCTGCCAATGCTTTACTTGGCACTTCTCCTTGCCTTAAAAGCACAAAGGCTTTTACAGCAAACCCTCTTATTTCATGAGGACTACTGACAACGGCAGCCTCCACCACTGCCTCGTGTTCAATTAATATGCTTTCCACCTCAAAAGGTCCAATTCTATAATCCGATGCCTTGATAACATCATCATCTCTGCCCACAAACCAAATGTATCCTTCTTCGTCTTTGTACGCTTTGTCGCCCGTGTAATATAAGTTATGCTTGAACACTTTATTGTTTCTTTCAGGCTCTCCTAAATAGCCGGTAAATATCCCACTGGCTTTGTTGACATCCATTTTTACACAGATATTGCCTTCTTCGAGCAAAGGAATTTCGATTCCTTCATCATCGGCAATTACGATGTCATAAAGAAATGTTGGTTTACCCATTGAACCATATTTTATAATGCTGCCGGGCATATTTCCTGCAAGAAGGCTACTTTCAGTTTGACCATAGCCATCCCGAACAATAAGTCCCGTTCCCTGTTTCCATTTTTCAATGATTTCCGGGTTAAGCGGCTCTCCGGCAGCCACACACTGCCTTATTCTGAGTTTATAAGCTGTTAAATCTTCCTGAATCATCAAACGCAAAACAGTAGGAGGGGCACAAAAGGTCGTTACTCCATATTGTTCCATTGTGGCCAACTGCTCCCCAGGAACAAACTTGTCTACCTGGTTAGCCAATATGGTGGCCCCCATATTCCAGGGGCCAAAAAAACTGCTGTAGGCAAATTTTGCCCAACCCGGGGCTGAAATATTATAATGAATATCGCCATAACGCAGTCCTATCCATGCCGATGTCGTCAAATGCCCAAAGGGAAGCGTGAAATGTGTGTGGGTTACAATTTTAGGAAGACCCGTTGTTCCTGACGTGAAAAAATAAAACAAGGCATCATCAGAACGAGTATGGGCTGCATCGGCAACTTTTTCTTTTTCAAGAATCTCATCCATGGTATGCCAACCCTCCCTTGTTCCATCTACTATAATTTTAAGCTTAATGGATCCATTTAATAATTCCTCAGCAGCATCAATCTTTTCTGCATTGGCTATATCTGCAATTACAACTTCAGGGAATACCGTTTTGAAACGATAGGCAATGTCCTTCTCGGTCAGATTCGTTGAAGATGGAATCAGGATAAATCCACCTTTGATGGCTCCCAATAAACTGATCCAATTCGCAGGATCTAAAGAAATCTGTGAAAAGATGCTGTTACCTTTTTTTATACCATGGCTTCTCAAATAATTTAGAAATTGGTTAGCTTCTTCATAGATGCTTTTGAAGGTATAGATTTTTTCCTGCTCCTTGTATCGCCAAATAAGCGCTTGGCTGTCAGGGTAGCATTTTACGTTCATTTCGTAAAATACCTCCTGCATCCAATTAAAGTATTCGGGTTTGGTGAGTTTTAGTTTGTCCAAGTCTTGAGTGTCTTGAATGGCAACCGACTTCCTTATCTGGGTGAAAAAATCATGTATGTTCATCTTATTATTATTTTTTAGAGATTTCCGCTAATGGTTGGCAGATTTGCGATGGGCGGGATTTTTTCCACTGAAGTTTATGCGGAGCACAAAACTTTCGGCTACCACTAAGCTGTCTGCGGAGCACGAAAATCCGCCTATTGCAAATGTGGGCCTCCCTCCATATTCCGACCAGTAACCACGCTAAATTAAGCGGTAAAAAGCGGCAAAGTTTATTTACTTAATCGAAGCGGAGGGGGAAATCCGCGCCCTCTCTGCTACGAATCATTGTGTGGTTGTGTGTGTGTTTTCGCTAAGGTACAAAAAGGGATGATTGGGTGTACGCGTCCCAAGGGATTTTATAGCCAGGGGTTTCGTGCGGTCTTTCTTTATTGCGAGAATGAAAGTAAGCTTCCAGTCCCGTGTAGAGATCCGCGCCATTTCGTATTTGTGCAAAAACACGTGCTCATACTTGACATCGCGCAAGAGCCGTAATATTTGCAAGTATTTTTTAATTCAGTTACCGGACACTGGTGGTAACGGATAAATGCGGAATATTCAGTCTTCAGGAAGGGGAATATTTCGCCACCAGGTGGCCAGGCAAGATCCGGTGATATTCATAAGCGGACCGAATACCGCAGGTGCCAGTCCCACTGTGGCAATCTTTCCGAAGGTCAAGGCCAATCCGGAAGCGAGGCCTGCATTTTGCATTCCTACCTCAATGGCTATCGTCCGACAATCGCGCGGGTTCATACCAAAAACCCGGGCACCCAGGTAACCCAGGAGATAGCCCAGGGTATTGTGGAGTGCCGCTGCTGCAATGAGTGCGACGCCCATTTGCAAAAGACCGTCCCTGCCATTGGCGGTGATGACCATGGCGATGATGGCTATACCCGCCATGGAAACCAGGGGCATGGCACGGTCTAGCCATACGGCCTTGCCGTGAAGGAAATGGTTAAACATTAGACCCGCACCGATAGGCAAAAGCACCATCCGGGCCGTATCTGCCATCATTTTCCAGAAATCCACCTGGATGTATTGCCCCGCAAGCTGTTGCATAAGGAAAGGGGTGAGCAGCGGTGCCAACAGGGTAGCTACGGCGGTAAGGGTCACTGAAAGGGGCACATTGGCCCTGGCAATAAAACTCATGACGTTAGATGACAATCCACTTGGAGAACAACCCACCAACAGAATACCAGCTGCTATCTCCGCAGGGAAGCCGAATACATTCGCCAAACCAAGGCCGAGGAACGGCATGATAGTAAACTGGCAGACCAATCCCAGGAGTACAGCCCGCGGCATCTTCAAGACCCCCAGAAAATCGTTTAACGACATGGTGGTACCCATGCCAAACATAATGACCTGTAATAAGGGGAAAATCAGCCCCTTTAGTTGAAAACTGCCCACTTGCACAAACATGCCAGGATAGTACATGGCCAGGGTTATCGCGCTGAATAGGATGACGGTGAATGCAAAGCCGCTGAAAAAGGCATGAATTCGAATACCAAATGCCAGCAGCAGGAATGCCAGGCTCAAGGGCAAACCCGCCTCATCCCCCCTACCCAGAAAGGCCAAAAGGGCGGATGCCGCAAAAAAAATCATTGCCAGCAAGAGTGCTAGGCGGTACCATTTTTTCATATCAACTATATG
Source organism: Lewinellaceae bacterium (assembly GCA_040382095.1). Classification (GTDB taxonomy): domain Bacteria; phylum Bacteroidota; class Bacteroidia; order Chitinophagales; family Saprospiraceae; genus JADJPL01. Next base: position 5,940 of record JBEIGB010000156.1, read on the forward strand.
CTTACCCCAACTGATAGTGCCGGTAAAAATAGACTTAATAATTTTATAATTTAGAGAACTCACCTGTGTTTTTTACAAATGAACGCCAGCAATTTTGGCTCCCTGTGCTGATATTTGCCAGGGAAAGGTTTGGCTAAAGCCAATAGGACAGATGATTTTTTTATGAGGGAGTCTCGCAAGTATTCTGCCGCCTTCGGCGGCAGAATAAAATTTTCCGAGACACCGGTTTTGTTGATTTTGCGAAGCAAAA
>JBEIGB010000157.1:0-6096 GCA_040382095.1 Lewinellaceae bacterium
CGGGGCGTACCTCGTGCAGGTGGAAAAATCTGCGGTTTTCTCTAATTATTTAGGGCTAAAAGCTAAATTAGAGGCAATCCCGCAGGACATGCAGATCACCCTGGATTTTTCGGCGGCACAACTGGTGGATCACTCTGTCATGGAAAACCTGAAGCATTTTGAGCACTCCTACCGTGAGGGAGGGGGCTCTATGACCATTACCGGTCTGGAGCACCATAAAGCGCTTTCGGGACACGAACTGGCGGCCAGAAAAAAAATAAGTGCCGTGAACCGGGTTGAAAAAAGTTAAAAACAGGTATGATGGGCAAAAACGTATTTTTCTTATTCCTCCTCCTGCTCTTTGGATGTAATGCCTTTGGGCAACAGGCTCCCCTTCACCAGTACGCCGACCATTGGAATAGCTGGCTGATGTATTTTGGGGGGCATAAAATCAGCCCTGTATGGGGAATACATCTCGAGGCACAGTACCGGAGGAGCAAACTTTTCTCTGCGCCCCAGCAAGTTTTGCTCAGGACAGGGATTAATTACCATTTCAAAAATAATATGGTTATGGCTACCGCAGGTTATGCCTTCATCGAAACACACCCTTACGGGGATTTTCCGGCCAGATCCACTTTTCCTGAACATCGCCTGTGGGAGCAAATCCAGATTAAGACGCCGCTGGCACCTTTTGAATGGGTGAGCCGGTTCAGGTTGGAACAGCGTTTTTCCAATCTACCCGTCATCAATACCACTTCCGGGATTTATGCGCCCGGGGATGCGGTTTATACCAACAGATTCCGGCTGCTCAACCGCTTTTCGTTGCCGTTTAAGGGAAAGGCGATTGTGGATAAAACGTTCTACATCACGATGTACGATGAGTTTATGCTAAATTTTGGAAAAAATGTGGCGGCCAATATTTTTGACCAGAACCGGCTGTATTTCGCCCTGGGGTACCAAATCCCCGGGATCGGCAAACTGGAAGCAGGGTACCTTTCCCAGATTATTCAAAAGCCTGATGGGGTAAAAATAGAACGCAACCACACCCTGCAGATGGGCTTAACCTCCACAGTGCCATTCTTCCATGCAAAAGAGGGTCGGTGACGCATTATCGTACACGTTGTTTTGAGCTTAGACAGAAGAAAAACGATTTGATCAATTCTCAGGGTTGTTGCGACGGAAATTTCACGAGCTAAAAATGAATGTTTTTTGCCTGTGCTAAGTCCTGTTTTCCGTGGCAGCAAGTCTATTCAACCTATACCGTGACAACTACTAAAGAAGTATTTAATTTGTCGCAGGTCATTCATGAATTAAAACATTACCTGCCGACACAAACGCCTATTAAAGATTTTATCCATCACAATACCCTCCATGCCTTCCAGGATATGAAATTCTATGATGCCATTTTCCGGGCATCAAAGATTTTTGGATATCAGGTGACCCTGGAGTTAGAGGACTATCGTGGCCTTTTCCGGCAGGGCCGGATCCGGGAGGATGTACTCCAGCGCATCCTGGTAGAGCGCAAAGGGGAAGAACTGAAGGAGCTTTGGGCATACAGGCTCATGCACAAGGACTATGACCTGCACATAGAAGCAAGGATCGGCCGTATTCGCGCCAACTGGAAGCGTGCCTACCGCCTCGATCTCGACAATCTTGTCCATCCGCTCCTTTTCCGCATCCTGGGGGCTTACCTGGATCAGGGGATTTCCCTTTGGCATTTCCCCAATGTGGATAAAGGGTTCCTGGAAGCACTCCGGGAGCTGGATCAATATGCCCTGTCCAGCTTTTTCAAAGGAAAGCGCGCAGGGAAGTTATTACAGGACCGCAATGTCACGACGGAGGATTTGCTGGAGGTTTTGGTCGGGGATCCACGATTTTATGCTGAATACCTCTTTGATCAGCAATTTGGCCATCATGGCTGGTCGGGTATGGTCGCTACCGTGGAAGCACAACCGCATACCCTTTTGTACAACAAAAAAATTTCCCTCCAGGACCTCATCCACTTCGAGCTCTTACTGGAAATTGATGCGCTCGATGCAGAGCTGGGTACCAGGTGGCAACCATTATTTATGCTGGTAAACCTGGATCATGAGCATCTTTTTGACCCGGTGCCCATAACAGAACTCCAGGAAGTTTTTATGATCTGGCAGGATGCTTTTGAGTGGAGCTACTACGATGAAGTGCTCACAGGTATCCGAAAGGTGTATGAACCCGGGGGAGTGCCAGAGGTCCAGTCGTTTCAGGCAGTATTTTGTATTGATGAACGGGAATGTTCATTGCGCCGGCATATCGAACATATCGTACCGGACTGTGGCACTTTTGGGGCGCCTGGATTTTTTGGGGTCGAGTTTTATTTTTTACCCGAAGGGGGCAAATTTTATGAAAAACTTTGCCCGGCCCCGGTAACCCCTACATTTCTGGTCAAAGAGGTTGAGGGGACAGGAGAACGGAAAAGGCGGATTATCTACGGGAAGCAATCCCATTCGGTCTTCTTTGGCTTCTTTTATTCTGTGGTGCTGGGGTTTTATGCTGCTATTGAACTGGTGCTCAATCTGTTCAGGCCAAAGATGAATGCTGCTATCTCGAATGCCTTCGGGCACATGGATCAGCATTCGAAACTGCTCTTTGAACATACCAGTGCGGAGGAACTTGAAAACGGGCTACAGGTTGGCTTCACCATTGATCAGATGGCCGACCGCGTGGAAGGCCTCCTGCGCAATATCGGCCTGATTAAAGATTTTGCGCCCCTTGTATATATGATTTCCCATGGGTCCAGTAGTGCGAACAACCCACATCACGGAGCCCACGATTGTGGGGCATGTAGTGGCCGTCCGGGTGCGACCAACTCCCGGGTGTTCTGCCTCATGGCAAACCACCCCAAAGTACGGGAAGTACTTCGCGGACGCGGCCTGGACATACCGGAAGGCACTTCGTTTGTGCCGGCCATGCACGATACCGCCAGCGACCTGGTGGGCTATTACGATACGGCCTCGCTGAGCCCTGCCAACCAGGAAAGGCATAGGGAGAATGCTCGGAATTTCGAAAAAGCCTTGGATCTCAACGCAAAGGAGCGTTCAAGGCGTTTTGTTTCAATCGCCACCGATAAAGATATAAAGAAGGTCAGGAAGGCAATCGAACAACGTTCGGTCTCCTTTTTTGAGCCGCGACCTGAACTTGGGCATGGTACCAACGCACTCTGCATTGTAGCACCCCGGGCACTGTCGAAAAAACTATTTCTCGACCGTCGGGCTTTTCTGAATTCGTATGATTACCGGACCGATCCGGAAGGGAAACGCCTGTTGGGCGTAATAAAACCACTTCCTGTCGTTTGTGGGGGGATCAACCTGGAATACTATTTTTCCAGGGTGGACAACCAGAAGTTCGGTGCGGGGACTAAACTGCCCCATAACGTTATGGGGCTCATCGGGGTTACCAACAGTAGCGATGGCGACCTTCGCCCCGGGCTTCCGCTTCAGATGATCGAGGTACACGACCCCGTAAGGTTGTTGATGATTGTCGAGCATTTTCCGGAAGTTGTGCTGCAAACGATCCGTACCCTTCCCGAGGTATATGAATGGTTTGAGAACGAGTGGGTCCATATTTTGGTCATTTCTCCGGACAATGGTGCTTTTTACTACTTCAGGGACCATGCCTTTCACCTTTACGAGCCCAAAACGCATACCCTTCCGGAAATCGAAGATATCCATCGTTTCTTTGAAACCGCACGGCTAATGGAAACCAATCATATCCTCGATGCTACCAGGGAAAACCTACCAGTACACTTGCTAAAGAAATAAAAAACATTGTTGAACCAACCAGGGGAAAGCCTTTGGGATAAGATTGGGAAAGTTCTGGAGTTGTGTGAAAAGCCCCCGGCTTTTCATTTGGCGGCTTGCGCCGCCAAAAAATACTTTTCGGAGATCCCCATAAGCCCAAATTTATCTAAGGTTTCCCTGAAGAATTATAATAATATGAACCAGTATTTGCCTTTTTTCACACTGCTTCCCATGGCGGGCTTGTTGCTTAGCTTTATCCCACCTCAAAAGAGGGAAGGGTTGATTTTTTGGACCGTCACCACAACGCTCTTGCTGCATGTGGTGGGCTTATCTGTTTTTTCTGTACTTTGGTGGATGGAGGGCGGTCGCCCTGTTTTTGAAAAATTCCTGACGTATTACCAAAGAGGGGATGCAGAGTTTTCCTTCGACCTGTACTTCGACAAATTCACTTTGGTATATGCCGTAGTAACGGGTCTGTTGGGTACGCTGATTTCTTTGTTCAGCCGGTATTATATGCACCGCGACCCCGGGTACAAGCGGTTTTTCAATAATTTGACCTTCTTTTTCCTGGGGATTAACCTGGTAATTTTCTCGGGTAACTTCGAGACTTTATTCCTTGGCTGGGAGGTATTAGGGATAAGCTCTTTCCTGTTGATTGGATTTTATCGCGAGCGCTATCTTCCGGTAAAAAATTCGATCAAGGTCGTTTCCCTTTACCGATTGTCGGACGTTGGGCTTCTGGTTGCCCTCTGGCTATGCCATGCGGCATTTGGCAAAAATATCCAGTTTGAAGAAATGAACCAATCGGCGGAAATTCCCGCACTATTAGCTCAAAACCCCCTTAATCATTTTCTGATCCCATTGGTATTTTTGCTTGTCGCTGCGATAAAATCAGGACAGTTTCCCTTTTCTTCGTGGTTGCCGCGGGCGATGGAAGGACCCACTACTTCGAGTGCGATTTTTTATGGTTCGTTATCGGTACACATTGGATTGTTCCTGATGTTGCGCACATACCCCTTGTGGACGGACAATCTGGCAATCCGCGTGTTGATCATCGGTATGGGTTTATTGACCAGTATCCTTGCAGGGAGTATTGCGAATGTCCAGCCTACCGTAAAAACGCAGATTGCGTATGCTTCGATAGCACAAATCGGCATTATGTTTATTGAAGCGGCTTTGGGGTGGCATATTCTGGTGTTGGTCCATTTTGCAGGCAACGCCCTGCTCCGTTCTTATCAGTTGCTGGTTTCGCCCAGCGTCCTGAACTACCTTATCCACGAGCAGTTTTATCACTTTGAACCGCCAAGGGACAAGTCCCTGACAGGTTGGTTTGGCCGCTTGCGCGCATCCTGGTATATTCTTTCCGTCAAGGAGTTTAACCTGGACCGTTTCCAGTTCCATTTCCTGTGGACGCCTTTCAAATGGCTCGGACGTCGGTTGGGTATTTTATCTGCTCCGGCCGCAAATTTTGCGATGGGGCTGCTATTATTGGGGGGGATCATTGGCCTGGTAGCCGGTGTTGGGGAGATTTCCTGGCTGCAAAAAGGGATTGCGTTTGTCATGGCAATACTCGGGCTTTTTCATGTGCTTGTAGCCTTCTCGGAAAGGGAATCGGCAAAAAGGGCCTGGTTGCTCGTAATTCTTGCCCATTTGTTTATTGGCCTTTCTATCGGTTATAATGCTTTCTTTGATCCTTTTGCCAGCGCAATATACCTGAGCGGCGTAAGCGTGGCGGGAATTACAGGTTTTCTGGTGCTGAGCCGGGTAGAAAAGATGGAAAATACTTTTGATTTGGTTAATTTCTATGGGCATATTTACGAATACCCCGGGCTGGGGCTATTATTCCTGTTATGCGGGCTTGCTATATCGGGTTTCCCTATCACCCCGACATTCATCGGCCTGGATATCGTGCTGAGCCGGATTCAAAATAATCAGGTGCCCCTGCTTTTGGTGGTGAGCCTGTGTTTTTTATTTATCGAAATTGCAGTGCTCAGGATTTATGCCCGGGTATTTCTTGGGCAGCATGTGAAGGCCTACCATGCTGTAGCTTTCCGGAACTCTTAAGAGGAGTTGGTTAAAATAATTTTTTAAATAATACAGACTTTAATTTTATAGCGCCATCCAAATGTGATGGGGGTGTGTAAAAAGTATTCCGCCGCCTACAGCGGCGAAAGAAAGTTTTGAAAGAACACTGTATTCACTGATTTTGCGAAGTAAAATCAGTGAATACAGTGTTCTTTCAAAACTTTCTTTCGCCGCTGTAGGCGGCGGCGGAATACTTTTTACACACCCCCATCACATTTGGATGGCGCTATAAAATTAAAGTCTGTATTATTTAAAA
>JBEIGB010000158.1:0-6071 GCA_040382095.1 Lewinellaceae bacterium
CCCCACAAAAAAATATCCCCCCCCCCTGTCTCAAAACAACTTCCCCACACCAAAATCTCCAAAAACCGCAGCTCTGGAAAAATTAATTTTGCCGCAGTAGGCGGCAAAATTAATTTTTATACAACCTCAGTCTTTCTACGCAACCTCCAGTAGCCCGGGATAGTCCCAACAAAACAAGTCTGATAGATTACCGCCTACTTACGAAGCAGGAACAATCTGTCAGATTCGGCAGGATTACCTAAACCATTGAAAATAAAGATAGATGAGCATTTTTGGCAAACTTTTTTCCAAAAAAGAAAAAGAAGACCTGGATAAAGGCCTGGAAAAAACTAAAGTGGGTTTCTTCAGTCAACTCTCCAGGGCCATCGCCGGAAAATCAACGGTGGACGAGGAGGTCCTGGATAACCTGGAACAATTGCTCATCGGGGCGGATGTCGGAGCGGATACCACATTCAAAATTATTGACCGGATCGAAAAACGGGTGGCACGCGACAAGTATATGAACACCTCCGAGCTGAACAACATCCTGCGCGATGAAATTGTCCAGATGCTCGCCGAAAATCATAATCCCGATATCTTTTCATTTGACCTGCCCAATGCGCCTAAACCCTACGTAATCATGGTAGTAGGGGTAAATGGCGTTGGTAAAACAACCACGATTGGCAAACTGGCCTACCAGTTCAAACAAGCAGGGAAAAAAGTGGTCATCGGCGCAGGGGATACTTTCCGCGCAGCCGCTGTCGGCCAGTTGGAAATCTGGGCACAGCGGGTCGATTGTGCTTTTTTCAGTAAAGGCATGGGTACTGATCCGGCAGCGGTGGCTTTCGAAACAGTCCAGTATGCCGTTGCCAACGATTGCGATGTCGCAATCATAGATACCGCCGGCCGTCTTCATACCAAAACGCCCCTCATGCAGGAACTGACCAAGATTAAGCGTTCCATCGGTAAAAAACTGGAAGGTGCCCCGCACGACGTACTCCTCGTACTCGATGCAACAACCGGCCAGAATGCGATCGAACAGGCACGCCGCTTTACGGAAGCTACGGAAGTAACCTCACTCGTACTAACCAAGTTGGACGGTACGGCCAAGGGAGGGGTCGCAATCGGGATTTCCGATCAATTCAAAGTGCCCGTCAAGTTTATTGGGGTAGGGGAGGGAATAGACCAGCTTCAGGTTTTTGATAAAGAGCGTTTCGTGAAGGCACTGTTCGATTGAACCTGTTTCAGTATGCCGCCTTGCAGGGAGAAAGATTTTTTATGCCTGAAGGGTTGTTGGATAGTAACAATCTCGCTTTTTTTTTCGTTCTTTTGAAATAAATCGCTTCGTTATGCAGTTTGTTTGCCAATGGGCGGTAAGATGCACTCTTTCGTATGCCTTGCTTTCTGTCTTTTCCCTTCAGGCCGACGCACAGTACAGGGAAATAGGCATGGCCAGTTATTATGCGGATTATCTGCATGGAAGGCCAACCGCTTCCGGCGAGCGCTACGACAGGGGGGATTTTAGCTGTGCCCACCGTACCCACCCATTCGGCACACTGTTGAAAGTCACGCGCCTCGATAATGGCGCCTCGGTTATCGTACGGGTAAATGATAAAGGCGCTTTTCCCGAGGGTTTTGTCGTCAGCCTTTCTATGGCGGCAGCAATGACCATCGGCCTGGAGCAAACCGGTAAAGCAAGGGTACAGGTCGAACCCGTAGGTCAGGATGGCCTGCCCGCACCAGTCTCAGCGGCTGTACCCGCTGCCTACAGCGATGAAATGACCGCCCGCACACCTTTCGCTACACAACCTTATGTCCCTGCCGGGCTGACGGAAAAACTGGCAGAACCTAATCCGGCCATGCCTACAAGCCGTGAATTACTCCCTAAGACCAATCCTTCGGTGGCGACACCCACCCAGCAGTACGAATATGGCCCGGTACCCACTACTCCGCCTGCTTACGCCCCTCCAGGTACATTAGTGAAAAGCCAGCTGCCCGTGGCTTACGAAAGCGCATTGGGAACTTTGCCGCCCCCTTATCCACCAGTCAAAGGAACGGTGGTCAGGATCGCCCGTGGATTCGGAGGTTTCGGTGTACAGCTCGGAGCATTCTCCGATAATGGCAATGCAGAGCGCCAGGCGACCGCTTTCGCGGAGCTCGGTATCGCATCGGTGTTCGTCCAGGAAGGGATGGATAGTCATAATATCCGCGTTTTCAGATTGATAGCCGGGAATTTCCAGACCCGGATCGAAGCAGAGCGCTACCTCGTACAAATCCGCGAACAGTACCATTTTTCTGGCTTCATCGTGAATATGTAAAAATCTGTGTAAGTGAGTGGCCGGGGGATCATTAAAGGGTCTTGTTATCCCCCCCTGAATTAATGTAGTTCTTGTGAGGGTAACGAAGTAAGCGATCATGGTCCTCTCATCTTGTATCGCTCCTGAAGAATAATGCCCGGGCCGGATAATCAGAATGGCCAGTAGCAAACGACCATCGGCCTGATAGGACACCACCTGATGACTTTCCCGTATAGCCTGCTATCCCCTACCAGCGGGTATTCATGGCAAAGGGTATCCGATAATATCCTCGCAAAACAATTTTTTTTATGACAGATGAAAAGAAAATTTTTTTTGACCGCGTATATGACCCTTTCTATCAGGCAGGTGCGGCTTTCCTGGCAGCAGTACTGATTAACGGCGTCGCTGGCCTGGTCAAATCTACGGGCTTTATGACACCCGGCGAACGCTTCCCCTGGATGACAGCGGCTTCCCTGATGCTCTGTTTTGCTGTTTTTAACAGCGTTTCTTCCCTTACTTCCGAAAATATCGTCAAGTATTGGGGGCGGGCAGTATATGCCTTCATGGCACTCGCCGCTTCCAATGGACTGATGGCCTGGGCAATTTCCGGACTCTCAATCGCACAGGCAGGGTCCTATCGCTGGATATATGTCGTTGTCACGATTGGCTATCTGATTTTCCTGGGCATGATGGCTTTTATGCGTTCGATCGTGGATTTCGCACAACGCGAAGAGTGGAACCGCCCCCGATTGAGGCAAAAGAGGGGAAAAAAGTAAGCTGTTATACAAGGAACGGTTAAGCGGAAAAGATGGTCTTATTTCTTTTATCCTTAAAATTTTAGTCATGCGATTTTTACTGTGCTTTTTTTTCCCTTTTTTCCTGATTTCCGCCGGCCAGGCCCAACAACCTTCCCATAATACGCCAAAACCTTCCCAGAATAAACAGGGTGCGATATTCGAAGGGCTTAATGGCGAAAAATTGGAAAAGGTAGCCAAAACAGATGCCGAATGGAAAAAAACCCTTAGCGAACAGGAATACTATGTGCTCCGTAAAGCAGGTACCGAACGGGCTTTTTCCGGGGAATACAACAAGTATAAGGCAGAGGGAGTCTATACCTGCCGGGGATGCGGCCTGCCATTATTCAGCTCTGTAGCCAAATATGATTCAGGCTCCGGCTGGCCAAGCTTTTATACGCCTTTTAAAAAAACACACGTCAAAGAAATTGAAGATCTCTCCCTGGGTATGTCGCGTGTCGAAGTGCTTTGCGCCCGCTGTGGTGGCCATCTGGGGCATGTTTTCGATGATGGACCAAAGCCCACCGGATTGCGTTATTGTATGAATTCCGTTTCTCTGAAATTCGTCCCGAAAAAATAACTGTCTTTAAAACCTGCTTAGTCCCAAATTCTATGAACCACATTCTCCGTAGCCTCTTCTTTTTTTTCTTGCTGACAGTAACTTGCCAGGCAAGGGGTCCCTTGCACTCAGGCCACTACAGTACTTGTAGCCCCGTATGTATAGACACCATACCTTCTGAGATACCTGTACCAGTAGGTTACAGGCCGCCTTCAAAATCCGCAGTGCGTTTGGAAAAGGCAATGCTGCTTTTCCCCGGAGACCGCTCGCCCCGGCAGGTGACGCTGGAAATCAGGGATGGCAGGGTGTTCTGGAACGGGGATATCGTTCTTTTTCGCGAAGAAACCTACGAACAATTGAAACTGGAAAAGGGAAATATGATCTCCTATACCAGTATGCGCTGGCCGAATGGGGTCATACCCTATACGATTGAGCCGGGGCATTCGAGTGTTTCCCAAATAAATAACGCGATCAACCATGTCAACGCCAACTCGAATATTTGTATGGTCCCGCGTACCTCAGAGACCAATTATGTAGAGTTCGTGGACAACGAGCCTGCATGCTGGTCGTATATCGGAATGATCGGCGGAAAACAGGAAATCAATGTGGATGCCTGCGGGATAGGGGCTACAATCCACGAGATATGCCATGCAGCAGGTATGTGGCATGAACAGTCGAGAAATGATCGCGATACCTATGTGACCATCCTTTTTGATAATATCGAAGCTGGAAAAGAAGGTAATTTCGAGGTCGGTGGGGCTGGTATTACCAGCGTCGGAGTTTACGATTATGCCTCGATCATGCACTACGGAACCCATTATTTTTCCAAGAACGGAAGCCCGACGATCCAGGTGAAAAGCCCTCCCGCACCAGCCGGTACAGTCATCGGACAACGCTCTACGCTTAGCACCGGGGATATCGCCTCCCTGAACACAATGTACACCACCAGAAATTGCGGCGGCGCCGCATTTCTCGCGGTTTCTCCTACTTCCGTGAGTGTTGGAAATGCGGCGCAGAGCCAGACCTTTTCCGTGACTTCAAACATTGACTGGACCGTAACGGAATCCCTGAGCTGGGTGACGGTCAGTCCTGCCTCGGGGAGTAATAATGGGACGGTTACCGTTACTTTTACAGAAAATACCAGCACTTCAAGCCGTAGCGGAACAATTACCGTCTCCGGTAGCGGGGTGTCTTCCCAAACGATTTCGGTTGCCCAGTCCGGCATGCCTGTGCCCTGCAGCGTTCCGGCTAATTTAGCCCTGCTGGGAAAGGACTATTCCTGGTTTGCCGCCGGCTGGAATGCCGTCTCGGGGGCTACCGCTTATAGCTGGCGCTATAAACGAACCGTTGACGCTTCCTGGGTAACAAACGATTCCTGGTCTGCTACAAATGTGCTCAGCGCACTTCGCACCCCTTGTACACCTTACGTTTTTCAGGTGCGTGCTGTATGTGGGTCTTCCTTCAGCGATTGGTCGCCGGAGTTGTCCTTCACTACGGACGGATGCGGTGATCCATATTGCTATTCATACGGGATTGCGTTCGGGGACTGGATCAAACGGGTTGATTTTTCCAATATCTCCGGGGCATCGGAGTCTGATTATGGCTATACTAATTTTACGTCAACCGTGGCAGCGGTAAATAAGGGCCAATCCTATCCGATTACCCTGGTCTCGGGGAATAATAGCGGTTCACAGGGAAGTACGTATTACTGGTCTGTCTGGATTGACTTTAATCAGGATAACGATTTTAATGATGCAGGGGAGAATGTCCTCTCCCAGTCGGCATCCAAAAGTACTTCCTCCGGTACAGGGTATGTAGGCAATATTGCTATTCCTGCTGATGCAGCATCAGGAGTTACGCGTATGCGCGTGGCAATGTCGCTGAATGCAGGAGAAACCCCCTGTGCAACTTCCAGTAATTATCGCGATGTGGAGGATTATGGAATCAATATTTCCGTACCTGCTGCCTCCCTGGCTGTTTCGCCTGCTTCCCTGAGTTTTGTGGCCGCAGGGGAAACTAAATCATCTTCGATTACATCTAATGTCTCCTGGAGTGTGTCGGAGTCGTTGAGCTGGGTATCGGTGACGCCTGCCAGCGGTACAAATAATGGCACAATTAATATTCAGGCAGATCAGAATACGGGTACTTCTGCACGCAGCGGTACGGTTACAGTTTCAGGCACTGGTGTAACAGCACAGACGATTGCTGTCTCACAGGCAGGCGCGGCGGCATTTTTGACGGCGTTGCCGACGACGGTGGATTTTGTCTCGGGCGGAGGCGGGCAAAATGTGAGCATCAGCTCAAATATCAGCTGGACGGCGAGCGAGTCGCTTTCGTGGCTGACCTTAAGCACCACCTGAGGCAGCGGCAAAGCGACACTGATACTTACTTCGGAAGCGAATACTTCTACGAGCGCGCGAATCGGCACGGTAACGCTAATCG
>JBEIGB010000159.1:0-6055 GCA_040382095.1 Lewinellaceae bacterium
CCCCCCCCCGCCGCTCTAAAAAATATTATTTGGCGGCGTAAGCCGCCAAATGACTTGCCGGAGGCTTTTTACACAACCCCATACTTTCCGGACGCCCCAAAAATTTATTTTGCCACCGAAGGCGGCAAAAGTCTTTTTCACTCCGCCCAAAAAACCATTTGTACATGAAACAAACAGCATTGACCATACCTTTCGAATGTATCCCCTTTGAACAGCTCAGCCTGCATCAGTTATATGCGATTATGGCCCTGCGGCAGCAGGTATTCATGATCGAGCAGACCTGCTATTACCTCGATGCCGATGGTATGGATCAAAAAGCGTGGCATCTGATGGGCATGGATCAGGAAGGGAATATTGTAGCGTATGCGCGGCTCCTGCCGCCGGGCACCCCCTTTGACGGCTACACCTCCATCGGAAGGGTACTCACTGCCCATTCCGTACGCCGCACCGGCGCGGGCAAAGTTTTGCTGGAGCAGGCGATAGAACGCACCTCCGGTATTTTTGGGGATTATCCCATCCAGATTTCTGCCCAGTGCTACCTATTGCACTTCTACCGTTCTTTTGGGTTTGTAGAAGTTGGAGCGGAGTATCTGGAGGACGGTATTCCCCATATCCACATGATCAGGGAGTAGTTTTTCAGGAGTACTTCAAGGTGTGTGGCAATGCTCCAAAAATGCAGCTTGACGCTGTTTATTTGTGGAAAACACCGGTTGGTTCTTCAAAGTATAAAATTCATTTTTGGCTGCCGTAACAGTTGGGGTAAGCTCACTCCGTCATTTGGCGGCTGACGCTACCAAATGATATTTTGGACGAATACTTTTCACACAACTTCAATAATACAACCCCTCTTAAAAAAACCCTTTTCGATCGGTCTTTATAGAGCGGTCGAAAGGTATTCCGAACTGGTATCCGACATCGCTGTCGCGGTGGTTTTCCAGTACGTCCAGTCCATAGTGGACTTTGCGGGGGTCGTCATAGACCAGGGTGCCGAAGATGCGGTCCCAGAAAGAGAAGATATTCCCGAAGTTGGTATCCGTCCAGGGGCGTTCGAAATGGTGGTGGAACTTGTGCATATTGGGGGTGATGAACACCAGGCTCAGGGGTTTATCCAGCCATACCGGCAGGTGGATATTCGCATGGGTAAAGTAGGCGAAAAAGACAGTGATGATTCTATACACCAGATAAAAAGCCAGGGGGACCCCTGCCAGCACCACGGCGATGAGCGCAAACACCTCGCGCATCACATAATCGCCGGGATGATGCCGCGTTCCGGTGGTAGCGTCCACCATGGTATCGCTGTGGTGGACCATGTGAAATTTCCACATAAAAGCGACTTTATGCAGCAGGTAATGCACCAGGTATTGCGCCACAAAATCCAGGATCATCACTGCCACGAGCAGTTCCAGCCATACGGGCCATTCCACCAGGTGGAGCAATCCGATCTGCTGCGTTCCGACCCAGACGAACACGCCCAGGGTTGCCAATCCAAACAGCACATTAATGATAATGCTCGTGCTCAGGAAAATAAAATTCACCCCTGCATGGCGCCATTTTTTGTACTCCAGGTCGAAGAGCGGAAATCCCCCCTCCAGTATCCAACTAAACGTCAGACAAAGGAGTATCCACGCCAGTTTTTGCAATGCGGACATAGATTCGAAGAATGCCAGGAAAGCTTCCATAGATTTGGTATGGTTATTTTGAAAAAGGGGGTGTCTTTCGAGGTTTAGGCGCTTCGTCGCATCGCCGCCGTCGGCGGCGAAATACTTTTTTCAAGACGCTGATTTTGATGGTTTTGCTTTGCAAAACCATCAAAATCAGCGTCTTGAAAAATATTCTTTGGCGGCGTCAGCCGCCAAAAGATTTTAGAAAACCTCCGGTTTAGGCGACGGCTTTGCGACGAAGCGCAAAAATAAACATTCTTTTGGTAAGTAGCATTTTCGGGCTGATATGCCGCGCTTTAGGGCACGAGCTCACCCTTTGGGTCCTGCAAATATAGCCTGCAAATATACGCTACAAGATTTTGCCTGCATTACTTTCCGAAAATTGCAGTAAACGTTAGTTCGATTTGTTGCACTTCTTTTTCTGTAAGCATACTGAATGCTTTTTCCCTGGCACTCCTGGATAAAACACCTTGGTTTTGTTCTAAAAACCGCACTAAAATAGCAACCATTTTATCCGGCATTTCAAATTCTTCATCCATGTAATTTTTAAAGGCATCATAATTTGCCAAATAATGCATTTCCTGGGGCACTATGTGCTTAATAGTATCTTCCACGCAATCAAACAAAAACTCGGCTTGTTTGGTCGCATCAAAGAATCGGTAATAGTCCCTGGTGTCGTTAGTAACTTCTACATTGTGATCCTTGGTTTCAACCCATTCAATAAAGTCCAAAAGGGGTTTGGAGTACGATTCTAAAACTTTTTGGTAGTCATTGATATGGTTAAGGATAGAAGATGAAACGGGGAAAATAATTCCCTGATCGGCAAACTGTTTTTTTGCCAGCACATGATGCATCAAATACCGGTGTATTCTTCCGTTGCCATCTTCAAAAGGATGGATAAATACAAACCCAAAGGCAATCATTGCCGCTGCCAATACAGCATGAATGTCCTCTTTGACGAGCATTTGATTCACTTCGATCAATCCGTCTAAAAGGCTATCAAGATCTTCCTGTTTTGCCGAAATATGATCCGGGATAGGCTCCCCGGATAATCTATCATGCTCGCCAATAAATCCGCCTTTTGTCCTTAATCCCATCTGAACAAATCGGGTATTTTCTATCACTATATGCTGCAGGCGAATCAATTCTTCTTTGCTGAGGTCGTTTAAGCCGGCTTGCCCTATGGCTGCACCCCACCTGGCAGCTCTTTTACTCTTTGGGCTTTCCCCCTCAATGGTAAATGATGCTCTTGAGTCTTTTAACAGCAAAAATGCAGACGCTCTTTGAATGATGTCTTTTCTAATCCCGGCAAGCTGCTTTCTATTCTCCTCTACATAGCTTTTTGACAGATGCTTTTCCAGTTTCTCCGTTTTCCTGATTAACGCACAGAATTTATTTGTTCCAGGCAAATTATTCAGCACCAAATGACGTGGCGATTTAATCCCCGAAACAGCAAATTGTAATTTTTGGTCAATCACCGGGATATAGCTTTTTTTGGTGATGTCACTTTTACCAATAATCTGTTTTCCTGACACCCATTCCAGGAGAAACCAAATCCTTCTGGAATACTGTCCCAAAGGCTCAATATTTACTAATGCTAAAATCTCCTCACTACTCAGCACTTCTTGTAACTTCGCAAATACCAAAAGATTTACACCTTCGTATTTCAGTGCAAAAACCAAATGGTTGAACAACGCTTCAATTTTGGAAATTCCCGAATCGTCCTGAGGCAAATAGGCAAAAGGGAAAATTAGCCAGGATTCCGTTTTTGCCCTTCGATATTTCTCCGAAACTATTGCTTTCACCGCAGGTAATGGAATTGGCAGTTTCAACTTTTCAATCATTGCCGTATATCCCACTATCCATCCAGGACAAGGTTTTGCTATTCCATAACTAATAGGCGCATTATTAGAAAAATAGGCGCTTACGGGCATTTTAAGTTATTTTTAAGCGCAATTTAGCCAAATTTAAAGTAAAAATAAAAAAATAGGCGCTAAAAGGTAATTATGTAAAAAATGAGCGGCATTTATGCGATGGGGTACCTCGCTTTATCATGAGCCTCCACCCCGGGAAGCCTGCGGAACCGGTACCCATTTCCGCTCGTGGCCGGGAAAAAGGCACAGGCGGCTCGTCCCTCACCGCCTTTGCCTTTTTCCCGGCCACTCGCTCCCCTCCCCAAAGGAATGGCCCCTGGCTAACCGCCAGACTGGGGGACGAACGCGAGGCGGAAGCCCAGGTAATCGTACCGGCCGTCGGGGCGGTCGCCGTCGCGGTCCGCCACCCGGCAGCCGTCGGCGAAGCTGCTCCAGGAGCCGCCGCGGTACACGCGGAACGAGCCTGAATCCGGGCCAAAAGGATTTGTTTGGGGGCCTGAAGTGTACTCCCCATACCAATCCCAGCACCATTCGAATACATTGCCGCTCATATCGTACAATCCAATCTCGTTTGCCTGCTTTTGGCCAACTGGGTGGGTGCGCCCGTTGTTGTCGTATATCCGGTTTAAATCCCAGTCGCCTGAGAGGGGTTCATCCCCGGAGTTTTCCCAGTACCAGCCTACTTCGCCCAGTACATCCCCTCCGGCAAAATGATGCCGTGGGGTACCGGCACCGCCGCGTGCGGCCAACTCCCACTCTGCCTCGGTAGGCAGCCGAAACCCCCAGGCACCCGGCTTCCTTTCCACTTTCCATTTTAAATAATCGTATTCCGATGCATTGTCCGGATCGCTACCCCGAACTTTATGGATTTCATACCATGGCGGTATCCCCTGCTGTTCGTTCAGCCAGTTGGCGTATTCTGCTGCTTCATACCAGCTCACGTTAACCAGCGGGTGATCACCGAACCGGCCCCAGTAGGGCGTGCGGCTCGCCAGTCCCCGGCCTGTTGCCTCGCTGAATAAGGCAAACTGATAAAAAGTTACCGGATAAACCCCTATTTGATACAGCGACAATTTTACCTCATGCAGTTGTTCATCGCTTCGATGCCCCCATTCCGATGGGCCGCTCCCCATCTGGAAGAGCCCGTCCTTTCCCAACGGCACATTTGCCATTACGGGGTAGTATCTGGACTTCAGGAGGACAGCTTCCGGCAGGGCAGCCAGTAAGGGCGTAAATTGTGTACGCGACGACCAATTTTCCCGGACACATTGTCCAAGCAACAAAGCAACCGGCTCTGCCTGACCCAACCCGAGCAGCAGACCTGCTGCTTCACACGCCAGCTCCGGCCGGCGGCCACTTTCTGCAAAAAAGAAAATCAATTCCGACAAAGGCGCGGTGAGCGCTTCCCGCTTTGCACCATCATCCACCTCCACGGCGGCGGCGATACCCAGTTTTTGGAGTGCTTCAGCATGGTCCAGGGTATATACCAGCCTGGTACCCAATTCGGCAAACTCGCGGAAGGTAACCAGGTTTCTTTCGCGGATCACAGCAAGGTTCTGCTCAACTTTTGCGAGGGCGGTTTCTGCTTCTTCCCGGAGCTTTTTTTCTTTGGCTTCCTGCTCCTTTATCTTGTTCATTTCCGCCTCTTTAGCCTCCCGTATCTTCTCCCTCCCCTTGTCCATGGCCTGCTTCAGCTCCTCGGGAATCTGCAAGACCGTGGCAAATGGGCTGAGGTAATCCAGCTCTTCGGCGGTGAGGAGGCGCTTAGCGGCGATTTCGCCATAAAACGCATATACCTCCTCGGCGCGGCGGCGGGCTTTGGCGGCCGCACTGGCACGGAGGAAAATCTGAGCCGCAAGCTTGTCGTGTTTGAGTTCGTAGCGCATAGGTTATAAGATTGCATTCAGCAGGCGCATCTCCTGCATTTGCCTGAGGCAATATTCTACGATCTCCCGGGAGACCCCCGTTTTTTCGGGCATCTGCTCCAGGATTTCCTCCAGTGACTGGCTCCGCTTGGTGCGGTCGTTGGTCACGAGCGTAAACAGGATGTCCAGCGGGATACTGGAGGCATCCGGGAGGGCAAACGTAGCTTTCAATTTATTTTCCAGGTCCTGCATTTGTTCTTCCAGGAATACGGAGAGGACGTTTTTGATTTCACCTACCTTTTCTACCAGTGCGGGTCTTCCGGGCTGTTGGCATAGGCGACGAATACGATATTAGCCATTTAAGGGAGTTTTTTTCTTGAACGCAGGTCGGGGGCTATTTTTGCGCTTCGCACAGCAAAAAACCATTGCATTGGGGTTGTCGCATAAATCCTTTATGGGGTTATGTAAAAAGCCCCCGGCTTTTCATTTGGCAGCTTGTGCTGCCAAATGTTATTTTAAACAGACGTCATTTTCATTGATTTTGCTTCGCAAAATCAATGAAAATGACGTCTGTTTAAAATTTTATTTCGCCGCCGTAGGCGGCGGAATACGGAATACTTTTTACACAACCTCATAAATCCTTTATAGAGCGCCG
>JBEIGB010000160.1:0-5915 GCA_040382095.1 Lewinellaceae bacterium
AGCCCAGTCTAACCGCAGCTAAAAACAAAAAGCCTGTAAGTTTTTGACTTACAGGCTTTTCTAAGTTTTGCGGTCCGGACGGGACTCGAACCCGCGACCCCCTGCGTGACAGGCAGGTATTCTAACCAACTGAACTACCGAACCAGCTTTGCTTTTAGGTGTTTCTCCTTTAGCGTGTGCAAATATAAGGTCAATAAGGATTTTTTGCAAGTCTTTTTTGAAAAAAATGAAAAAAAGTGCATCAGGAAGTGTAAGCAGCACTTTATTCGTAAATTTACGCCCCCGGTTGAAATACATCCTAAAAATTAAGTGCTTATGGTGTTCCTGGATTTTGAAAAACCGCTGGAGACCCTCTACGAACAACTGGAAAAGCTCAGGGAAATCGGTACTGACGGGGAAATTGATGTTACCGAAATGATTCAGACCCTCGAGCAGAAAATTTACGTGAAGAGTAAGGAAATCTACTCAGACCTGACGGGTTGGCAAAAGGTCCAGGTGTCGCGGCATCCGGAAAGGCCTTATACGCTGTTTTATATCAGCCAGATGTGCAGTAAGTTCATAGAACTGCATGGCGACCGTTCCGTCCGCGACGACAAGGCGATTGTCGGTGGCCTGGCTTCCCTCGATGAGCAGACAGTTATGGTGATCGGGCATCAAAAGGGGATCAATACGAAAATGCGTCAATACCGCAATTTCGGTATGGCCAACCCCGAAGGTTACCGCAAAGCGCTGCGATTGATGAAACTTGCCGAGCGCTTCGGTGTCCCGGTAATCACCATGATTGATACACCGGGAGCCTATCCCGGGCTCGAAGCCGAGGAACGCGGCCAGGCAGAAGCAATCGCACGCAACCTCTTCGAAATGGCACAACTGCGCGTGCCCATTATCTGTTTCATCATCGGTGAAGGCGCATCTGGTGGCGCCCTGGGCATTGGACTGGGCGACCGCGTCTTTATGCTCGAAAATACCTGGTATTCGGTTATTTCTCCAGAATCCTGCTCTTCGATCCTCTGGCGAAGCTGGGATTTCAAAGAACAGGCCGCCGAAGCCCTCAAGCTGACTGCCGATGATATGTTTGCCAACGGCCTTATTGACGGGATTGTCAAGGAACCTATTGGTGGGGCGCATGCGGCACCGGCAGAAATGGCCCAAACGATGAAAAACCAGATTAAAGCGTCTTTGACTGAACTGATGCCTATGGATCCGGACGATCGCATAGCGGCCCGCATTGAAAAATATGCCCGTATGGGGGAATACGAGATTTCGAAAAAAAAGGGTGAGGCCTGAAAAATAATGCTATGGGATTACTACAAAATATCAAACTATATTTCAACCACCAATCTCTTGTAGAGCTGCTCGGAAAGCAAAAGCCCGGGGCTAAAATGCCCATGAACCTGGATAAGGCCAGGAGCATAGGCGTCCTGTTCAACGCTACAGATCCGGCAGTACAGGAGCAGGTACTCGAATATGCCGACCAACTGCGCAGGAAAGGAAAAAAAGTGGCCTTGCTGGGAGCTATTGACAGCCATCAGGAAGATGGCAGCCTTCCCTTTCCATCTTTCAGCCTGAAAATGCTGGACTGGGCGCTGCGCCCTCAAGGCCGCGCAGTAGATCAGTTTCTTCAGGAGCCTTTCGATTTGCTTATCCACCTGAATGCCCGGGCCAAAAATTCCCTCGATTTTATTGCCGCTCAGGCAACCGCCCACCTCAAAGTCGGTCCCTTCCTGGAAGATCTCAACATCTATGACCTGATGATTGATCACGAAAATGCCTCTGTCCCGGAATTCATCCGCGACATGGAGTCACTACTGAAAAAGACCAATACCCATTATGCGCATGCATAGCCTGTCGGGTACCGGCGTCGCGCTGGTCACCCCATTCCGCCAAAGAGCAGTGGATTATGCTGCTTTGGAACGCATTATCGAGTACGTGATCCATGGAGGGGTGGATTATATCGTCTCCCTTGGCACCACCGGTGAGGCGATTACCCTCAACAGCAAAGAATGTCGCGAAGTATTCGATTTCACCCTGCGCTCGGTGAATGGGCGCAAGCCCGTGGTGGCAGGGATGTTTGGCGGTAATTTCACGGATATGCTGGCGGAAAAAATCCGGCATTACCATCTGGATGGTTTCGCCGCAATCATGTCTAGCAGCCCGGCCTACAGCAAGCCGCCACAGGAGGGCATTTACCGCCATTATTTGCAGCTTGCAGACGCATCCCCGGTGCCGATTATCATTTATAATGTACCCGGGCGTACGGGTAGCAATGTCAAACCGGAAACTATCCTTCGGCTGGCCGGGGCAAGCGAAAAATTCATAGGGGTGAAAGAAGCCTCCGGGGACCTCGTCCAGGCCATGCAGATCCTCAAAAACCGTCCCGATCATTTCCTTGTACTCTCAGGCGATGATGTACTCACCGTCCCCATGATTGCGTGTGGTGCCGATGGTGCGATTTCCGTTATTGCAAACGCATATCCCCACCATTTTTCCGCAATGGTACGTCATGCCCGCCAGGGGAATTTTGCCGAAGCGGCCCGCCTTAACAATCTCATGCTGGATATCCATCCCTGGCTCTATACCGAAGGAAACCCTGTCGGTATCAAGGCCGCCCTGGAGATACAGGGGCTTTGTACGCGGGAGGTGCGTATCCCCCTGATGCCGTTGACAGCATCTTCCTACGAAAAGTTGATCTCTGAAATGGGTAAATTACCCATCGGATAGGCCTATCCTGGAGTTATAAACCTTGTTTTCTCACGGGGTTCCTTAGGAATTTATCTCTGCGTTTCTCCCTTGAGCCGTTGCCAGAATTGTTGCAATGCCGCTTTCGCATCTTCGATTTCAGGCTCGGATTGCCGGGCTTTTAATTCCCCGTTTTGAGGGATGAGCGAATATGTAAAGACAGAGGCAGGGGGTTTGTCATATCCGGAAAAGCTGCCGTAGCGCCAGTCACTCCAGATCAAATGGCCTTCTTTGCCTTCCCCGACACTGAAATATCCTTTTGAAAACCACCGGAGCACAGCGATGTCCCGGTCGTCGGAATGGCCTCGCAGGAGCCCATGTTGTTTGGGGATTGCCCTGAAGTCCCGGACTTCCCGTTGCTGGTCGTACAGAGAATACGAACCAATGTATAAGGCGCTATCAGTTTCTGCTACTCCATGCCAGAGGATATTATTGAAAATAGTAGGGCTGACCATCAGCCGCTCGTAGCTGATCCCCTGCTTTTGCAGCGATGCAGCATAAATTTTTTCTACCTTATAGAGATTAAAAAAGGTAAATAACATATAGGCCAGGCTTAGTCCAATCCCCAGATAATTGATTCTGTGGCGCCATGCGGCATCCCGTGTAAACCGGGCAGCGGCAATTACACATATTAGAAAGGGAAGGGTATAGGCGGGGTCAACGACGGAGATATTGTTCCAGGCGACACGATAATCGCTGAAGGGTTGAAACAATTGGGTGCCAAAGGTGGTACATCCATCCAGCAAAGGGTGGGTGATGATGGCCCAAAACAACAACCAGGACCATTCCTTCCAGGAAATTTCCGGATAGGAGTTTTGCCGCCGCCGAAGTTTTTCGCGTACAAAAATGAATGCGGGAAAAAAGAGCATCCCAAATCCAACATAGAAGGCAATGGACACGGATTCTACCCAGGGAATAGGGAGTACTTTCGCCCCTACCATCAGCAGGACGAACATAAATACGCCGATACGGGCAAATTCTTTCCATATCCCCGGTGCCCAGAGGCGATTTTCGGGGGCGTAAAGACGGTGTATCAGCCAGCCAAGGGCGGGAGGTACAAGGACG
The DNA here is from genome assembly GCA_040382095.1 of Lewinellaceae bacterium. Classification (GTDB taxonomy): domain Bacteria; phylum Bacteroidota; class Bacteroidia; order Chitinophagales; family Saprospiraceae; genus JADJPL01. The sequence continues at coordinate 3,805 of JBEIGB010000160.1, forward strand.
GCGAAGGTCAGGGAATGCGTTATTCCCCGGTGAAAGGCCAGTGAACTGATTTCATCCGATCCAAGGCCGGCAAGCACATCAATATCTGGCAGGGTACCGCCGATAGCACCCCAGAGCATCGCCCTGTTACCGGCCTTCCTTCCCAATACCATTTCGCCAACCGCTGCGCCCAAAGTGATTTGTGTCAGGGAATCCATTTTCTATTTTGTTTGGGGCAGAAATCAGGCCCTACGGAATATCCTCTACCTTCCCTGGCGGATAGCTTAAAACTTGACCCCCAGGGTACATAATAATGCACCATGTGACGATTTGTTCAAAACTTCCTGGACCGGGGCGCTATCGGTGAGGTAGGGATAATAGCGTTCTTCCATCCTGCTGCTTCGGAAGGCAAAATCCATGAAAAACCCTTTCAGGCGGATACCGGCACCTGCACTCAGGATATAACGGGTGTTGTTTCCACCTTGGTAAGGGGAGGGCAGGCGGTTAATCCCTGCACGGAACCGGAAGATATCATAAGCATATTCCCCCCCGATGCGGAGATTGAGCACGTCGGCAAGTTGGTTCTGGATGCTATTGTTGACACTTTGTTCGGCGCTGGAGAAACCGTTGTAGCGGAATCGTGACTTCCCATAATCCACAAATTCCATGTCTGCGCTGAGGAAGCCGTTTTTGCCAAAGAGTATGCCGATACCCCCGGTAGCGCGCCAGGGAGTATTGAGAAGGTATTCGAACCTGCCGGGCGAACTGGCGGTTTTTCCCAGGAACCGGCCTTTTTCGCTGGCATCCTCATAATAGTTGTAGGTCAGGGAGGACTCATAGTCATCGCTGAGGGAGAGTACAGACGGGGTGTGTACGGATGCCGCAATACGCAGAAACTGTGAAGGGCGGACGATTAAGCCCAATTTGGCGTTTACCCCGCCGCCGAAAGTAGTCAATTGTTCGCGGAGCTCGAGGTCTTTGAAATAAGGGACGGCTCCCCCATTGGCGATTTTGGGGTCGTCCTGCTCGATATAGGTTTTATCCTGGGAATAATACACAACGGGTAGCCCGATGCTCGCACCGATAATGACCACATCGTCATAATTGGCGGCAAGGGCAAAACTGATTTCCGACATAGACCCCCGTAGGCTTCCTGTCTGGGATTTGAATAGCAAAGGGGCTTGTCGGGGTATTTCATAATCAATATCATAGCGGCCATCCTCGTCAAAATCATAGAGTGCACTGGCCTGACTGGCGAGGTCGGTCTCATAGTCGTCGAGTCCCAGCCCGCTATTGGCCAGCTCTTGATAACGCTGGGTAACCGAGCCGCGGGTAATACCTTCAAAAGCAAATTCCCCATTGAAATTAGCGAGGTGGTTGAAGGTAACAGCAAAGTTGGAGCCCCGCCATTTTCCTGCATTTTGGGGCTGGGAGACGAATACCATACCCATGTTTTGTATATTGAGAGCGCCCCGAAGGCTTTCCAGGTCCGGGCTATTGGTCGCATCGAGCATCCTGGCATTTACGGTGGTATTCAGTAGGCCCGGTGTAAAGGTGAACTCTGATTTTTGGTACCATCCGATCCCGGCGGGGTTGGTGCTGCTCAGGGAAAGATCTGCCCCTATTGCGCTCATCGTCCCCCCGGCACCGACAAACCTGGCTGTGCCGCCATACGACCACTGCGCATAGCGCAGGGCATCGGCAACGTTCTGTGCCGTTGTATGGACAGGAAGGATCAGCAATGCGCCCGCTGTGGCGGCGATAGCGAGGAATGGGATTGCTGTGGTGATGCGGTTGCGCATAGTTGAAAATTGGACGTAGAGCGTAGAAAGTTGGATTGGCATAAATAATACATTTGGCAGGGAATGGCCGCTTCGAAGCGGGGTGTACCCGACCGCATTTATCTTATGAGTCTTTTTGCGAATGAAATGACAGCTTACCCTCGGTGTTCGCCGCCGAAGGACTTGGGGTTGTGTAAAAAGCCTCCGGCGCGTCCTTTGGCGGCTTACGCCGCCAAATAATATTTTTCAGAGCCGTGGTTGTTTAGATTTTTGGTGGGGAAAACAGTGAATAAAACGCGCCGAGGATGCAAAGAGACAAAAAAGGACTAGAATTTGTAAGCGATTTGGTGG
>JBEIGB010000161.1:0-5820 GCA_040382095.1 Lewinellaceae bacterium
ATTTTGCGAAGCAAAATCGTTGAAAACGCGGCTCTGAAAAAATATTATTTGGCGGCGTAAGCCGCCAAACGACGTGCCGGAGGCTTTTTACACACTCCCCCCGCCTTTCAGAGCTCTGTATAAACCTTTCGGCTCAACTCCTGGAAGAGGTTATACCCATCCCAGAGGTAATCAAAGTTAAGGGCATGGCCAAGCGCTACGATGCGGTCAATGCCCTCACCAAAAGCGAGGCTTTTCAAGGATTCTTTCTGTTCTTTGCTTAGTCCATAATACGTTATGGTCTGTATTTTCGGGATAGTCAGCATTTTCAGATCTGAAACGGATGCACAGAAAGTGTAATAAAAATAACCGCCCCCGCACCCGTGTAAGCTTTGGGGTTCTGCTGTACCATTTAGCTCGAGGAGTTTAACAAAATTATCGCCGTTTTGGCTTTTGATCTTTCCCTCGATCGCATCATTGACCATACGGTTCAACTTTAAAGAAGCTAAAGAAAAAATATCCGTGGGGTATTTGCCGGAAACAAATTTTGTCATCCCCTGGCTTATTTTCTTTAGGGCATTGCGCGAATCGGTATCTGATCCGAGCAGATAAATAATTTGCGGGGATGAGCATCCCATCTGATCAAAAGTGTAGGCGTCGTTATAGAAAAGCCTCCAAAAATTTTCAAGTTCGCTACCTTCTGTATCTAAAATTGCTTTGGCGTCGAGGAGCATTGCGGAAATGCGATCGGCAAAGACGATATCCCTGGTCCTGGGACCCATTTTAAAATTCCGGAAGGTAGCAATCGTATTGTCCCCGCCCCAAATCAGGCGCCCGTTGGCGTTGAGGGATAAAAATTCACTGATCTTATCCTCGTGGTCGTATCCGATCACGTTGATATAGTCGCGGAAGAGCAAGTATTCCTCTGATGCCATTAGAGCATTCAAATGCTGGAATATTTGAAATATATGGGGGGCTTCCCCGCGTCTTGAAATCCGGAGGATATTTCTGTTCCCCATCAGCAAGGCGATCACCATGCTATAGATGAACATTGTATCTACGTTTCCGGGGCAAATATGGAATATTCTGCCCAGCGGGGCGAGCAGATACTGTTTTTTGTGAGGGGCAGGCTTATTTTCTTCAATAATGCCATTGATCTGCGATTTCCTCAGCCAGAACCCGAGGGCAGCTATTTCGGGTATTTTATTGATGGACTTATCTCCAAGTATATTGCGCGACAAATGGTCCAGGAAGGCTATCGTACGCGGGTCGAAGGGCTGCAGGATATAAGGCGATGCCTTCAGGCAGCTTAGATCTTCGACGTGCATTTCAGCTTCGAACGGAGCGTATAATTTGATTTTCACTTTGCGTGGTTTATGTCGTGAACGTATCGCTGCAACCCCTTAAGTCGGCATTCGTTGCCCGGCCTAAAATCCTGAAATACTTGCCTTTCCATCCTTCTGGCGCATCGTCAATACCTTCCAGGACACCGATGTCTTCAGTGAGTATCGAATGCCCCGGATAAGACAGGGGCAGGGTGCTGATGACCTGGATCAGGCCCGGTTGCCCGGGGGCTTGAACGCTAAAATCTGCGGGGTTCCTGATGATAACATCGGCAAAGTTCGGGGCATGTAAAAAGCCGTTTTGATTTTCCAGAAAAACTGAACCCACCTGCTCGACCATTCCATAAAAGTTATAAATATGCCGGAGATTGAATTTTCGGTTCAATTCGGACCGGAACGTGTGGTTGTCCACTGCGAGGTCCACTAATTTTTTCCAGCCTCCCCCATGGATCAGGATTGCATGTTGTAGATCATATTTTTTATTCAATTTCGCCTGCTGAAGAAACTGCCAGATCATGAAGGTAAACCCAAAGATGAGAATGCTTTTGCCATTGTATTTTTCGAGGAAGTCAAATAATTTATCTTCGTCGGGCTGGAAATCTTCATTCAGGGTGTAGGTATGGTCTTTCCCGAATACCGCAAATCCCAGGATACCTGCGCCTCTTGCCGAGAAAGTTGATTTATTCGAAAATACGGCTTTTGAGTCAATGATGAGCATGGGCAGCCTGTTTGGGCCCAGGACGTGGGAGATGATTTTAGAGAGGGCGATCGTCTGCAAGCTTGCGGTCGCCTTATCCAGGTATATTTTGCTTACCTGCTGGCCGGTGGTGCCGGAGGAGGTCAGGATTTTGAAGATGTCATTTTCGTTTATGCTGATCAGTTGATGGTTTTTGAACGCGCTGACAGGAACGAAAGGCAAATCCTCCACATGTTGAAAATGCGTTGCGCCGCCGAAGATCCGGTCGCAGATTTCCCTGTATTTTACCGAACGATCGTAGTGAAGGGCATGTAGCTGATTTAAAATGGATATCAGCGCCTGATTTTTTTCCGCTTGGGGTAGGCTATATTGTGGCAGATTCAGCAACTCATCTACTTTCATAATCTTTGTTTAATTGAATATAATCTACCTTGCCATTCGTTGTCAATGGGATCACAGGAACAGCAACAACTTTAAATGAAGTAGGATGAATGGAATATGATTTGCTCAAAAACGCTACGATTTCCTGTGCGGGCAAATCTGCGGATGTCGAGAAGACCAGGATCAGCTGGTCCTTCCAGCCGGTGCACGGCAGGTGGTAATGATATTTCGTCGAAAGGGCGGATTCCAATTCATCCAGATTTACCCGATTGCCATAAATTTTTACAAACCTTTTCATTCTGCCGGTGATATAATAATACCCGGCTCCATCTATGCTGGCGAGGTCGCCCGTTTCAAGAAATTCCGGGGAAGCGAAAGCGGATAAGTCATTGAAATTTTCGGCATACCCACCGAAGATATTGTCTCCATAGTAGATGAGTTCCCCGGTTTCAGGGTTTATCTCAAACCTGCCGCCCGGGACAGGCCTGCCGATTGATCCGATATGGCCCAAAAGTTCTTCCGCAGGCATATAGGACATTCGGGCTGTGGCCTCGGTTTGGCCATACATTACATAAAATCGTTTTTTCGATTGTTGGGCGTATTCCCCATATTTCCGGACCAGTGCGTCGCGGAGTTTGCCGCCTGCCTGGGTGAAGTACCGAAGGCTGGGCAGTTCCATCGCCGTGAAACCAATCCGGTCGAGCATCTCATAAACATAAGGTACTCCGGCCAGGGTGGAATAATGGTATTTCTGAAAATTTTGCCAGAATTGCCGGGAGAGGATGTTCTCGGTCGAACAGCAGAGGGTGGCCCCGCCGATCGCATTGCTCGTCAATACCGACAACCCATACGAATAGTGCACCGGCAGGTTTAGGGGGACGAAATCGGTATTTTCAACTGGCAGGTACCCGAGAATCGAACGGGCGTTCGCCCGGAGGTTCTTTTCGGACAATTTGACCATTTTCGGAGAGCCTGTCGTACCAGAGGTGCTCAGCAACAGCCTTAATTCGGGATGTAGATTGATTTTGAATCGGTTATGTCTGAAATAGCAATGCGTGGACTGCATATAAAAGCCAGGGGCGGCTTCCCGCGTCTGGTCAAAAATGATGTGTGGAAGGTAGGTGCTTTCCAGGGCAGACTTGAGTTCGGCAGAAAGGCCGTCCGGCAGTAGTGCCAGCACATGGCTGCTTTCGAAGCACCGCAATAAAAATGAAATGGATTCAAAGGAATTATCCAGGTAGCAAAATATCAGGGACCTTTCAATGCCGGGCCATTGTAGCTCAGGGAGTTGGGGATAATGATAAAACGTTTCGGTTTTTTCATCCAGGACCCTGAATGTTGCCTGTGCTTTTATTTCATCAATCAGCCTCATTGACCGCTATATGATCATGCCACCATCTACTCCAATTGTTTGCCCCGTCACATATTCCGACAAATCGGAGGCTAAAAACAAGGCTACCCTGGCTACATCCAGCGGGGTGCCGATCCTTTTCATCCCGATTGCGTTGAGGTTCTTTTCGTAGAATCTGGGGTTCATGCCTTTTGTCATGTCGGTATCAATAAAGCCGGGCGCGATGGCATTTACCCTGATATTTAACGGGGCAAGTTCCTTGCTCAGGGATTTGGTGAAGCCGATTATGGCGGATTTGGATGACCCATAAATAGATTGCCCTGAATTGCCGTTTGTGCCGATAATGGAACTCAGGTTTATGATGGATCCGCCCCGGTGTTTAATCAGGGATTTGAGCGCATATTGCGAGGCCATAATCGGCCCGAATACGTTTGTGCCATAGATCCGGTGGATCAGCTCCGGCTTAACCATTTGAAGGGTGGAGTCCTCCATTATGCCTGCATTGTTGACCAGGCAATTGATGTAGATATTTTCGCTGTGCAGGTGTTTAAACAACTGTACAATTTCTGCTTCCCTGGTAACGTCTAAGGTGAAGGAGAGATGGGGCAGTGAAAAGACAGGTAATGTTGTGATTACGTCGTTCAGTCTGGTGTTGTCCCTGCCTGTCAGGATTACCCGCGCACCGTTTTGGGCAAACAACGTACTGATTGCTAGACCGATACCCCTCGAAGCGCCGGTAATGAGACAGGTTTGGTTTTTTAGCAACATATTAGCATTGGATTCCATATTTCGAAACGATTTCCCGGGCTTTGGCGAAGGAGCTCAGGTCAATAACATCCTCCGTTTCTATGGTGATATCAAATGCTTCCTCGATCTGGCTGATGAGTACCATGTGCGAAATCGAATCCCACTCGGGGATACTTTGATAAGCCAATGTATCGACAATTATTGAATCGTCCACTCCGAGCGATTCTTTAAATGCGTTTTTTAGTTTTTCTATATTTTCCATATTCTGTGTTATTCCAATGATCCGGATGATTTATCGGGTCGGCAACATCAGCGCAAATTTACGAATTAATCTCCGGCATGAATAAAATGGCCAGAAAAAAAGCATCGCAGGCCATCCCATCCGTATATTTGGCGGTATTCGCCGCCAAATATACGGATGGGATAGCGTCTAAATTTTCAGGAGGGTGCCTCACAATCATTCTGAATGGGGTTGTGTAAAAAGTATTTTGCCGCCGTCGGCGGCAAAATCAATGAAAACGGCGCTCTGAAAAATATTCTTTGGCGGCACAAGCCGCCAAATGACTTTTGAGGCCACTTCTAAATACCATTTTCCACTCAGCCGGCCCGCCTCAGGAATACCAATAATTATGCCGGGTAAGTTTGAAAAAGGCAGGGATTACCGGTAATTTTGCAAGCGGAAGAAAAACGATTATGTGTGGAATCATAGGTATTGTCGAAAAGGGTGTTGACCGCTCCGGGCTGATGGACCGGATGCTGGACGTGCTCGCACACCGCGGACCGGACGCGAAATCTATGTTCCGGCACGGGGATACAGTTTTAGGCCACCGGCGCCTTTCCATTATTGACCTGGATACGGGCGACCAGCCGATGTTCAACAAAGCGCGGACCCGGTGCATCGTATTCAATGGGGAGATTTATAACTTCCGCGAAATCCGGGCAGAATTGGAGGCACTGGGATGCACTTTCCACACGCATTCGGATACCGAAGTGCTGCTGCAGGCGTATGAGGTCTTTGGCCTTGATTTTCTTGCACGCCTGAACGGCATTTTTGCCTTTGCCCTGTATTCCCTGGAAACGGGCGAGCTCCTGCTGGTAAGGGATCATTTCGGAATCAAGCCTTTACATTATTATATTGCAGATGGGCTGTTCCTGTTTTCTTCAGAACAAAAGACGATTATCCAGCACCCCCGCGTACCACGGGCACTCAATTTTGACGCCCTGCACCAGCAGCTCAACCTGCGTTATACCCAGGGGGAAGAGACCCTCCTGGCCGGTATCCGACGCCTGCCGCCCGCGCATTATCTCATTTATCGCGATGG
>JBEIGB010000162.1:0-5634 GCA_040382095.1 Lewinellaceae bacterium
AACGAAAAGAGCTGGAAACGTCAAGCATTCAATTGGAAAACTGTTCAAAAAGAGCTGATGGAGCAATTTGGAGAGCGATTCTCTAAATGGATCGACTCTTGATAAAAATGCCGCCTAAGAACGGCTCCTCCGATTCAAAAAGTAAATCGCCTCCCTCTGGTCGGCCATTCACTTTTTGAATCGGGGGGCTGGAGAAATACTTTGGCACACTTTGTTGAACATTCCCCGTCTCCCCGTCAACCGTCAACCGTCAACCGTCCACCGTCCACCGTCCCCCGTCTACCGTCTACCGTCTACCGTCCCCCCAGCTCTCCTGCCCGCGTCAGTGCAGCTTTCAGGCCATCGCCGATCCGTTTATCGAGCAGGTCTTCCCCGAATCTGGCAATGGCCGCTTCGGTAGTGCCTCCTTTGGAGGCCACCCGCTGGATCCATTCCTGGGTAGAAAGGCCGGAGGCGAGGTAGAGTTCCGTCGCCCCCAGGAAAGTCTGGCCGACCAGCAAACCGGCTTCGGAGGGGGAGAAACCCATTTCCCGGGCAGCCTGCATCATCGCTTCCATGAAGTAAAATACATAAGCAGGCCCGCTGCCCGAAACCGCGGTGGCCGCGTCAATAGCTTCTTCTTTTTCTACATATAGCGTTTTGCCTGTTGTGTTGAGCAGGTTCTGTACCGTGACCAGCTCGATGCGCGTCACCTCTTCTGAAGAGGTAAAAGCCGTCATGCCTTGTCCGAGTTGGGCGGGTAAGTTGGGCATCGCACGAATGACCTTGGATACCCCTAAGCCTTCGCGGATCGTTTGTATTTTCACCCCAGCCATAATAGATAGAAACACCTGCTGTGGGTCGGTCATTGGGGCAATATGCCCGAATAATGCAGGTACATCCTGCGGCTTGACCGCCAGAATGACCAGGTCAGCGGCGCGGAGGCAATCTTCCGGTGTCCCATATACCGTGCCGATTGCTTTTTGTGCCAGTACCGCCGCCCGTTCCGGCGATTTTTCCAATAGCATCATATCTGCCTGGCTACAGATGTGGCTGCGCAGGAAACTCTGCGCGTAGGTGAGGCCCATATTGCCGCCTCCGATGATCAGTATTTTCATGTTGTTTGGGTTTTAAGGTAAAGATAAGGATATCGGTGGCAGAATACATGGTGGGGTTGTGTGAAAAGTATTCCGCCGCCTTCGGCGGAAATATCATTTGGCTGCTGTCCGTAGCACGAATGGCCATTGGTTGTCTGTGTGCGGGAGTGCCCATTGTAGATACATGCCCGGATCAGGCTCGCCATCAGACAAGTCCTGCGATAAAATTGACCTTTATTGGCTTGAGAAATAACCTGAAAAGAAATTTGACAATATCTTTGTGTGTACTTCGGCGCATAGTAGGGGGGATTTATGCGTGAGAAACAAACATTTACCCTCCATTTTTCTCTTTCCCGACTTTTCAAAGAACTTCCTCCGATTGCTTCATCGGAAAATGTGTACCCCTTCACAAGAAGATTAAATGAAATACGCCATCAAATGATCAAATACATTTTGGCCCCATTCACCGCCGGCCTCATTTTTGTCTCTTGTCAAAATAATGGTCCAGGTTATGATTCCTGGCCCCATTATGGTGGATCCCCGGAAATGATCCGATATTCCACGCTATCCAGTATAGACACCTTAAATGTGGCACAACTCAAACTCGCCTAGAGCTATAGTTCCGGCGATGTAGATACCGCTGCGCATTCCCAGATACAGTGCAATCCGATCGTAATCAATGGGGTACTATATGGGGTAAGCCCTCAAATGAAGCTGTTTGCCCTCGATGCGGCTACCGGGGAACAACAATGGATATTTGATCCCAATGACCCAGAGAATGGCGCGCCGAAACAGGGCATTGGCAACGTGCGTGGGGTGAGTTACTGGACGGATGGAAAAAAAGACCAGCGGCTTTTTTATACAGCAGGCGCGCTGACTTTTGCCATAAATGCAGAAAATGGCAAACCTATTCCAACCTTCGGAACGTCCGGCTATTTAGACCTCCACAACGATCTGGACCGCGAATCCGGGCATCTGCTCGTTACCGCCACTTCACCCGGGATGATTTATAAAGACCTCCTCATCATGGGTACTCGCCTGGACGAGGCACCACCTGCCGCACCCGGACATATCCGGGCCTACGATGTCCGGACTGGAAAAAGGAAATGGATATTTCACACCATTCCCCACCCTGGCGAATACGGCTATGATACCTGGGAAGATAAGGAAAGCTGGAAATACGCCGGAGGGGCCAATGTATGGAGTGGGTTTTCACTGGACCAAAAGCGCGGTATCCTCTTTGCCCCGACAGGATCTGCAGTTTATGATTTTTATGGAGGGAAAAGAAAGGGTGCTAATCTCTTTGCCAATTGTCTCCTCGCCCTCGATGCCGCTACCGGTAAACGCCTCTGGCATTTCCAATTCATGCACCACGACGTTTGGGATAAGGACCTCCCTACCCCGCCGGCACTGGTTACCTTAAAGCGGAATGGAAAAGTGATTGATGCCGTGGCACAACCAACTAAAAACGGCATGGTATATGTTTTTGAGCGGGAAACGGGAAAGCCCATCTTTGATATCGTCGAGATGGCAGTAGATACCGTCAGTGAGCTGGTCGGAGAACAATTGTGGCCTACCCAACCCGTTCCGCTGCGCCCCCCTGCTTTTGTGCGCCAAAAGCTAACTGCCAATGATGTGAACCCCTATCTGCCGGATTCCAGTAAAAATGCTGTCCGCCGTCAGATGGCCGGGTTCCGCTGGGGCGTATGTTTAATCCGCCCGGTCTTAAACCTGTTCTCGTTTTTCCAGGGTTTGATGGTGGCGCGGAATGGGGCGGACCCGCATTCGATCCGCAGACCGGGCTGCTATATGTCAACGCAAATGAAATGGCCTGGGTCCTGCAGATGCGCGAAAACCCCTTTCAGCCGCCCCCAAAAGAAACCTGGCTCGAAGCTGGCAAACGCCTGTATGCCCGGCACTGCCAATCCTGCCATGGTGCCGACCTGAAAGGGACGGGCAATAATCCGTCGCTACTGCAAACCGGTGCGCGCTTTACAGCAGATTCCCTGCTCCAGCATATCAACATAGGCAGAAGGATGATGCCAGGGTTTGCCTACCTTCCGGAGGAAGATAAAAAGGCGATTATCAGTTTCGTTGCAGACCTTAAAACCGAACAGAAGAATAAATATACCCGAAAGCTCAATTATGCCGATAGCATACACTGGATGCCTTATCACATGATGGGCTACAACAAATTCCTGAGTCCGGAGGGCCTGCCTGCCTTTACACCGCCTTTTGGTACACTAAATGCGATTGACCTCAATGAAGGAAGTATCCGCTGGTCTGTACCTTTGGGGGAATATGAGGAGTTCAAAGCAAAAGGTGCCCCACCTACAGGCACGGAAAACTATGGTGGCCCTATTGTAACCCAAAGTGGATTGGTATTCATCGCAGCCGCCAGAGATGGTAAAATCCGGGCTTTTAATAAGTATTCAGGAAAACTGTTGTGGGAATATACGCTCCCTGCTCCAGGATTTGCTACCCCTGCCCTATACCGCTGGAAAGGCAAAGATTTCCTAGTAATCGCCTGCGGCGGTGGGAAGCTGGGAACGAAGTCTTCTGACCGCTACCTGGCATTTGCCTTGTGAAGACCCTTTAAGCCCTGTCGATTTTCAAGCTTGTCATGGTCAGGGAACCTGCGAGGGGCTTGTCATTGTACAGCGTGATGGTCTCGTTTTTATCCTTCAGGGCAAGGGAGTAAAGCAGCAGCAGATAATGCTCGGGAGAAGGAATAGAAAGTTGAAAAGCCCTTCCCTGGCTGGAAAAGTTGGTCAGTGGTTGATGGTCCTCGTCCGGGATGAACTCACTTTTAAAACGCAGCACCCACATTTTGCAATTTCCGTCCTTCAACAAGGGTTTTACCCGGTGGACTTTCCCTTTAGGCACAAAACTGATGAAGGGCGCTTCGAAGATCGTTGTTTTGAAATCAATGAAGTGCTCCAATTGACCCACGACACCAATGATAAGCGCTTCAAAAGGGTGGGCATGGGGCTTATTGAGCGTACCCTTGATTCTTTCGGCTTCCACCGAATCCACGGTGAAAATTTTTATCAAATGATCTTTTTAGGATTGTATAATCCATTGTTTACCTTTTCAAAACCCTCCGTAGCAATTTTTCCATAAGTCCAACAAAGAAAAAATCAAAACATAAGTTGCAACATTAAATGTATATACATATATTTGTGCTCATTATGCGGATTGAACAAGCCATACATCAGAAAAAATTCAGGTCGGAGTATCAGAAGCTCGTGGTCAATCTCCTGTATTCGGCCTCGTGGCTAAATCAAATTACCGGAAAATTGCTTCGCCCGTTCGGCATTTCGCCCGAGCAATACAATCTTTTGCGCATTCTGCGGGGCATGCACCCGGAGCCGGCGACGGTGAAGACATTGACCGAAAGGATGATTGACAAAACGTCCAATGCTTCCCGCCTGGTGGAGAAACTGCGGCAGAAGGGCTTGGTTGAACGCAGTGAATGCCCTTTGGACAGAAGGCGGGTGGATGTACAGATCACGGAGAAAGGGCTTTCCCTGCTTGCCGATGCAAGCGTGGCCATGGAAAACGACCTGGAGCAGTCGTTCATCTTGTTGGGGGAAAGCGAAGCTGCCATGCTGAACGATCTTTTGGACAAGATGCGAGGCTAAATACTGGTAAGCTATTCTGCTAATCTTATGCTGTGGCTAAACAATTTGACTGGATTTTCTATTTATTCGTAAACTAAAAATTTTTAACTACAATGAAAAAAGTATCTTTTGTTCTTTTCCTGGCCGTTGCCCTCGGCTTTGCATTTACGACATCCAATGCGCCCGCACCGGTTGCTGTTGATACCAAGGCGAGCTATGTACAGTGGACGGGTTACAAGGTAACGGGCAAGCATTTTGGCAAAGTGCGTTTACAGAGCGGTAGCCTGGAGTATTCCAACGGCAATCTGACCGGTGGTTCTTTCGTGCTGGATATGAAATCTATCTCCGTAGAAGATATGACTGGCGGCGGTGCCGACAAACTGCGCGGCCACCTGATGTCTGCAGATTTCTTCGGCGTGGAAAAATATCCTACAGCTAAGTTTGAGATTACGAAGGTGGTAAGCCGTGGTACGCCCGGTGCATACAAAATCATCGGCAACCTGACCATCAAGGAAACGACAAAGGAAATTCGTTTTAACGCGGATATGAAAGAAGAAAATGGCAAGACGACCGGTATGGCGAAAATCACGCTGGACCGTTCCGAGTACGATATCCGCTATGGCTCCGGTACGTTCTTTGAAAACCTGGGCGACAAGACGATTTACGACGAGTTTGACCTGGAGATCAATCTGGTGTTGGCGAAGTAAGGTTCAAGTGTGTGAAAAGTATTTTGCTGTCAAAAGTGGCAAAATAAAATTTTAAATAAGAAGCTGTCTCATAAGTCCTGGGGTTGTGTAAAAGCCTCCGGCATGTTCCCTGGCGGCTTACGCCGCCAAAGAATATTTTTTTAGAGCGCGGATTTTTTTTATTTTTGAAAGAAAAAACAAAAAAAAACACGCTATAAAAAAAAATATTAAGACAGCGACAGAGGCGGG
>JBEIGB010000163.1:0-5531 GCA_040382095.1 Lewinellaceae bacterium
AAAACAACCAAAACCGGTGTCTCGGAAAATTTTATCCTGCCGCCGAAAGCGGCAGAATACTCGCGAGACTCCCTCTTTTTTTATAAACATTCTTGCCCGGGATATACCGAAAAGAGGCCTTGCAAAAGCAAACCCGGGATCGGCCCAGGCGAAAAATCGCTGTTCGCCCCCACCAAACTACCCCTATGCAACAAGTCGAATATATCCAAAGGCCAGGTCAAGGTAAAAAAATAGTTGCATTTATGATATTAAGCATTTAACTTTGTATCGTTAATCAAAATGAGTGCTTTTTGTAAGGCGATTAATTTTAGGAAATCAGTTGTTCATCAGTACTGCAAGTCAAGCTTTCTTCCACGGCGTTCCGTCTCCAGCAAATCTTCCTTGCCCTTTTGTTGACTTCTTTCCCTCAAAATTTTCCTCCTCACCGAGGGTTGCTCATGTTTTTTTTATTCTCAATTCGTATTCGTAATGAACATTTTTGTTGCAAAATTGAGTTTCAACACTCAGTCCGCCGACCTCCGCGAGGCGTTCGAAGCTTATGGCGAAGTGTCTTCCGCCAATGTAATCACCGACAAATTCACCGGCAAGTCCAAGGGCTTCGGCTTTGTGGAAATGCCCAACGACAATGAAGCCCGCGAAGCAATCGCGGAACTCGACGGCAGCGAACTCGACGGCAGGACAATTGTAGTGAAGAAAGCCGAACCCCGTGAAGATCGTGGCGACCGCGGCAGCGGCGGCGGCGGTTTCAACCGTGGCGGCGGCGGCGACCGTGGCGGTTTCAACCGTGGCGGCGGCGGCGGTGGCGACCGTGGCGGTTTCAACCGTGGCGGCGACCGTGACAGGAACAACAGGTATTGATTCTACATTAGGACGTGTTGCGACAGGGCAGTGTAGTGGTATTATCCCGTTTCGTAGTCTGCACAAAGAATTTTCGGGGGCGTGGCACCAGCCATACAACCAAAATATCTGAAAAAGACGAAAAAACATCTCCCCTACCGACCTGTCGCAACAAAGTCCGTCGTTCCCTTCGACCCGAAGCTGCCTCATAAAACCGTACATTCCGGTGCTGCACGATGTAGCAACCGTATCGTCCGTACAGCAGTTTCGTAATCTACTGCGCGCTTCCCTGTGGGTGTCACCCAAAAGTACAATAAACGACAGGTTTAAAAAGTATTTTACCGCCTTCGGCGGCAGAATAAAGTATTGCTCAGCGTACCGTTTTCATTGATTTTGCTTCGCAAAATCAATGAAAACGGTACGCTGAGCAATACTATTTTACGGCCTTTTATTCCCTGCACGGCTCACCTAACTATATCAACTGCCGCGCTAAAGCGATCGCAGTGTCGAGTCCTTCAGCTTTTTTCCCTCCGGCAGTTGCAAAAAATGGCTGCCCACCCCCTCCGCCATCAATTGCCTTCGCGAGTTCGCGCACCATATTACCAGCATGTATCCCTTTACCTTCTACGAGTGCCTTACTTGCAATGACCATAAGCTGTGGTTTACCGCCGATTTCCGCTCCAAAGACGATCAGTGCATTCCCGACTTCGCCCTCGAGCTGATACGCGAGGTTCTTCAAGACATTACCATCGCTTAAAGGTACTTTCGTGGCGAGGAAATTAAACCCATTGACTATTTCGAACTTTTGCCGGAGTTCCGTTTTGAGCACAGCGGCCTGAGAAGCCTGCAGACGTTCGATTTCTTTGCGCAGAAGCTTGTTTTCCTCCTGTAAATTAATGATCTGCCTGACCGTATTGGGTGTATTCTTGAAAATCGCCCGGATTTCGCCCAGCTCATCCAATTCCTGGCGGACAAAATCTTCTGCATAATGAGCCGTTACCGCTTCTATCCTCCGGATACCAGCCGCCACCGCCCCTTCCGATACGATCTTAAAGAGCCCGATCTCACCAGTAGAAGCAACATGGGTACCGCCACACAATTCGCGGGAGAACTGGGAGTCAAAGGTGACCATGCGCACGGCATCGCCGTACTTTTCGCCAAAAAGCATCATGGCACCGGATTTCCTGGCTTCTTCGATCGGCAGGTTCCGCTGCTCTTCCAGCGCGATGTTCTCCCGGATTTTTTGGTTCACGATCTGTTCGATTTCCAGAAGCTCGGCCTCGACTGGCTTTTGGAAGTGGGCGAAATCGAAACGCAGGCGCTGGTCGTTCACATCCTGTCCTTTCTGCAGGGCATGATGGCCCAGTACCCGGTGCAGGGCAGCGTGCATGAGGTGCACCGCGGAGTGGTTACTCGAGGTTGCCCTACGCTTTTCTACATCTACTGCTGCCCGCACTTCAACATCCATCTGTTTGGGGAAATATTCGAGGATATGGATAATCAAATCGTTTTCCTTCTGGGTATCGAGTACTGCAATGCGCTCACCGGCAAACCAAAGGAAACCCGTATCCCCTGCCTGGCCGCCACTTTCCCCATAAAAAGGCGTCGTGTCCAGCACTACCTGAAACTGGTCGCCTTTCGATAGCCTGACCGTCCTGTATTTAAGTACCCGTACCCCTTCTACCGCCAACTGATCGTACCCGACGAACGTCACCTCGCCATCTTCCAGGATATTCCAATCCCCAAAAGCTTTTTCGCTGGCCTTTCGCGAACGTTCTTTTTGCACCTGCAGGGCAGCATGGAAGCCCGCTTCATCTACGTTGAGTCCGCGTTCCCCTGCGATAAGGCGGGTAAGGTCTATCGGAAACCCATACGTGTCATACAGTTCGAACGCATCTTCACCCTTAATGGTATTTTCGGCGACCTCCAATGCGTCAAAACGACGCAAACCATTTTCCAAAGTGTGCAGAAACGTCAGTTCCTCCCCTTCGATAACCCGTGCCACCTGAGCCTCCTGAGCCTTCAGCTCGGGAAATACATTTTTAAAATAATCAGCCAGCATAGGAATCAAGGTGTGCAGGAAAGGCTGGCGGATATCGAGAAACGAATAGTAATAACGCACTGCACGACGCAGGATCCTCCGGATTACATAACCTGCTCCCGTATTGCCGGGAAGCTGCCCATCCGCGATCGCAAACGCGATCGCACGGATATGGTCGGCAATTACCCGCATGGCAATATCCTGCTTCGCACTCCTGTCGTAGCTGTAGGTGTATTTTTTTCCGGAAACCTGCTCGATGAAAGCGATAAACGGTGAGAAAATATCCGTATCGTATGTGAAGGTCTTATTCTGGAGCACCATACACAAGCGTTCGAATCCCATGCCAGTATCAACGTGCATTTCGGGCAAAAGCTCCAAACCGCCATCCGCCCTCCGGTTAAACTGAATAAAGACGTTGTTCCAAATCTCGATTACCTTCGGATGATCGTTATTCACCAGGGTATGCCCGGGTATGCGCGCACGCTCCTCATCGCTGCGCAGGTCCACATGGATTTCCGAGCAGGGGCCGCAGGGGCCCGTATCGCCCATCTCCCAGAAATTATCTTTTTTATTGCCATACAACACATGGCCTTCCGGTAAAAAACGCAACCAGATGCCCCGCGCCTCATCGTCGGCAGGAAGCTGCTCGCCAGGATCGCCCCCAAATACTGTAGCGTAAAGCCGGTCTTTCGGCAGACCGTAAACTTCTGTAAGCAGCTCCCAGGACCACGAAAGGGCTTCTTCCTTGAAATAATCCCCGATAGACCAGTTCCCCAGCATCTCGAACATCGTGTGGTGAGTACCGTCGTAACCGACATCTTCCAGGTCGTTGTGCTTACCCGAAACGCGAAGACACTTCTGGGTGTCCGCTATGCGACGGCTGTCCGGCACAGCATTCCCAAGAAAAAAATCCTTGAATTGGTTCATGCCTGCATTAGTGAACATAAGCGTCGGATCGTCTTTGTTTACAATCGGCGAGGAAGCAACGATCTTGTGCCCTTTAGATGCAAAAAAATCCAGGAATTGTTGCCGGATTTCAGAAGATGATTTCATGAATGCGTATATTTTCGAGCGTTTGAATGTTAAAATGAAAAAAAGCGTTGGTTTTTGAAAAAAAAATCGGATATTTAACGCGACATATCCAAAACAACCTCTGAAACACTAGGTTTTTTCAGGATTTCCAGGAAAAAACCAGAGGGTCCCATTGTAAATTTCTATCATTTATTCAATGTACTTTCCAGGGTCGTAGCCCCAATATGACCAATTCGGAATAAGAGGCTATTTATTTGTAAAAATCAATTCCGTCCGTATTTTCGCAGTTCCTTCCGGTTTCAGCGATTCATCAGACGGATACTAAATATGCCGCCGCAGGGGGTTAAGGCGAGGCAAATTTAGTTGAAAAAGCTAAGTTCAATACTTATGGGAAAGGAAAAGTTGGTTTTTAATGCCCAAACATTAAGCTACGAGAAGGCTAAAGTAACTTTACAGCAAAAACTCCTCCGGATATTCGGATTCCTTAGTGCAGCCCTGGTCACGGCTTTCCTGCTTACTCTGGCTATGCACAATTTCTTACCCTCTCCACGCGAAAAAGCACTCCAGCAGGAAATCACCATCCTCGAATCCGAGTACGAAAAAGTACTCGATGACCTCAAAGTCATGGAAAAAGCACTCGGCGAAATCCGCGAACGGGACGCCTATGCTTTCCGGATGGTATTTGATATGGCCCCGATTGACAATGATGTGCTACAAGGCGGTACCGGGGGCTCCGATGAGTATGTGGCGTACAGGAATATGAGCTCCGGGCAAATATTGGTAGAGACCAAAGAAAAAGTCCGCAACCTTAAACATCAGCTAGTGGTTCAGTCCAAATTCCTCGATTCGATTATGCGCAAGGCAGAGAAAAAAGCGGATGAGCTCGCTTCTATGCCCTCAATCAAACCAGTGCGCTCCGATAAACTGGCAAGAGGCGTAGGGCTACTGTCCGGATTCGGCTACCGAAGGCATCCTATTTTTAAAATGCTCCGTATGCATTACGGTATAGATTTCACCGCGCCGAAAGGTACGGCAATCCAGGCTACAGGCGACGGTGTCGTAGTAAAAGCCGAATATAAAAGCGGTTATGGCCGATATGTCGTCATCAGCCATGGCTACGGATACGAAACCCTCTACGCCCACATGGATAAAATCCTCGTGAAAAAAGGCCAGAAAGTAAAACGCGGGCAACAAATCGGCAAGGTCGGGAGCTCCGGAACTTCGACCGCCCCACACTGCCACTATGAAGTCCACCTACATGGCAAACCCGTCAATCCTATCCATTATGTACTCGATGGATTGAGCCCCAAGGAATATGATACTCTGGTAAAAGCTGCGGCAACTACCAATCAATCCTTCGATTAAACCGACTTGTCGTCGTCGCGGTATCCCCGACGCAAATGAAAATATGGCCGGCACCGAAAGGCGCAGCCCTCAGCAGCGAAAAAAGTCTCGAATGAGGTGTCTCACAAGTTCTTTGGCGGCGAATGCCGCCAAAGAATATTTTTTTTGAAACACCGGTTTTGTTGGGTTTTTTTTGGGCAAAAAAAAAAAAACGGGGGTGAAAAAAAATTGTGTTTTGGGGCGGAGGGGGGGGAAAGAAATTATAAAGCAGAGAAAA
>JBEIGB010000164.1:0-5395 GCA_040382095.1 Lewinellaceae bacterium
GCCTACGGCGGCAAAATACTTTTTATACAACCTCGTATAAAATATTCCTGCTATCCTCAATAAATCCCTTATTTTACCTGCCACATACCGCCTACACATGAACAAGAACACCAACAACCAACTTGACCGCACACTCGGTCCGCTCATGCTCTGGGGACTGGGCGTCGGCTACGTCATCTCGGGCATGTATTTTGGCTGGAACCTCGGTCTGGAGAAAGGGGGTACGCTCGGCCTGGCAGTGGCCACCGCTTTCATCATTATCATGTACCTGGCGTTTACCTTCAGCTATACCGAACTTGCCTGCGCCATCCCGCGCGCCGGGGGTGCTTTCGATTACGCCATGCGCGCCCTGGGCAAAGACTGGGGTTTTTTTGGCGGTATGGCCCAGAATATAGAATTTATTTTTGCCCCACCTGCCATCGCTTTTGCTATTGGTGCCTATCTTAATATCTTCCTCCCCGGCGTACCTGTCCCGGCGATCGCTGTGATCGGCTACCTGATTTTCACCGGGCTCAACATATACGGCGTCAAGGCAGCGGCCTCCTTTGAGTTGGTTATAACGGTCATTGCCGTGCTGGAACTGCTCATTTTTGCCGGGGCTGCACTCCCCGCCTTTCAGTGGTCCAACTTCACGCAAAATGCCCTGCCCAACGGCTGGTCGGGGGCTTTCGCCGCTATCCCCTTTGCCATCTGGTTCTTCCTGGCTATTGAAGGGGTGGCCAATGTAGCAGAAGAGACCGTCAACCCGCAGCGCAATGTGCTGATCGGCTTTGGCTCCGCCATCCTGACGCTGGTGGCCCTGTGTATCCTCACCTTCCTGTCCTCCGTAGGCGTTGCCGGCTGGGAAGCGGTTGTATATCCGGCTCCCGGTGCCCAGGCTACCGACTCGCCACTCCCGCTCGCCCTTTCCCACCTGTATGGGAAAAATCACGTCCTGTACACCCTGGTCACCTCCATTGGCCTCTTTGGCCTAATCGCCTCTTTCCATGGCATTATCCTCGCCGCCGGACGCGCCACTTTTGAATTTGGCAGGGTGGGGTTTGCACCCGCCGCACTGGGCAGGGTACACCCGCGGTTCAAGACCCCCGCCAACGCACTGCTCCTCAACCTGGCCATCGGTATCATAGCCCTGCTGACCGGCAAAACTGCTCAGATTATCATTATTGCCTGTTTTGGTGCCCTTTCCCTATATATAATCTCTATGATTTCCCTACTCGTCCTACGCAGGAAAGAACCTGCGCTGGAGCGGCCGTTCAAGGTGCCGTTTTATCCCGTTACCCCCATCATCGCTTTGCTCATCGCTGGCGTTGCCCTGGTGGCCATGACCATCTACAATTTCCATTTAGCCCTGGCATACTTTGGGATTCTCCTGATAGCTTTTGTATGGTTTAAATTATCCCCCGGAGGAAAGCGTTGACGGTATTCTATCCGCCGCTTCCTGTCCCGGTACCATTCCGATCCCCGTTTCCCAGGTCTTTTTTTTAACTTGCATGGCAATTCGAAACGATATGGCAATAAAAGGAAAGCTCAACCTGGAAGCACTCCGGAAAAAAATCGAAGCCGGCAAAATCGAAACGGTAATCCTGGCTTTCACCGACCATTATGGCCGGCTTGCCGGCAAGCGCTTCGATGCCGAATTCTTCCTGGAATCAGCGTGGAAAGACGGCACCCACGCCTGTAACTACCTGCTGACTACCGATATGGAAATGGCCCCCGTGCCCGGTTATGCTTTTGCCAACTGGGAGTTGGGCTACGGCGATTTTCACCTTTCCCCAGACATGGAAAGCCTGCGAAAACTGAGCTGGCAGCGACGCACCGCCCTCGTGCTCTGCGACGTTTCAGACGACAAAACCCATCGCCTGGTACCGGAAACACCGCGCACCATCCTCAAAAACCAGCTTCAAGCGCTCCACGCAATGGGATATAGCTGCAAAGCGGCCTCCGAACTGGAGTACTACCTCTTCGACCAATCCTATAAACAAGCCCACGCGCAGCATTACCACGATTTAAAACCTTCCGGCTGGTACCTCGAAGATTATCATATCCTACAGGGGACCCGTACCGAGCCATTCACCGCTGCTGCGCGCAAGCACCTCAAAAAATCGGGGGTCCCCGTAGAAAATTCGAAGGGCGAATGGGGCCTCGGGCAGCACGAACTCAACGTGCGCTATACCGATGCACTGGAAATGGCCGACCGGCATGTAATCTATAAACAATGCCTCAAGGAGATTGCCGATACGATGGGCCTCTCGGTCACTTTTATGGCAAAATATCACGAAGACCGCGCCGGCTCGAGCTGCCATATCCACATGAGCCTGTGGAAAGATGGGCAAAATGCCTTCGAAGGGGATAAAGAACTGGGTCCTGTCCATTGTTCCGACCTCTTCCGCTGGTTCCTTGGCGGCTGGATCCGCTACGTCCCCGACGTGATGCCTTTCTATGCCCCTACCATAAATTCCTACAAGCGCTTTGTTGATGGTTCCTGGGCCCCCACCCGCCTGGCCTGGAGCTACGACAACCGGACCGCAGGGTTCCGCGTCGTGGGACACGGAAAAAGCCTCCGCATCGAATGCCGGATACCCGGTGCAGACTGCAACCCTTACCTCGCCTTTGCAGCAGCTTTGGCCTCCGGACTGGAAGGCATCCGGGAAAAAATCGAACCCCCTCCGCTTTTTGATGGCGATATCTATGCTGCCCACCACCTTCCACGGGTGCCCTACACCCTGGAAGAAGCTGTCAGTTGCTTCGAATCCAGCACCATGGCCAAAAAAGCTTTCGGAGAAGCTGTAGTCGCCCATTACACCCATTTTTTCAAAAAAGAAAATGAAGCTTACCAGAATGCAGTGACTGACTGGGAGCGAAAGCGGTATTTTGAACGGATTTAGCGCGTGTACCTAAGGGGAATTTTTAAAAAACCAGACAATAACCATACCAATGAAATTGAAAGACAAAGTCGCCCTTATCACCGGGGGCAGCAGTGGAATAGGCAGGGAAACCGCCCTGCTCTTTGCCCGCGAGGGTGCAAAAGTGGTGGTTTGCGATATCAATGAAGAAGGCGCAGCGGATACCCTAAAGCTGATCGCAGAGGAAGGCGGGAAAGCCGCCTTTTGTCGTGCCGATGTATCCAAAGCAGAAGACTGTGCCGCAATGGTTGCCTTTGCAGAAACCACCTTTGGCCGCCTCGATATCCTCTTCAACAACGCCGGGATCATGCACAGCGATGACGACGATGCCGTGAACACCGGGGAGGATGTCTTTGACCTCACCATGGCCATCAACGTGAAAGGGGTCTTTATGGGTTGTAAATACGGCATACCGGCCTTGCGCAGGGCCGGCGGCGGTGCTGTCATCAATACTGCTTCCTTTGTAGCGCACCTTGGGGCAGCTACCCCTCAAATTGCCTATACCGCCAGCAAAGGTGCTGTCCTCTCCATGACCCGCGAGCTCGCCGTGCGGCATGCCCGGGAAAATATCCGGGTCAATGCCCTTTGCCCGGGCCCCCTGCGCACCGAACTGCTCATGAAGTTCCTGGATACCGAGGCAAAAAAACAGCGCCGGCTCGTCCACATCCCCATGGGCAGATTCGGAGAAGCTGCTGAAATGGCCAAAGCCGCCCTTTTCTTAGCTTCTGACGACTCCTCCTTCATGACCGGCACCGAATTCCTGGTGGATGGGGGGATAACATCCGCTTATGTGACGCCAGAGTAAGGCAAAAAATTGGGTGCAACCTTTTGCTCAATCAAATATACACCTCATGCTTCAGTGCATCAGTCCTGTAGATCAGTCCGTATTCGTCCGGCGAGACCCTGCAGAGGAACAAGCTATCGAACGTGCACTTGCCCTTTCGCAAACGGCAGCACACACCTGGAAGCAAACCGCTCTGGCCGAACGTATGGCGCTTTGCCAAAAAGCCGTGGACTATTTTTTGAAAAATGCCGGTGAAATTGGCCAGGAGATTACCTGGCAGATGGGAAGGCCGGTGCGCTACAGCCCCTTCGAGATTACCCGGGGCTTTCAGGAACGGGCGAAGTATATGATGGAAATTGCCCCTGCCGCACTGGCCGATATCGAAGTGCCGCCTGCAGAAGGCTTCCACCGCTTTATCCGCCGGGATCCGCTCGGTACTGTATTGGTCCTGGCCCCCTGGAATTATCCCTACCTGACATCTGTCAATGTCGTCATCCCCGCCCTGCTGGCCGGCAACAGCGTCATCCTCAAACACGCTGCGCAGACCCCCCTGTGTGCAGAGCGCTATGCAGAAGCTTTCCGGTATGCAGGGCTCCCACCAGGCGTTTTTCAATATCTGCACCTCTCCCACGAGCAGGTAGCAAAAGTAATCGGCGATGAGCGGATCAGCTATGTGGCTTTTACCGGATCGGTAGAAGGGGGGGCAGCCGTACAGCAGGCCGTAGGCCAGCGCTTTATCCATACCGGCCTGGAACTTGGCGGTAAGGACCCCGCATACGTCCGGCCCGATGCCAACCTGGATGCTGCCATCGAAAACCTGGTAGATGGCGCCTTTTTCAACTCCGGCCAGTCGTGCTGCGGCATTGAGCGCATCTATGTGCATGACACCCTTTTCGACCGCTTTGTAGAAGGATTTGTTGCGCTCACCCGCCAGTACGAACTCGGTGACCCGCTTTTGCCGGAGACCACCCTCGGCCCGATGGTCAGGACCTCCGCCGCACACTTCGTCCAGGCCCAGATTGATGAGGCCCTGGCCAAAGGGGCTAAGGCACTGATTGATCCGGGATCTTTTCCTGCGCACCGCCCCGGCACACCCTATATGGCCCCGCAGGTACTCGTTCAGGTTGATCATCGTATGGCCATTATGCGGGAGGAAACTTTCGGACCTGCAGTAGGTATTATGCCGGTAAAAAGCGACGAGGAAGCCATACATCTGATGAATGACAGCCGCTACGGCCTCACCGCTTCTATCTGGACTTCAGATGAAGCAGTGGCCATCCACATCGGCGATCAACTACATACCGGCACCTGTTTTATGAATCGCTGCGATTATCTGGATCCTGCCCTCGCCTGGACGGGCGTCAAAGACTCCGGTAAAGGTTGTACCCTTTCCCGACTGGGATTTGAGGCGCTAACGAGGCCGAAATCGTTTCATTTAAAAAAAGGGTGAGGATTTCAGAGCTGTGTTGTGTTTTTTTTGGTGGCAAAAAAAAAAAAAACACAGCTCTGAAAAAAATATTTTAGCGGCTTGCGCCGCCAATAATTATTTTTTTGGAGAAAAAAAATTATAATATGAAAACCGGTTTACTTCTTTGCGACCATGTCAAACCTCCATTCCTTGATATTCAGGGGGATTATCCGGATATGTTCCGGGCCTTTCTGCAGTAAATGGCCTTTACCGATTACGATATATGCAGGGGGCATTACC
>JBEIGB010000165.1:0-5271 GCA_040382095.1 Lewinellaceae bacterium
AGGCGGCAAAATACTTTTTACACAACCCCAGTTCGGTATTAATACCCCTGGTTTTGCACCAGATTCTTATTGACATCCATTTCCCGCTGGGGGACAGGCATCAACAACTTGGGCGAATTCCACTCAAACTTACCTACAGGACGCTGCAGGCGCTTAGCCTCGTGGAGGTTATGCCCTTCAAACGCCAGCTCCAGCGAACGTTCTTTAAGAATCGCATCCAAAGTGACTTCCGTAAGTGCCGGCAAGCCTGCACGGGTACGGATTGCATTGACATCAGCCAGTGGCGTAGCACCAATACTGGTGCCTGCCCTGAAATTAGCCTCTGCGCGCGTCAGATACATTTCGGCAAGGCGTGCGACAGGCACATCGCCAAAGCGGTCTAAATGCTTTTGCGTATAGTTGCTGCCCCCGGAAACCACAAAGAATTTGCGCGTATCCCCTGCCTCGTAGCGGTTCAAATGCGCATTGGTGATTTTACAGTCACTACGGCCTGCTGTTCCCGGAATCCCGGAGATCGTCCTGCCGAAATACGTATTGATGGCATTCGTCCCGTCCTGTGTGGTCACCTTGACCGCAAAGAGGTATTCTGCCGGCGTGGCACCTCCGTTACGGATCTGTGTGAACCAAAGCTTGGTGAAGTCCGGATTGAGCACTTTGCCACTACCTGTGATTACCCGATTGGCCGCATCGCGGGCAGCAGGAAAGTTTTTCTGCATCAGATAGACACGGGAAAGGATTGCTGCAGCAGCCCATTTGGTAGCAAAATTCCCATTCGTATTAGGCAGCAGCGACTCCGCCTTCGTCAGGTCAGCAATCACCTGATTATACACAGCCTGTACTGAACTGCGGGCGACAAAATCCGCATCACCAACCACGCGGGTAGGTTGCAGCACCAGAGGAACACCCGGATTACTACCAGCATCCCCATCGCCAATAGTCCTGGCATACAGGCGCACCAGTTCGAAATAAAGCAGGGCCCGGATAAACAAGGCTTCCCCTTCCACAGAGCTTTTCTTAGCAGGTGAAGAGGTGACCTTATCCAGGGCACTCAACACATTGTTGCAGCGGTTGATCGTATTATAGGCCGATGCCCAGGTACTTTCAGCAAAGCTGTTGTTGGACACCATCAGGCCATTGTACGCATCGTTCAGCCCTGCAAACGTACCGGTAAAATTAATATCGGAAGAGTTGCCAATCAGGTCGTTGAGTACCATGATCTCCCCACCCAGGGTTGCGGCACTCTGAATACCGTCATAGCAGCCGGTGAGCGTCACCAGCACGTCCCCTTCCGTATTGAGCGCCAGCTCTTCGGAAATACTCTGAAAGGGCTTGAGGTCGAGACGATCCTCGCATCCCGCCAGCGTCAACCCTGCCAGGGCTATCCAGAGTGACCAAATCGTATTTTTTATTAAAAACTGTTTCATATTCTACGGATTGAAGGATTAGAAAATAACATTTACCCCCATAAGGAAAGTCCTGGGCTGGGGCGGAGTGTAAAAATCGTTGCCTTTCGCGATGTTCGAATCGAAGGAGTCGGCATTTACCTCTGGATCCCAGTAAGGATAATTGGTGAAAGTGAGCAGGTTCTGCCCCGACACATAAATACGCAGCTTCTCCATTTTCAGCCTCCTGAGCTGATTGGCATTGAGGGTATAGCCAAAGGCGACATTCCGGAGCCGAACGTAAGCCCCGTCCACGATATAGCGGCTGCTGGCCTGTGAGCCATTGACGCGGTAGAGGCGCACCTGGGGAATATCTGTGATGTCCCCGGGTTTCTGCCAGCGCCGCAGCTGATCTGCGGTATTGTTGTCCTCATACAACATACTTGCAGAGGAGTAGCGGCCCATGCCATATATATTGTTCTGGTTGCCTTGTACCCCATTGAAAAAGACCGAAAGGTCAAAATTCTTATAGGAGAAATTGTTGGTGAACCCAAAAATCAAGTCCGGGTTCGGATCGCCGACTACTACGCGCTGTGCTTCGCTGTAGTTGCTGGTCGTACTGCGATCCAAAGTGCCGTCGGTATTCTTTGTGTTTTTGTAGAACAGGGCGTTTCCGTTGGCAGGATCCACACCAGCATATTCCACAGTATAGAATACACCGACGTTGTAGCCCTCTTCCACACGGTTCATATTGCTGACCCCCCCTTCAATAATCTGGCCCTGGATGTCGGTAACCTTTCCTCTGTTCAGCGCCAGGTTGATATTCGTGGACCATTTGAAGGCACCTGTCAGGTTCTGTGTATTGACCACGAATTCCCAGCCGCGGTTTTCGAGTTTGCCCACGTTCCGGACGATCGTACTGAAACCCGTAGTAGCCGGAATATTGACATTCAGCAAGAGCCCGTCCGTTTTCTTAATGTAATAGTCAATTTCCCCGGAAATCCTGTTATTAAAAAAACCATAATCGATCCCTAAGTCCAGCTGTGCGGTTTGCTCCCAGCGCAGATCGGGGTTACTTAGCTGCGAGGGGCGCTGACCGGCGGCTCCTGCGTAACCCGCATCGCCGGCAAAAAGTCCCAGTTGGGGAAAGTTGCCGATTTCAGCATTGCCGACGATACCATAGGATGCGCGCAATTTCAGGAAGCTGATAGCCGCGATGTTTTCGATGAACGATTCATTCGATAAAAGCCAGCCGGCAGATACTGCCGGGAAGAAGCCCTGCCTGGAGTTCTTACCGAAGCGGGAGGAGGCATCAATACGGCCACTACCGTACAGGATATATTTTTCCTTGAAAATATAGTTGGCCCGCAGGAAGTACGAAAGGAAACGGAAATCGGTCTGCGAAGAGCTACCCCCAGATTTGGTGGCGGCACTTGCGATCTTCTGGTAGGAATTGGAAGGAAAATCCAGACCCTCGGTAAAGTTGTACTTGGCCTGCGACTGCTGATACTGCATACCCAGCGTGGTATTCAGGTTATGTGATCCGGAAGCCAGTGTGTAATTAAAATAGCTGTTGGTATTGTAGTTGGTCACAAAGGTGCCGTAATTGGAGCCAACCCCACGGGCGGCGCGGGTCTGGTTGCGGACCGTCTGTGACTGGAAATAGCTCTCTTCGTTCTGGCTCAGATAATCCAGTCCGAATTCCGTCTGAAAGGACAAACCGGGCAGCAGCTTTGCTTTGAAGTAGGTATTTCCAAAAGTCCGGTAAACATCCTGCGCAAAACGGCCATAGCTCACGGTGAGCAGCGGGTTGTAATACACGGGGATGTTCACGTCGCCGGGAGGCGTACCGGCCTGCAACCCTGTTTTCGGGTCGGTGAAGGGAGACATCGGCATCAGCGCTATTGCCTGAAGAGGGTTCGAAAAGGCGTTATCGTCGGGCAGACGGCGGTTGAAGGTTCTCGACAAACTCAAAGAGACCCCCAGATCCAGCCAGTCATTGGCCTTTTGATCCAGGTTGAGACGTCCTGTGCTCCGCAGCAGATTGTTTCCGACAATCGTCCCTGTCTGGTCCAGGTGCTGGAAGGAGCTGAAAAACTTAGTATTGGAGTTTCCGCCGCGGATCTGGAGATCCGCCTGCCTGTAAGGGCCCCGCTGGAATACCACATCCTGCCAGTCATAGGTTTTGGTAGGATCTCCCGCCCATTGCCCATAGCTGTAATACCCCATGACGTCATTTTTTACGTACGATGTCCAGGAGTCGGGATCGTCGATCGGCGTATTGTCCAGTTTGTCCCGATAGGCTGCGCCCTCAAGAATCAGCTCGGCATACTGCTCCGAATTGAGCATAGCCAAACGCTTGGTTGCTTCGCTGTATCCCGTCTGCAGGTTAAAAGATACCGATGTTTTGCCAGCTTTTCCCCGCTTGGTGGTAATCAGAACAACCCCATTGGCGGCCCGGGAACCATAGATGGCCCCGGCAGAGGCATCCTTCAGGATTTCGATAGACTCGATATCGTTGGGATTGAGGTCGGTCAGGGGGTTCATGTCCCCACCGTAGGAGCTCTGGTCGTTGGTGGTGATGGGGATACCATCCAGGACGTAGAGGGGCTGGCTATTGGCGCTGATCGAGGAGTTTCCCCGTACCCTTACGGTAACGGCCTGACCCAGTTTGCCGGATTGTGCATTGACGAATACCCCGGCAGCCCTGCCTTGCATAGCCTGGTCAAAACTTACCAGCGGAACGTTGGCGATTTCCTCGGTGCGGATTTTGGCAATATTACCCGTCAGTTCCCGCTTAGTGGAAGAACCATAGCCGGTAACCACGATCTCCGCCAGTTCAACACCGGGTTGCAGGACCATATCCACGACCTTTCGGCCATTTACCGCTTCCTCCCGGGTAGCAAACCCGATATAGGAGAAAACCAGCACGTCATTTCCAGAAGCACTGATGGAGTATTGCCCGTCCAGATCGGTAACGGCACCCACAGTGGTTCCTTTTACCAGGATACTGGCACCGATGAGTGGCTCCCCACCCGAATCAGTGACCTTCCCGGTGATGGTACCCTGGGCAAACAGACCTGTTGCGCCAAGGAATACCCAAAAAAGAGTAAGCATGCGTTTTTTCATACTATCACATTTTTGTATTGAAAAAAAAGTTATCCGCAAATCAGAAAGGGAATACATTTTCCGGGTCAGGAGTCGGAACGAACGCATTAATATGTCGGAAAAGAAAAGAAGAACAAAGAAGACGGATTAACCAGATTGCCTGAATTCATCATTTTGTGCGACCATGTAGTCGTCCTTATTTTCTTTTACAAATAATCAAAGAACTTCTACTCGAATTGCTATTACAGCATTTTAAGCTTTTAATATTCTGACGGAATAACAACGGTATCTGTCTGGGAGTGTTCAAAATTTAATTTTAAACAAGCCAATTACATGGTTTTTTGTTTATTTTTGAATCATCAGCTTCATGGCCTGCTTACCCGGCACCCTTAGAAAGTAAATTCCACTGCTCAACCCCGAGAGGTCCAGGGTATTTTGACCCTGCTGCAGCATGGCCTCCATACGCACCTTCCCCACAACATCTACAACGTACAAGACCTGTATAATGCTGCTCTCCCAAAATACCGTAAGCAGCTCCCGGGCAGGATTCGGGAAGTAATGTAGTCCATGTGGGGAAGGAATTGTCTTTAACGATGTAACAGGGGTACACGCAGTCGTATCGGGATTCAATTCGAGATATCCCTTTGGGCTGAGGTCTTTTCCCGAAAAAGCAGGAAAACCGAGCGGATATCGGTCCATGCGAAAAGTAATATTTGCCCCGATACCCAGAACCCGTCCCTGAGTTACGCGCGTCCCACCGGATAGTGGCACTTTATATTCC
>JBEIGB010000166.1:0-5017 GCA_040382095.1 Lewinellaceae bacterium
CTCATGAAAATATTCTTTGGCGGCGCAAGCCGCCAAAAGACCTTTGAGACGGCCTCAATATTTTGTGGGGTTGTGTAAAAAGTATTCCTCTTCCGCCGCCTACGGCGGCGGAAGAAAGTTTTGAACGGGCGCTATTTTAACTGATTTTACTTTGCAAAATCAGTTAAAATAGTGCCCGTTCAAAATATTATTTGGCAGCGTCAGTCGCCAAATGACAAATGACGGACTTCGGCCTTTTTACACAACCTCAATACTTATGAGACCGCTTCAAAAGATATTATACACCACCTCGGGACATTTAATATCCGATGATAAATTTTAAATTTATCTCCCCCGCTCCAGGGACATACCGCTGATTGTATGCCCGAAGAACAGTGCGTTGGCGAACAATTTATTCGTACCGAACCAATGAGCGCGGAAGTTCGGATTATCGGCCATGAAGATAATTTTTCCGCTGCCTTCTCCGGAGACTACGATTGCGGCGCTCCGATTGGGCAGGTCGCTCATCGAGCGTTTGATATACCCACTGAGGAGTGGGTTATCTGTATAGCGTAGTGGGGTGGCATAAGGGTTTTTGCCCAGCTCGAGGAAAAGTTCGCTATCCCGGAAAACGGGCAATTTGCTATTGCGATAACCGAATCCGAGAGGATGGGTAGGATCAATTTCCGCTTCGAAAATCGTACCGGGGATTTCGGTGGAAGCCATATCCTCGTCCATTTGGATATAAGGCCTTGGAGCAGGAGTTTTTTCCTGGTCTTTGCGCTGCCGGATTTCTACAGCCCCGATCCCCTGTGCTTTGAGCCAGCTGATAGCACTTTGGATACCGACGAGGGTGCCCCCATCCTGTACCCAGGCTTTCAATTTGGATGCGCCATTGGATCCCACGGTCGAATAGGCGCCTGCGCCCATAACGATGACGTTATACCGGCTAAGGTCGGCACGGCCAACACTACTGGCCTCGAGTTTGGTGACGACCATATCATAGCGCGTATCCAGGAGGTGCCACGCTTCCCCTGCCGTACCCGGAGAAACCCCTTCACCGACAATAATTGCTACCTGAGGCGTACGAAGCGTGCTGAAGGCATTGCTGCCCAGGTCAATCCCGATGGTCGTGAATCCGGTTGGGACGGGGGTAAACGGCACCCCGCTTGCCGCGGAGGCTTTGGAGATGAGGGCATGGATTTCTTCTGCTGTTTTTTCCTGGTTGGCCACAGGGATCATGACTGTTCCGGGTTCGTAGCGTTTGTTATTGAGGACAAATGGTTCGCGGCCTACTTTAGCCCGTACACCGGCTTTCAGGATTTGATACAAGGCCTTTGGGGCGTAGTAGTGGTCCCATTCCATTAAGTAGGCATAGCTGCTCATACCTGGCGCCTGGGTTGAGGGGCGTTGCGGGCGATCGCCATCCACTTTCTGGCCCAGCAGGCCGGTACTCCAGTTTTTTGAAAAACTGGCGTATGGAAGGTTAAATGACAGGGGCAGCGTCCAACTCGACACATCGTAGAAGATACTGTCTTCGAAAGTCGTCGAAGTCTCGAAAATACCGCGGATCAGGCGATACTGACGTTGTTCGAGTGGTACGACAAAAGCGGAGCCAGGCTCGAATTTTTTTCCATCTGCCTCGACTGGATTTTTAAGGTTGAAGACCTCTATTTGATGGCGACGCAGGATTTCGACGAGTTGATCGGTACGGGCAGGATCGAACGGGTCGCCGAAGACGAACCCCTTTCGGGCGTCCATGCGCCCCTCCTGGAGGGCATCTTTAAAAAAGCTGCGCTGGTGCTCCAGCAATTGGCGGCGAAGGCGCACCGCGGCTTCATGGGTAGAAAGGGCGGTACGGACCTGATTCCGGATAGTAAAATGGAAATGCAGGGGGCCGTTGGCCGTTTCCTGCAGGTGGCCGCGGGAGCTTGCCTGCTCAAAGAGGATACCGATACAGCCATTGGCATCGGGGAAGGTAGAGCCCTTTCCGTAATAGAAGTCATCATATCCTTCCTGGGAGTAATACAGGGAGCCGATTTCATCGAGATATTTTGCGTGGTATTCCCCGATTTTGGCTGTGAGCTCCTGGTTTTCTTTTGGGGTAATCGGGTTGACCCGGGTAGAGACACCGGGCATGAAAAAGAAGGTAGCGTTTGAGCCCATCTCATGATGGTCAGTCAGGATATTGGGTTTCCAATCGTGAAACACCTTAGACCTTGCTCTGGATTCCGGGTGTGCCCCCAGAAGCCAGTCGCGGTTGAGATCAAACCAGTAGTGGTTAAACCGGCCCCCTGGCCAGGCCTCTGCGTATTCCCTGTCCTGCGGGTCACCGGTGAGGTGTACGTTTTTATGATAGTTGGCCCAGGCAGAAAACCGGGTAAGCCCATCCGGGTTGAAGCTGGGATCAAAGAGGATCACAACCTCATCGAGGAGCTTTTCGATAGCCGCTCCCTGGCCTGCCGTCAGATAATAGGCGACCAATGGCGCCGCATTTGCGCCACTGGCTTCATTTCCATGAATACTGAACCCCTGAAGCAGTACAGAAGGCATATTTTCGGTATTCAGCTTACCGGATTCTGAAGGATTGCTGAGCGCCACGTGCTGGGCCCGGATATTCTCCAGGTTCTGATGGTTTTTCTCTGAGGTGATGATGAGATGGATGAGGGGGCGGTTTTCGTAGGTCCGGCCATGCTCGACCAGTTTGACCCGGGGCGAAAGCTCCGCCAGTTTGCGCATATACGCATATTGCTGGTCGTGACTGATATGCCATTCCCCGATCTGGTAGCCGAGATAAGCCTCAGGAGTAGGAATCCGCGGATCGTACTGAATCTCGGGAAGGTAATAGTTGAGCGGCATTTTTTGGGCATAAAACGGATAAGGGCAGAACAGTACCCAAAGCATCAGCAGTAGGGATAATCTCATGCGTTTTTTGTTTTTGTGAATTTAAAAAATCGGCAGGCAACGGCAGCCTGATCTCCGCGAGGGAACATTTAGACTCAGGGCTTAAAACAGTATGGGGCAAGCTACATGACCGGGGGACAAAATAATAATTTTCCCGGAAAAATACTTTCTGACATATTCACAAGCCCTTTAAAGCCTTTCGATGACCATTGCCGAAGCACCGCCCCCACCATTGCAGATGGCGGCAAGCCCGTACCGCGCCCGGTGGCAATGCAGGACGTTGACGAGCGTAGCCAGGATTCTTGCCCCCGAGGCACCGAGGGGATGGCCGAGAGCGCAGGCGCCACCAAAAACATTCATTTTTTCTTCCGGGACGCGCAGTTCGTGGCAAAACGCCATAGGGACTACGGCAAAAGCTTCATTGACTTCGAAGAAGTCAATATCTCCGATACTCAGGCCGGCCCTTTGGAGTGCCTTAGGCGCAGCGAGGATAGGGGTGGTCGGGAAGCAGTCAGGGGCCTGCTCGGCATCTGCATAGCCAAGGATGCGGGCGATGGGTTTTAATCCCAGGGCCCCGGTTTTTTCCTTACCCGCCAGGACGACGGCAGCCGCCCCATCGTTGATTGTAGAAGCATTGGCCGCAGTTACAGTTCCATCGGAGGTAAATGCCGGAAGAAGTGCGGGGATTTTTTCAAAATCTACCCGTTTATATTCCTCATCTTCCGAAATGGTAACCGACACACCTTTTTTCACAGGTGCCTGTACCGGGAAGATTTCATTGCCAAAATACCCTTTTTGCGTAGCATTTGCCGCGCGTTGATAGGAACGTATAGCATACGCATCCTGCGCTGCGCGGCTGAACGAGTATTTTTGGGCGGTAGCATCAGCACACACGCCCATTGCCTGATGGTCATAGGCATCGGTAAGCCCATCGCGGACAAGGCCATCGAGCATTTGCACATTGCCGTATTTATTGCCCCAGCGGGCCGAGGGCACATAGAACGGGATATTCGACATACTTTCCATGCCACCTGCAACCACCAGGCCGGCTTGTCTGAGTTGAATGGACTGCGCGCCGTACATCACCGCTTTCAGGCCGGAGGCACAGACTTTATTTACTGTGGTACAGGGCACATTTGTACCGATTTTGGCACCCAGTGCTACCTGCCGCGCCGGCGCCTGCCCCAGGTTGGCTGAGCAGACGTTGCCCATAATAACTTCTTCGACCATTTCGGGTGCAATCCCGGCTTTGGCAAGGGCCCCGCTTACCACTAATGCACCCAGTTCCGTTGCGCTGAAGCCTGCCAGGCTACCACCGAAACTCCCGATCGGCGTGCGCATTGCGGCCATGATGAATATTTCTTCCATAGCGTTTTCTTGGTTTATTTGGTTTTAAACTGGTTTTAGAAATTGCCCGGGACCATTTCTGAACAGGCCTGTTAAGATAACCTTATTACAGCATTAAAAGATCAGGTAAAAAAATAAATGGAGGTGAACAACAAAGTACTTATGAGACAGCATCACTTAAAAAAATATCTTTGTCATACACCGCGACGAGACTTTTTACATACCCTGAATCATTACTACGCAAATAGACAATCGTTGTGTTATGGTTGAAACCCTAATCAGAAGACTGCGGAGTTTTGTTTATGCATTCCGCGGTATCGCGTTGTTGTTGCTCACACAACCCAACGCCCGTATCCATTTTCTGGCAACAACAGCCGTGATTTTGGCCGGACTGTATTACAAAGTAAATACTACAGAATGGATATTTCTTGTAGTAGCCATCGCCATCGTCTGGATTGCGGAGGCCCTGAATACAGCCCTTGAATTTCTGACCGACCTAATATCCCCTGGGCATCACGTGCTTGCAGGAAGGGCAAAGGACGTAGCGGCCGCTGCGGTTTTGCTCGCTGCCATCGCCGCTGCGGTCATCGGCGCGTTGATATTTATCCCTTATCTTAAACAATAACTGGTAAGGGTTGGATAATAGACAGTCATTTGGCGGCTCATGCCGCCAAAGAATATTTTTTTAAAACGCGTATTTTGTTCATTTTTCGAATCAAAATTTACAAAATACGCGTTTTAAAAAATTTTATGAGGTTGTGTAAAAAGTATGGGGTTGTGTAAAAAG
>JBEIGB010000167.1:0-5007 GCA_040382095.1 Lewinellaceae bacterium
ACTCTCTTCAGATATAACTAAAATATAACCTACACATAATTCCAACTTCACCCTTATCCCTTCCCCCTTATAACATCCCTAATCAACCATCCCCCGTCCCCCGTCTCCCGTCCACCGTCTCCCGTCTCCCATAAAGGGCATAACCGTCCAGGGCAAAACCAATCGGTAAAACCCCTCCGGACTGCCCTTCGAGATGTAGCGGCGCAATGTGATAATGGTAATCGTCTGCCCTGCCGCAATGCCCGCCAAAACTATCCAGCTC
This sequence comes from Lewinellaceae bacterium, assembly GCA_040382095.1. Taxonomy (GTDB): domain Bacteria; phylum Bacteroidota; class Bacteroidia; order Chitinophagales; family Saprospiraceae; genus JADJPL01. The sequence goes on from JBEIGB010000167.1 coordinate 263, forward strand.
GCCTGCCAGGTAGGAATCCAGACCGGTATTGTTGCGGGCATTAAAAATCGGGATCCCGTTTACTGCAATCGCCACCGCTCCTTTCATGAAATGTTGCTCAATAGCCAGTGGCTGATTGGACAACTCCGGGTTTAACGGGATGGGCCATGCGTTGCTGCCGACATAGCATTGCGGAATGGGCACCTGCTGCTGCCACTTGGTAATACCGACCATCATATTGTGCGATGGGAGACCAAGCGAAGATACGTAAAAGTATTTGTCGTCCCAGGAAGTCGCTATTTTGGGCTTGAACGGACGAAATGCGGATTCAATAAACAAAGGATCCGTAAGCGATTCTGCCTGAATACGCGGCCCAAAGCTAAATAAAGTAAACAACGCGATCTGAAGGCCGAGGGCAGCAACTGCAATACCCCAAACGCTAAAACCCTTTTGACGAACCAGAAACGTCAGCACTATAGAAAAAAGGGTCAATATGCCTAAAACACCGGGAAGGGCCCAACGGTTTTTATCTGTTCTTTTATCGTATGATTTCAGCCCATTGATCTGGCTGATCCGCCCTATTTTTTTCTGTGCATATTCCGCATCGGCTGCTGACAGGCTTGCGAGGGGAATTTTTTGTACGCCCCCTGCTGGGGTTTCCACCGCAATATAGGTATTCGAATCTATCCCAAGGGACTTTATCTTATCGAAAAGGATACCGAGCCCTACATCCATATCTGCCAGCATAGCTGCGTACTCCGGGTCTTTATGCCGTTGTCCCGGCGGGTGCAAAGCAGTATTTGACCATTCGGTCAGGGTCGCCTGGCGGGTCTCGATAGGCTTTCGGGGGGCGTGGTGAGAAATCTGGACGAAAAAGGGCTTCCCCAGGCGCACGGCATCGGCCATAAAGGTACAGGCCGAATCGGTGATGCTGAAGATTTTCCTTGGGTTATTCTGGATCAATCCGCCTTGATTGCCATCGTCATTGCCCGTTTCCCCATCGCTGCGCTGAAAACCATGGAACGCTGGCCCTTTTCCGTTGAGGTGCCATGGGGCGTTCGATGGAAATCGCTCCGCGAATCGGCCCGCTGTGGGTCCATGAGCACGGAGGTACCGTTCCAGCTTTGGTCATCGGCGAGGATGAAAACGAAATTTGGCCTGTTCTGGCCAGCCCCCCGGACGAGTCCCCCAAGCAGGGACAGGGCGAGAAGCCATTTTAAGTTAAACATACGCAGCGTTTAAACCTTTGATAGCTGCGGTATCGAAAGGTTTAAACGCTGCAAGTAAAATTTTTGCCCTGCTAATAAGCACCTTCCTTGCGCGGATTACTAGTTACAAACTCTTCAGCAAGGGCATCCGCTGTTCGACGGCGGCTTTATTGAGGCGGTCCACACCTCCTTTGAGCAGGGGCTGTAACTGGTCCAGATAACCCTGTAATTCTCTGGACAACACGTCATACACAGCCCTGGCCTGGTCAGTAGGCGGAAAATCGCCGAGCTGCTGGTCGGCCATAAGGAAAGCAAGTCGGTTATTGACCTTGATTCCGTAGTTGAGGGGATCCTGCTGGCTCTGGTTCTTTACCTGGTGGATCTGGCCTTCTACTTTGGAGAGTTCCTTCTCGAGTTCTTCAGCCTGTTGGATAAGTCCCTGGTACTGTGGGTTGCTGCCTGCTTTTTCCTTTAGATAGCTGATATCTTTTTTAACAGCCCGGATATCCGATATAGCCTGATGGGCTTCGCTGACACGGTCGCGCACCTGGAGTAAGAAGTCTAACTGCTCCTGGTAGGCGGCTGCGTTGTTGGGCAGTCGTGGGTCTTTCAGGATTTCGAAGGATTGCTCTACACTTTTGCCGTTGACGGTCAGGCGAGCTTTGTATGAGCCAGGTACGGCCCTGGGCCCGCGATTCGGGGACGAGTACAGCACCATTCCGGGGAAGTCTTTGAATCCGGGATATCGCATGTCCCAGACAAACCGGTTGCCACCGTTTTTGACGGGCAGCATACTGCGGCGGTCTTTCGACGAATTGCTGTACGCACGGATGAGGTCTCCATCGGGTTCCAACAGCTCGAGTTTCACCTGTAGGCTATCGGTGACGGATTTGAGGTAGAAATGGAATAGGACGCCATTGGGGTGATTTTCTCCCTGCGTGCGCAAAGCGGCTTTGTTCCCACCTTCCTCCTGTGCCATTCGATAGGATGCTTTGGGCTGAAACAGGTGAAATTCTTTGGCTGCTACCGCTGCATTTAGCTGGTGCAGGGGGGTGAGGTCGTCAATCATCCAGAAGCTGCGGCCATGGGTAGCTGCGATGAGGGCATTGTCCCGGATATGCAGGTCGGCGATAGCGGTGATGGGCAGGTTGAGCTGGAAAGGGTGCCAACTGGCGCCATCGTCGAAAGAGAGGTACATACCCCATTCGGTACCGGCATAGAGTAATCCTTGCCGCTTGGGGTCGGCGCGAATTACCCGGGTATAGAATCGCGGGTCAATTCCCGAGGTGATGAGGGTCCAGGTTTTGCCGTAATCGGTGGTTTTGTAGAGATACGGGGTGTAGTCGCCGAATTTATAGCTAGTGGCTGCCAGGTATGCACCGCCCTTTACAAATGGGTTTACCTCAATACTATTCATCATATTGTACTTCGGAGCGCCGGGAGGGGTCACATTAGTCCAGGTTTTGCCGCCATCGCGGGTAAGGTGCAGGAGACCGTCATCGCTACCTGCCCAGATGACACCAGGTTCCTGGGCGGATTCGGTCACGGCAAAGATATTGGCATAGTATTCCACGCCAGTATTATCCTGTGTAATCGGCCCCCCGGAAGACTTGAGTGTTTCCGGCTCGCCCCGGGTAAGGTCTGGGCTTATGACTTCCCAGGACTGCCCTTCGTTGTAGCTTACGTGCAGGTAGTTAGAGCCCGCATACAGCTTGTTGCCGTCGTGTGGGCTAAAGAAGATGGGGTAATTCCAGTTGAACCGGTATTTCATAACTTCTACGCCGGAGCCGGCAGGGTTATCCGGCCAAACGTTGGTACTCCTTTCCTGGCCGGTCTTGTGGTCCAGGCGGCTCATATAGCCTTTATAGGTCCCTGCATAGACGATATCCGGATCATCCGGGTCCGGGGCAAGGTGGGCACTTTCGCCCCCCGCGGAAATATCCCAGTCTTTTTCGGTGATATAACCGCCGGCACTTCGATGGAGGATGCGCACGGTGCTGTTGTCTTGTTGGGCACCAAGTATCCGGTACGGGAAGTGGTTATCGGTAGTGACGCGGTAGAACTGGGCGGTGGGTTGGTTATGATAAGTCGTCCAATTCTGGCCCGCATCGTAACTAACCTGAGCTCCGCCATCGTCGGCTATAACCATCCGCTGGTTGTTGTCGGGATCTATCCAGAGGTCATGGTGATCACCGTGGGGCGTTTCGATACTGGTCCAATTTTTACCCCCGTCATCGGAGCGCCAGAAGTCCACATTGGCTACATAGACTTTGTTTTCATCTTTGGTATCGGCGTAGATGCGGGAGTAGTACCATGCGCGTTGCCTCAATTCCCGAAAATCGCTCGTGCGCGTCCAGGTCTCGCCACCGTCGTCGGAGCGGAATACACCGCCATCGAGGTGTTCAATGCAGGCCCAGAGGCGATTGGAATTGACGGGAGATACGGCGATGCCGATGATACCGATGGTACCTTTGGGCATACCCGGCTGATGGGTGAGTTTGGTCCAGGTATCGCCGCCGTCGGTACTTTTCCAGAGATGGGAGCCGGGGCCCCCGCTATCCATGCGGTAGCCATTGCGGCTGATTTCCCAGGTACTTGCGTAGAGGATACGGGGATTATTCGGATCGAGGATTAAGTCCACGGCACCTGCTTTTTCGCTTTCGAAGAGGATGCGCTCCCAGGTTTTACCCCCATCTTTAGAGCGATAAACCCCACGTTCCTGGCTGGGCTTCCAGAGGTTCCCCATAGCCGCTACATAGACCAGATCGGGGTTATTTGGGTGTACCCGGATTCTGCCAATATGCTCAGAAGATTTAAGCCCAATGGATTTCCAGGTCTTTCCCGCATCGGTGGAGCGCCATAGCCCCCAGCCGGAGGAGACGTTGCCGCGCACGGTCTGTTCGCCTTCCCCAACGTACAGGACATTGGGATCACTTTCTGCAACGACGACGGCACCAATGGACCCTCCGAAAAACCCGTCGGAGATGCAATGCCAGGTCTGCCCACCGTCCAGGGTGCGCCATACACCACCACCTGCAGTGCCCTGGTAGTAGAGGTTGGGCTGGTTCCGCACACCGGTCACCGTACACGAGCGTCCCCCGCGAAAAGGACCTACGAGCCGCCATTTCATACCTTCGTACAAGCGCTGGTCAAAATGGGTAGTTACCGGGCGCTCCACAACGGGCGCAGCGATGGACTTACCTGTTTTTTGCCCACTAACCTGTAATCCAATAAGTAAACAGGATAGGAATAGAAGACTTCTTACATGCATGTGTATATTGTTTTTAGGTGTATAAAAACCCATAGCGCAGGGATCAGCTCAATCTAATAATCCAATTTTGATAATCGCGGAAAAGATAAAATATTGTACAAGGCCCCAGCATATTTGTAAAGATTTTTTTTTGAAAAGGGTACACATTGCGGCGTCTATATATTTCATCCCCCGTCCCCCGTCCCCCGTCCACCGTCCACCGTCAACCGTCAACCGTCCCCAGTCCACCGTCAACCGTCCACAGTCAAAACCTCCCCATAAAGCCCTTCTTCAATTTCTATCATCCC
>JBEIGB010000168.1:0-4902 GCA_040382095.1 Lewinellaceae bacterium
GGCCGCCAAATGACAAGCCAGGGGTTTTTTACACAACCCCATTTAAAAAAAATATCCTTTGGCGGCGCACGCCGCCAAAGAACACTTTTTCAGGGGGACATTTTTATTGATTTTGCGCAGCAAAATCAATAAAAATGTCCCCCTGAAAAAAACACCGCCGCCGAAGGCGGCAAATGTTTTACTGGACTGGCACAAACGATAAAGAATATTAATTTTGATTTTGCTTTGCAAAATCAAAATTAATATTCATCATGGGATTCCCTCCAAAAACCTTTCTCCAGGGCATCGCCCTATCTCTGGCACTCACCTGTGCTGACAAGGGAAATGCCCAGCCGCTTTTCTCTTCTTTATCTCCTTCCCAAACAGGGATTACATTCGAAAATATCTTGCCCGAAACGCCGGAGCTCAATATCGTCACGTATGAGTATTATTATAACGGCGGGGGAGTAGGGGCAGGGGATTTTAATAACGACGGTCTTCCGGACCTGTATTTTACTTCTAACGTCGGTCCCAATAAACTCTATCTTAATAAAGGGGGCTTTCAATTTGAAGATATCACCAAAAAATCTGGTACAGAAGGGAATAAGGGGTGGAAAACCGGGGTTTCCATCGCGGATGTGAATGGGGATGGCTGGCTCGATATCTATGTTTGCTACTCCGGTAATCTGGCTCCGGAAAAGCGCAGAAACCAGCTTTTTATCAATAACGGGAACCTGACTTTTACCGATAGGGCGGCAGAATTCGGACTGGCCGATCCGGGCCATAGTACAATGGCGGTATTCTTTGATATGGACCGCGACGGGGACTTAGACGCATACATCCTCAACCACAATGTGAAGCAATTCCGGAATTTCGATGCGGCCTTCGTCAAAAACCAGGTGGACCCGGATGCGGGCGACCATCTCTATGAAAACCGGAATGGCCATTTTTTTGATATTACTTTGCAGGCAGGGATTAAATCCAATCCACTGGGCTACGGTCTTGGAATTAACGTGGCTGATGTAAACAACGACGGATGGCCAGATATTTATGTGTCAAACGATTATGTAGAGGAAGATTACCTCTATCTCAATAATCAAAACGGAACTTTCAGGGAAGTACTTAAAACCCAAATCCCGCATATTTCCAATTTTTCGATGGGCCTGGATATCGCAGATATCAACAACGATGGCTGGATGGATATTTTCACGCTCGATATGCTGCCCCGCGATAACGAACGACAAAAACTCCTCTACGCGCCGGATAATTTTGAGCTTTACAATAATATGGTGGACAACGGCTTTCACCACCAGCTCATGCGCAATATGCTCCACCTCAACAACGGCAACGGCACTTTCAGTGAAATTGGCCAGTTTGCCGGGATTTCCAATACCGACTGGAGCTGGGCTGCCCTCTTTGCAGATTATAACAACGATGGTTTTAAGGACCTCTTCGTCACCAACGGCTATGGGCGGGATATGATCAACCGCGATTTTATGAAGTTCTATGCCGACGAACGCCTCAAGCACCTCCAGGGTAAAACCGATGAGAAAATGTTCGGCATGCTCCAGTCTATCCGTTCCACGCCTTTACAAAATTATATTTTTCAAAATACCGACGGCCTCCGCTTTGCCGATCGCACCGCCGAATGGGGGCTTGAAGGGAAAGATTTTGCCCACGGTGCGGCTTATGCCGACTTCGATCTGGACGGCGACCTCGACCTGGTGTTCAACCGGATGAACGCACCCGCCGGGGTGTTCCGGAATATGGCAGTTGAGAACGGGGCCTCCCGGTCATTTATCCGCTTTGAATTCCGTTCAGAAACAAAAAATACCCAGGCGATAGGGGCTAAAGTTAGTGTATTTACCCCAAGTGGTACCTTCCATGGGGAAAACAACCCGGTACACGGATTTCAATCTGCTATGGCCTTGCCTTTGCATATCGGTCTTCCTGTCCCTGCTGTTGATTCGGTAATAATCCGTTGGCCTTCGGGTGAGGTCAGTTGTGTCCGTACCGGACTGGTAGCGGGTAAGACGCATATCCTGCGCGACACGGAACCCTGCCCCCGGGTTTCCACTGGGGGGATAGAATCCGTTCAAACGGTTTTCGCTGTACCTGCCGATGCCCTCAATTATGTACATAAGGAGCTCATGGTTAACGATTTTAAGGTTCAGCCGATGATTCCGAACATGATTTCCTACCACGGTCCGGAGATGGCAGCCGGGGATATCAATGGGGATGGACTGGAGGATCTCTATATTTGCAGTCCTGAAGGGCAGGCAGGGATGTTGTACCTACAACTCCGCAATGGCAACTTTATCCCTTCCAACCAACCTGTGCTGACCCTGGATGCCCGCTTTGAAGATGCTTATGCGGTATTTTTTGATGCAGATGGGGATAAAGACCAGGACCTTTACGTAGTTTCCGGGGGTTATGGTGCCCCAGATTCCGGATTGCCCCTGCAGGACCGCTTGTACTTGAATAATGGGGGGATGTTCTTCTCTGCTCCGGCTACTGCGCTGCCGGAATTATCTTTTTCCGGTTCAGTGGCGGTTCCATGGGATTATGATCGCGACGGCGATCTGGATTTATTCGTCGGCGCAAGGGTAGAGCAGGGGAAATACCCTTTTGCCCCTTCGAGCGTATTGCTGGAAAATAATGGAAAAGGGGAATTTAAAATTTCCTGGCAACAACCCCTTGGCATGGTCACCCACGCCCTGGCAGCTGATTTTAATGGTGATGGCCGTGCAGAGCTGGTCGTTTGCGGCGAATGGACCTCCCTAATGTGCTTTGATTTCAAGGAGGGGCAAATAGCGGATATTTCGCAGCAGGTGTTTCCGGATAAACGGATGGGCTGGTGGAATGTCCTGCATCATGCTGATCTGGATGGGGATGGCGATTCCGACCTCATTGCGGGCAATTGGGGGCAGAATGCCCAATTTAAACCAACAGATGCAGAACCTATTGAGCTGTTTTATGACGATTTTGACAAAAATGGGTTCATTGACCCGTTGATGTGTTATTATATTGATGGGGTGGCTTATCCTTTTGCTTCCCGGGATGAAATGACCGACCAGGTGGTGAGTCTGCGCAAACAGTACGTGACGTACGATTCTTATGCCCGTGCGATACCAACAGACCTCTTTGGAAAAGCCGCATTGGAAAAGAGCCCCCGGCTGATGGTGAATAGTTTGGAAACGATCTGGTTGGAAAACCAGAACGGCTCTTTTCTCCCGCACAGTCTGCCTGCCGAGGCCAATTATGCCCCGGTCCATGCCATCCTGGCCGACGATTTTGATGGGGATGGCAACATGGATATCCTGCTGGCTGGAAATGTGGAATATACCCGGATCCGGATTGGAAGAACGGATGCAAATTATGGGTGTTTGTTGATAGGTCGGGGCAAAGCAGGAACTTTCAAATACGTTCCGCAATTGGTATCCGGACTCCGCTTCGAGGGCGCCGTGCGAAGCCTGAAACGTTTTCGGAATGCTACAGGACAAACCAGGTATCTCGTCGGTATCAATAACCGAAAGCCCCTACTTTTGAAACCCAACCGTTGAAGATATGAAGCGCTATTGCCTGTTGTTATTGTTCCTGCCTTTTTCCGGACTGAACGCGGTTGCTCCTCAGCCTCCGGCTGTATATGTATCTGCCGTCAAGCGGGTCACCGATATTATGGTCAGCGATGTGACTTCGCCAGTTGCGGCAGCGCGGTATTATGCCTATACCACATTGGCCGCTTATGAAGTTTTTTCTGCTTTAGAGCCGACCGCTTATCCATCCGTGGCGAAGTCCCTTACCCGGAATTTAGTGCTGGATTTACCAAATGTTCGTGTACAAAACCCGGATGCCTATTCGGTGCTTGCGTTATGGAAAACTGCTGCGGCATTGTTGCCTTCAGGACGCTTACTTCAACCAGCGATTGATTCCCTTTCCTTAAAACTCGCTGCGCCGGGGGTTCAAATGGTGGATGCAGGGGTTAGGCAGATAGTGGCCTGGGCCATGCAGGACGGATTTTTACAATTAAATAATTTAGTCCGGTACACCCCGAAGCGAGGCCCGGGCTTCTGGCAGCCTACAGGGCCTGCTTTTATGGCACCCGTAGAGCCGCATTGGAGGACACTCCGTCCGATGATACTGGATTCGGCTAATCAGTTTGTGCCGCTTCCCCCGGTAGCATTTGATATGGGTTCTGGCACGCCATTTTTTGATTTAGTGCAGGAGGTGTATTCTATCGTTCTGGCAAAAGACCCGGAACAAGTGGCGATCGCAAATTTCTGGGATTGCAATCCCTACCATATTTCCCAGATTGGCCACGTGGAATTCGGCACCAAAAAGATATCACCGGGCGGTCACTGGATCGGCATAACCGGGATTGCCTGTATAAAAGAAAAAATGCCAATGGGCAAGACGGTTCTGGCGCATGCCTTGGTCGCCGTCGCCCTGCATGACGCTTTTATGGCCTGTTGGGACGAGAAATACCGCAGCCACCGGGTAAGGCCGGAAACGGTCATCAACGCCCATCTGGATCGCTCCTGGAGGCCTTTGCTGCAGACGCCGCCTTTTCCCGAGTATGTGTCTGGGCATAGTGTGGCTTCTACTACAGCTGCTGTTCTGCTCACCCAGATTTTTGGAAATGAATTTGCTTTTGCCGATGATACAGAAACAGAATTTGGTCTTCCGGTGCGGAAGTTCCCTTCCTTCGAAAAAGCAGCCGAAGAAGCATCGTTATCCAGGTTATATGGTGGGATTCACTTCAGGGATGCCATCGAGCAGGGGGTATGGCAAGGCACCCAGGTCGGAGACCACGTCTGTGCTAAGCTACAAGGGCATTTTGAAATCCTGGTTTCCGGGAGGTTTCGGAAGGGTAGGGATTGAGAAAATTTGGTTGGAGGTGGTGGGGGATGGCGGAGAGGGCAC
>JBEIGB010000169.1:0-4768 GCA_040382095.1 Lewinellaceae bacterium
CCCAAACACAACAGCTTTGTTTTTTTTTTTTTTTTGGCTCCTAAATTTTTTTCCCCCCCGCCTTTTTTTTTCTTTTCCCAACCAAAAAAAAAAAAAACCGGCGCTCTGAAAAAAAGTATTCTGCCGCAGCAGGCGGCAGAATACTTTTCGGGCAGCCCCGGAAAGTATTGAATGGACGCCGTTTTTCCTCATTTTGCGAAACACAATAATATGAAAATTCTGCTGACAGGCGCCAACGGCTATATCGGAAAACGGCTTTTGCCGCTGCTCCTGGAACAGGGGCACGAGGTAATCTGTTGTGTGCGCGACAAAGCACGCTTTCCCAACACCGGTTTTTACAAAGATCCGGGGATTTCTGTTGTGGAAGTAGATTTTCTGGAAACCCCTCGTTTCGATGAGGCTCTCAGGGATGTGGATGCGGCGTATTATCTGATTCATTCCATGAGCGACGTAAGTGCGAGTTTTGAGGAACTTGAGGCACGTACTGCACACAATTTTGTAGAGCTGATCCGTCAAACGAATGCCCGACAGGTAATCTATCTGGGGGGTATTGTCAATGCGGAAAAGCTTTCGCGGCATCTTTCTTCGCGAAAAAACGTAGAGGATATTTTGCGTGCCGGTCCGGTGCCGCTTACGGCGCTCAAAGCAGGTATTATCGTTGGCTCCGGTAGCTCTTCTTTCGAAATCATCCGCGATCTGGTGGAGAAGCTTCCGGTAATGGTCACGCCGAAATGGCTCAATACCCGTACGCAACCGATTGCGATCCGCAATGTGATGGAATATCTCACCGGTGTCCTTCTCCGGCAGGAAACCTTCGGGCAATCCTATGATATTGGCGGTCCGGATGTACTGACCTATAAGCAGATGCTGCTCCAGTTTGCCGAGGTGCGCGGGCTGAAGCGTTTCATTTTTACTGTGCCGGTAATGACGCCTAAACTATCCTCCTACTGGCTGTACTTTGTAACCAGCACCTCCTACCGTCTGGCAGTCAATCTGGTCAACAGTATGAAGGTGGAAGTGATCGCCCAGCCTAACAATCTTGCGGAAATGCTGGGTGTCAAGCTTATCTGTTACAAAGATGCTGTGCGCATGGCTTTCCAGAGGATCGAGCAGAACAGCGTGGTGTCGAGCTGGAAAGATGCCCTCGTATCGAGTTACAAAGACAACTCCCTGCTCGACCATATCAACGTACCGACCAATGGCTGTTTTATAGATCAGCGCCTCAGGCCGGTGACGGGAAGCGTAGAGCAGGTACTCGACAACATCTGGTCCATAGGCGGGGAGCGGGGCTGGTATTATGGCAACTGGCTGTGGGCATTGCGCGGATTTCTGGACAAGCTCCTCGGTGGGGTAGGGCTGCGGCGCGGGCGTACTAACCTCAATACGATCTATTCCGGCGACACCCTCGATTTCTGGCGCGTGTTGGTTGCCGACAAAGCATCCCGGCGCTTATTGCTATACGCGGAAATGATTCTCCCCGGGGAAGCCTGGCTGGAATTCCGGATTATAGAAAAAAAGGGCCAGCCTTTTCTCCAGCAGACGGCAACCTTCCGTCCGGTCGGTATCCTGGGAAGATTGTATTGGTATGCCGTACTGCCTTTGCACTTTTTTGTATTCGAAGGGATGGCGGTCAATATAATCCGCTACAACAATAAACCGGGAAAGGCAGCAGCAGCTTCAGGAAAATAGGTGTACATTGCTTCTTTACAGAAGTTAATTTTCACCTTTTATGCGGCGCACAACTTTTTTTTCTATCTTTTTCTTACCAGCTATCCTCGTTTCCCAATCTGCCTTCGCCCAGGAAGCGGTTCCTGTTTTTACGGCAGGTGAAAACGGATACGCCTGCTATCGCATCCCGGCAATGGTGACTACGCTCAAGGGCACCCTCCTGGCATTTGCGGAAGCGAGGCGCAAAAACTGCGGCGATGCAGGGGATATTGACCTGGTGCTGAAGCGCTCCATGGATGGGGGCAAAACCTGGTCGGCGATGCAGGTGGTCTGGGACGATGCCGGCAACACCTGCGGCAATCCCGCCCCGGTCGTGGACCACAAGTCCGGTAAAATCATACTGCTCTCGACCTGGAACCTCGGCGAAGACCACGAGCCGCAAATCATTGACGGCAGTAGTAAAGATACGCGCCGGATTTTTGTGCTCAACTCCACCGATGACGGCGCGAACTGGTCCAGTCCCCGGGAAATCACCGCTGAGGTCAAGCTGCCAAACTGGACCTGGTACGCAACGGGACCAGTTAACGGTATCCAGATGCGTTCCCGGCCTTACCGGGGCCGCCTGGTTATCCCTTGCGACCATATCGAGACCGGTACAAAGAAATATTTTTCCCATACCATCTTCTCCGATGACGGCGGCCAGACCTGGCAACTGGGTGGTACGACGCCTACGGATCAGGTGAACGAATGCAGCGTAGCCGAGCTTCCGGGCGGCACATTGATGCTCAATATGCGCAACTATAACGGCCTGCGCATCCGGCAAGTCGCCACCAGCAGCGATGGCGGGCAGAGCTGGTCGGCACTCAGGGGCGATAGTGCGCTCGTCGAGCCGGTTTGTCAGGGGAGCCTGCTCTGGTACGACAAAAAAGGCCGGAAGCCCTTCCTGGCCTTTTCCAACCCCGCCAGTCAAAAATCCCGTATTCAGATGACCGTGAGGATTTCCTACGACCAGGGATTGACCTGGCCGGTGAAAATGCTTGTACACGAAGGCCCTTCCGCCTACTCTAACCTTGCCATCCTGCCCAACGGCAACCTGGCCTGCTATTACGAAGGGGGGAGTAAAAGCCCTTACGAAAAAATCTTATTCAAAGTGGTTTCGTTTTTTTAAATTTTATGGATAATGTTAACCAAAATAATCCGGGTATTGTAAGTTGTTAAAAATCAATATTCAGCATGAAACGCATCCACCTTTTCTCCCTATTGTGCCTGGTGACACCATCAGCTTTTGGACAGGTACACCCTGCCATCCGCTCCTGGTTGCAGAATACTTCCCAGGTGGGCAGTTATTACGTGCGCGGCAATCCCGTGGCCATCAGCAACGGCATCTTGACCAATTGCCAGTTAGTGCGCTATTCAAATGATTTTGTATATGTCAATACCAATGGCATTCCCTCCTATCCGACGGGTCCGTTTAACGATGGCAACCCTTCTCAGGCGTCTGCCCAGAATGCCCTTTTCCGCTTTCCCCTGAACCCGAAGGAAGAAACCGGGACGAAATCTGCGACTACCCTGGGCAATATCGGTGTTTTCATCAATGGGGTCGCCATATTTGACTATCGGGATGGCGTCGCCTGGAATACCACGACCAATTCCTTTTGCGGCGGCCCGGGCAACCCAACTTGTCCGGGAGGGCCGGGCACTGCGCAGTCGTGGAACAGGGATGCCGTGGTGTACGAGCGCCTGGGCTTCGACTGTTCCAAAGGACATCCGGCGATGGGCAACTATCACCACCACCAGAACCCCTCTGCTTTCGATCTGGATATCAACGTCGTTTCAACCATCTGTAACCTATACGATGCCGATGGGCTCTATAAAATTGATCCCGCAAAACATTCCCCGCTAATCGGTTTTGCCTACGACGGTTTTCCGATTTATGGCGCTTACGGATATAAAAATACGGATGGTACCGGGGGCGTTGTGCGTATGAAGAGCGGCTATTCCCTGCGCAATATCACCCTGCGCACCCACCATGCGGACGGTACCGATGTGCCCGATGGCCCGCCGGTAAGCACTACCTACCCCCTGGGGGCTTTCCGGGAGGATTACGGCTTCGTCGCAAGGCCCAATGATCCGGATTACCTCGACCGGCACAACGGCAGGTTCTGTGTGACCCCGGAATACCCCAATGGCACCTATGCCTACTTCTGTACAGTGGATGAGAAACACAATTCTGCGTACCCCTATGTGATCGGTCCAACATTTTACGGCGTTTATGCCAATCGGAAAGTCACTTCCGTCAACGAACCAACGGTGACGTACAACCCTGCGGTAAGCACTAAAGCGGTTGCTATCGAAAACTTACAAATCAATATTTTCCCTAACCCTGCCTCCGGGTTGATAGCCGTACAGTTTGGCAGCTTACTGGAAGAAGACCTGCAGGTCCAACTGACCGATATTTCCGGAAAAGCGATAGCAAACCGGACAGTGTATAAAGGCCAGACCATTGCTTTTTTTGAGGCAGATACCCTGTATCCGGGTACCTACCTCATCGCGGTATCCAATGGCAGGGATACCGCGGCGTATCGAGTAGTGATTAATCATTAAGGGTTGAGGTAATATTTTAGCGGCTTGCGCCGCCAAAGAATGTTTTTAAAAAAGGGGCTGTCCGAAAAGTATTCCGCCGCCTTCGGCGGCAGATAAAATTTCTGAAACGCCGATTTTATTGATTTTGCGAAGCAAAATCAATAAAATCGGCGTTTCAGAAAAATATTCTTTGGCGGCATTCGCCGCCAGTAATTATTTTGAAAAGGCTGTCTGAAAAGTATTCTGCCGCCTTCGGCGGAGAAATAAAGTTTTGAACGAACACTGTTTTCATTGATTTCGCTAAGCGAAATCAATGAAAACAGTGTTCGTTCAAAATATTCTTTGGCGGCATCGTCCCCAATAATTATTTTGAATGGACCTCGTTTTGGCGCAGTTTTGGGGGGAAAAATTGGGAAAACCAGGTGGCGAAAAAAAATTATTTAGGCCCCGGAGGCGGGGGGACGGCAGAATGAGACCCAAAATTAGCAGGAGGGCCGAGGGGAAAATAAAAAACCCG
>JBEIGB010000170.1:0-4758 GCA_040382095.1 Lewinellaceae bacterium
AGGATAAGTGCTGCGGAAGGATACCTGGGCGAAGAAACACGCCCGCTGGCCCTGCACTTTGAGGATATGGGTCCATTTGGGCAGCGTCCTAGGGCGATGCAGAATTACCCGAACCCGTTCAGTGGTCATACCACGGTGCCGTTCTGGTTGCCCTCGGAGGACAGGATCTGGCTGCGCGTGTTCGACCTTACGGGCAAGTTGGTATTGCAGCAGGAAGGGGTATTTGGCCGTGGAAGGCATACCTTTGACCTCACAGCGGCACAGCTTGGCGATGGGAATAGCTGGTATTATCAGATCGGCGGTTCCACCTGGGTAGAGACCCGGCAGATGATGCGGTTTTGAGTATTAAATTACAACTTAAACTAAGACATTAGACTTGTTGCGAGAGGGTTTATTGAGGGGTCAAAAGGCCATTTTCTTTCTATAGTTTGCCTTTTTGTGCTTATACAGATAGGCTATATTCCCACAAAAAACCTTAATGTGGGAAGCAAATGGCTCTTTTTTCCCACCTCGCTGACCCCTCGCAATAAGTCTATTGATTTTATACCAAAAACTGGATAATGGGAGCGTCAAAATTCTTTTCTTTTTACTGTACGGAATTTGTGCCACTCCTGTTTGGAATTAGGCCCCCCTCGGAAATTCACACAGGCCCTAAGTTCAGATTAGAATGGACGGACGGGGCGGGCGTTGGACGATGTGTTTATCCAACAGCTCTGACCCGATATCAAATGAGCACGTGTTTTGTACGAACACGAAAATGAAACGGATCTTTACAAGGGACTGGAAGCTTGCTTTCATTTTCGCAACAAAGAAAGCCGCAAGAATAATTCAGGGTGATTGCTGCGCGGCCCGATCAGCAAGTCATCCGACAACGGATCACCACCGCCGAGAAAAGTGTGAGCAGACCAACCATTGAAATAGCGGTTGGGATATTCATCATATCTGCGATCAGACCAGTAAAGATTGCCCCAATCGCATACCCCAGATCCCTCCACAACCTGAATACCCCAATGCTCTTTGCCCTGTCGAGTGGATGGGTCTTCTCTGCGATGGTGGCCAGGAAGGTCGGATAAACCATTGCATCACCACTGTACTGCTCCATGCCAAACCCTGATTCACCCCCAACAGCATATTCGCAGCGATGATCCAATCCCACCCAGGTGCATAAATCAACATGAATGGAATCGGTATGCCAAAAGCCCAACCTGCAACAAGCAAATTTTTCCTGCCATAACGATCAGCTAAGGCTCCAGCATAATAGTTGGTGAGCGCTTTGACCAGCCCGAATGCAACAATAAAAGACAAAATAGCGGACTTGGCAGCAACGCCAAATTCGTGCGTGGCGATTTGTGGTAAAATTGAGCGTTCCAGCCCAACCATTCCGCCAACAAATCCATTGATAACGACGAGTAATGCAAATTGGCGCCAGTTCTCCCTTAACCCTAATACAATGCGCTCCATACTGGTTGGCGTTTTCACCACAAAATACACCGGAAAACCGATCAGACTTATGACAACAGGATCATCGTGGACTAAAAAGTGCCTCTTTTCTACCCACACTTTATCCTCGTTCGATTACATAGCCCAACTGTTTTCCCTCAAAAAAACCTTTGCATGGACGAAAAATTCCTCAATTTTCTCCGAGGCGACCCGTCGCAACAAGTCTAATGAAAACCACGAAAAGGGACTATGGGGAAGAACATGCTAAACGCCTGTCTTCAGCTCACGGTCAGGGTAGTTCCTGAAATAGCGATATTGTACTTTGGAAGCGCAGCCGTTGGCTGACCGCCGATGTTCGCACCACTGGTATTGAAACGCGCCCCGTGGTTAGGACAGATAAATTCGTTGGCGCCAGCGTTCCAGTTGACGTTCGTCCCCTGATGGGTACATTCCCGCTGTAGTGCAACAAATGAGGCGGGTGCATTGCCTGCAGCCAGTCGCACTACGATAACGTTGGTGCCAGTCACAAAGGAACCTACCGTCAGTAATGCTGTACTTAAATCTACCGTGAGCCGGGCATTGCCAGTGTTACCGCCCGTATCCGGAAGGATAGATTCTTTGGTACAGGCGCCTAAGCAAACCGCGCAAGTCAAAATGACCGGCTTTTTCATTTCTTTGAAAAATTCCCTTCTGTCCATTTCAATTGATTTTTTGCGGAAAAGCCGCGGTATTTAAATTGGAAGCTAAACAGTTGGCATAAAAAAAGGTTTTTCAGCCAACGGAAATGTGGCTGAAAAACCTTTTTATGGTTGTAATCACGGAGCCGTGAGTTGTGTGAAAAGCCCCCTGAAGTTGTGGGTGTCTCATAATTATGGGGCTGTCCGAAAAGTATTCTGCCGCCTTCGGCAGCAGAATAAATTTTTTTGAAACGCCGATTTTGTTGATTTTGCGAAGCAAAATGAACAAAATCGGCGTTTCAAAAAAAAGTCCTTTGGCGACGAATACCGCCAAAGGACTTGTGAGACAGCTCCTTCAAAATATTATTTGGCGGTACAAACCGCCGAAGGTGAAATTATTCTTTCATACAACCCCTTAGCTATTGATTAGGGGCTGACTGTGAAATTGAAAGTACAGGTCCGCCCCCCAATACTTATCGTAAAGCTTGCAGTGCCTGAACTCGTAGGCGTTCCACCCACAGTAAATGTAAGATTACCAGTACTAGTAGTAAATCTACCAGACGGGAGGGTGGCGGTAAGGCCGGACACCCCTCCTGAAAGTATAACATCTGAATTATAAAGACCTCCGTTACCACCAGTGTAACTCAGGGTGAAGAATGCACCAACAGATGGGACACCGGACACCAGCGTACCATTTACAAGCGTTGGCTGAGTACAGCCATTATTCAAATCCCCAATCAACCCAGGATTAACCGGGAAGGCTATAGAACAAGTCTGACCGCCCACATTGACCAGGAAAGTAGCATTCCCGGAACCGCTCGGCGTGCCAGTGATTGTAAGAGTAAGGATATCTGACCCGGAGGCAAAAGTGCCGGCCGTAAGTACAGCGGTAAGCCCCGTTACCCCGGTAGAATTGATGGTCTTCTCGCTATAAGCCCCGCCGTTTCCGCCGGTATAAGAGGCCTGGAAAGTAACCGGCGTAGTGACTGTCAACCCCGCAACCAGGGTTCCTGATGGAAATCCGCACGTCAGGGTAGCGACGGAACCTTCCACCACGGTGCGGGTGAGCTCACAAGTCTGTCCTCCGATATTTATCGCAAACCTGGCTGTACCCGAACTTGTCGGCGTACCGCTGATAACATAATTCAGGGTGCCATTACCATTCACAAAGTTACCGGCTGCAAGGGTTGCAGTCAAGCCAAAAACACCGGTCGATTTAACCGTCTGCCCGCTGTGGCTGCCACCATTGCCACCTGTATAAGAAATAACGGAAGAAACACCTAATGCAGAAAGGCCATGTACCAAAGTGCCGTTAGTGACCGCACCTGCACAATCAATGGATGCTATCTGACCGGCAACAACAGTCCGGTCAAGGGTACAGGTCCTGCCACCGATATTGATCGCAAAAGAAGCGGTACCCGCACCACCTGGCGTTCCAGTTATGGTGTAGGTTAGCGGCCCGGAGAAGGTTCCGGCAGCGAGTGTTGCAGTCAGGCCGATTACGCCCGTGGATGGAACAGATAATTGTCCGCTATGTGTCCCACCATTTCCCCCAACGTAAGGGATGGCCGAGCTCACCGATAATGCCGGGACACCCGCAACCAGGTTACCGGCAGGAGTGGCACCTGCACAGTTTATGGAAGTAATATTGGTCGTAAAAGATACTTCGTTTCCATAGTTCGTGGCCATCAGAGACGTTACATACGTGCGCAGATAATAGGTTGTCCCCGGATTCAGACCCGTCAGTGAAGTACTAAACATCGCGGGGTTACCTGTACTCACTATCTTTGATCCTGTGATAAGCGGATTTGGCGCTGTCCCATACACAATACCGAATTCTACAATTGCGCCACCCATACCGGTGATTGTTCCGCCGGTTTGTGCAGAAACATCGGTAATAGCTGTAGCCGCGGTTGTGGTTATACCACTGGGCGTTGAGAAATTACCCCATGCCGGAAGGCCGTTGTTATTGATGTACAACACTTGTCCGGGAGTGCCGGCAGCTAAGCGCACCCAGGCACTGCCATCCCAGAAGAGCATAGTCCCCGCAGTATTCCCCATCTGCGGAAGGCCGACCTGATCAATACGATTGGATAAGGAGGCCGTATCCGCAGCATTCAGCTTCAGCGCAAGGTTAGCCTTCGTGCCGATCGTGGAGACTGTATCGGCATATTTGACATATTTTAAAGTATCCGCGGCATTCAGCTTCAGGTTGATCCGGCTGGACAGTGACGCCGTGTCAACAGCGTTCAGTTTCAGGTTGATCCGGCTAGATAGCGAGGTGGTATCGGCCTTTTTCAAATAAGGCGACAGCATGGCTGTGGTATCCGATATATTTTCTTTCTGATTGATCCGGCTGGACAATGACGCCGTATCAACAGCGTTCAGCTTCAGGTTGATCCGGCTGGATAGCGAAGTGGTATCGGCCTTTTTCAAATAAGGCGACAACATGGCCGTGGTATCCGAAATATTTACTTTCTGATTGATCCGGTTGGACAGTGACGCCGTATCAACAGCGTTTAGTTTCAGGTTGATCCGGCCCGATAGCGAGGCCGTATCCGCGCTGTTCAGCTTCAGCGCAAGATTTGCCTTCGTAGCAATCGTCGAGACCGTATCCGTATATCTGATATACTTCGAGGTG
>JBEIGB010000171.1:0-4385 GCA_040382095.1 Lewinellaceae bacterium
AAAACACGCCACAACAAATAAATCAATTACAAAAACAGTGACCCAGAGCAATCAACAGAAGAAAATCCTGAAGGTGCTAGGATGTAGTGTATAAAATTGGTGTTAAATTTGGGTATTTAGTCATTATAAATTTTATATTCTTTTGCCTTTCTCAATGTCCAACCTAAAATTTTCGAATAATTTGCCCTTACTTCATTTAATAATAATATTTGGGTTTCACTACTATCATCTGATAAAAATTTTGAATATCGTTCTTGCAAGCCAATTCTAATATTTCCCTTATTGTGGATCAATAAACTTTGCCATTCGTCTAATAATTGCAAATTATATATTTGACTGGAAAGTGCTAATAAATCATTTTCTATAATTTCTTTATCTGTCTCTGGATCATAGACCATACCTGCTAAAATTGCAAGTTTTATTAATATCTTATCTGTATAAACATGATTTTTAGAATGTTCAATCGAATCCTGAAATAATACTTCAAATTGTGTCACTTTTATTTAATTTTTTATATTAAACTCTACCTTATCGCTTAATTAAAATACTAATGTTGCAAGAATTGACAAACAGCTTGTTTTACTGCAGTACCGATGAGAGATCAATACGCATAAATTCTTGTACAAGCTCTAACCTCCGATTCTCAGCGGAAACCTTGGTACGCATTTTATTCATTCGCAAGTCCTGCTTCGCCTGCTCTGCTATAACATCCGCCAGGGCTTTCACCCATGAACTATATATTGGAAGGTGCGACTGCTCATCGCGATCAAGAACACAGCCGAAAAAGCCCGGGCTGCTTTCGGCCATTCCCCACAAACGCAGCCATACTTCCATTTTATTTGCTGATAAACCATGATAGAAAATATGAACTTTTCGAAACTCAACCCATTTTTGTTTTTTTCCTGCCCTTTACAAATTGATGCTTTAAATATACCCCATCTCCCCGGATTTCCAAAAAAAATAGGGGAAATAAAATTTTCCTATATTTCCATATCCTTACACTCTGTAAACCAACCTCATATTGCATGATCTGCAATTCGCTTCCTCCAAACCTTCCTTTGGAGTTTGTGAGGCCATTTTCAACCTCTACGATAACGGCCACTTCGTTAGCATATTCGTTTTCACCCCGGAAATTTCCGCCCTCGTTGGAGTGGCAGATGAACATTAAGCAAGTTCTGGTGTACATCATTGCAAATCCCTAAAACGGTGTCTCCGGAAACGGAATAAACTGATTGGCTACACGTACCAGGGCTGGCGAAATCAAGAAGGCGAGGGTGATGAGGATAACAGCGTGGGACAAGGCCAGTTCCATATTGTTGGCTTCCAGTTGGGTGCGCTCTTTTTCGGGCGTGAGTAAGCCGACAAGGAGGAAGCTGGCACCAATGAGCACGAGGGAAGCTGCCCACATCGAGCCAAAGAAAGCTGCGGAAAAGGAGACGGCTTTCCAGTAGTTCCCCGACTCCAGGAAAAAGTAGGCTGCATCGGAGGCGATCTCGGAGATTCCGTAGAGGTTGATGGAAGCGGCTACGAGGGCTGCCGTGCGCACCGTAATGAATGCAGGGGTATGCATCCCATCCTGGCCAAACCAGCGCTTGATTACCCACATTGTGGCGAAAAGGTAGGCAATACCGGAAAATACGATGATCGCAAGGTTGAAAAGTTGGTTGGTCATAATTTGTATGGTTTATTTCATTACCGAAAACCAGGAATCTTTACTGGAATTATAGGTGTACACGCCTGGCGGGCTCGGTGCGGTGAGCTCCCAGATATAGTACTTCCTGCCGTTTTTGCCGCGGATATAGTCGCCATTTCCCAGGGCACGGGGGCTATGGACGCCGAGGATGGAATGGCCTTCAGCATCGGAATTCAGGATAGTGATGTCGTAGCCCAAAGAGCCAAGAACCGTATAGGCAAACAAGGTGCGCGTATCGCAATCGCCTTTTTTGTGCAGGGCAAACTCCAGGGGGGAGAACAGGCCTGCAGGCTCTATATCGTTGCAGCACCCCCTGCGATCGGCCCTCACACGACAATCGGCGAGGTAATACACTTGCCCCAGGGTGCAAGGGCAGCGCAACGGGCCGCCACCCTGGAGCACCAGGGTATAGGGGATGGCCTGTATCGCGCCGACGATAAAGAAGAGGGCTTTTTCGTAGCCCATACCCCGGGATTTGATGGTTGCCCGGAAGCTCTGCACCATCCCGTTGAGCGGGAGGGTATCGGATTCCGACATGCGGACATAGATCTCGCGCAGATCGGCAGTGCGGAGATTTTTGCGAAAATTTCCGGCATTTTGAGCCTCAGATTCACAAATTTCGAAGGACATGCTTTCATTACGCCCCGTAAAGGGATCCTGCCACTTCCAGGTATAGCGGGCAACCGGGCAACCGGGTTCAGGTTGCTTTTTTTCTATGCTATCGCGCACTATTTGGCGCAGGCTGTCGAGATTAGATTCGAGGCGCTCCTGGGCCTCGAGTTTCCTAAACTTTTCCGTAACCCTTGCTTCGTCAAAGAGCGGATCGAGCAGGTGCAGGAACTGGATACCTATCCACAACAGGATCAAAGCCCAGAAAATCAGGTTGCCTTTTGAAAAATAGCCTGGATTCTTTTGCCTTCTCTTCATGCAGGGGCAGTTGATTTGTTCAGGCGGGCATGGAGATCTTCGGAGGCGCTCTGGGTGCTGATCTGGTGACAGAATGCCTGTGTCTTGAGGTAGTGGTAATAGGAAATCCCCATTTCCTGCAGGGCCTGCTCGCGCACATACGCGCTGTCAATCAGCTCATAGCTCCGGTAGGTGAGGATCAGCGGGATAACAAAAATCCCTACCACCGCGAGGTCTATCAGGATCTTAACTGGCCCGAGGCCCAATTTGAGCACATCTATGGCGAAGAGCACCGATTGACATTCTATTAGGAAAAAGCCACCTGCATCTGGCGGGCGCAAGGCGCCCTGTATGATCCAGGAATACGGCCTGGCGGCATACACCTGGCGGATGGCTTCGAATGCGCCGTTCAACTGGTTGCGGAACACGAACAGCTCCAGCCCGGTAGCGAACACCAGCGCAAACAGGGCAAGGATGAGCAGCTTGATCAGGAAGGTGGCCATTTGGGCATTATCATGGCGGTAGCCTTTATCCTCCAAGGCCAGGCTGCGTAAGGCAGAAATCCTCTGAAGTACCAATTCCTGTATGGTCTCTTCGTCCAGGCCTGCCGCCTGGGCTGGGCCGATATGCTTAAAGAGTCGCTCGTGATCGGACTGGAACTCCCCCAGCTCGGTATGGTAGGCGTTGATGGAGGTCACCAGCATCAGGCGGTATAGGTTGAAAACCATCAGGCCGATCAGCAGGCCGAGGCAAGCGGACAGGACCAGGTTGTGGGAGATCAGCAGCAGGAAAACGATGCTTGACCCGAAAGCGATCAGGGCCACCAGGATGATCATTAAACCCAGCATATTGAATTTGAACAACTCCGCGTCCCGCTCTGCGGGATCGGTATTGCGCAATACCCTTTTATCAATGCCGAGATTGAGGTGCCAGGCCATAAGGTGCCAGTTATTCGATAATTTTTAATTCGACCCGCATATTGCGGTTGTATTGGTTCCCTTGGGGGTCCAGATCGAGCTGATCATGTGGCACAATGGGTTCTGAGCCCCCTTTGCCCACTACGACCATACGGTTTTCTGTAATCCCATTTTCGAGCAATAAGGCTTTGACTTTCCCTGCCCGCTTTAGGTCCAGGTCGCGGAGCTGCTCCGGCAGATTGGCCATTGGGTTGCGGTGGCCTTCGATGCGGATACGGTAGTCTGGATTCTTGCGTAAGAAAGTGGCCAATTCCCGGATAGCGCCACGGGAATATTCCCGGATGCGATCCTCATTGCCATAAAAATAGATCCGGCTGGCGAATTTCTTCAGTTTTGCGTCCAGACTGGCCTTTTCCAGGGCAGTGGAAAGGCTGTCGTTGAGTTGGCGCAGCCGTTTGTTCTCTCGCTTAAGCGACTTGTTTTTTTCTTCGCACTCCGCAAGCTCTGTATTGTCCGCTGTTCCTGCGTCGCCACTGCTGCACAGGTTTATCAGAAACAGTAAAAAAAAGAACAGGAAAATTAGTCCCATCCAATATAGGCAGTTCCCATCGTCCCGCCCCTGTGCTGTCCTGCGAAAATTAGGGCCTGTAAACAGGGAACTACCGCGCCCGGATCCGGGCATATTTGCAGACGTCCCGCTGATAGAGGAAGTAGCAATACTTGTACCCGTCCCTGTCCCCGAAGGTAACGAGGCAGGCTCATCCCCTTCGTTCATCAACAGCTCCCCGATGAAGGTTGCTTTAAAATAGCCGTACATTTTGCCATTCAGCTCCCAGGACTCTACCACTTCGATATCCAGCAGCACCACA
>JBEIGB010000172.1:0-4244 GCA_040382095.1 Lewinellaceae bacterium
ATATGGGGGGGTTCCTAAACCCGCCCGGGTTTTTTTTGTGTGGCCCTCCCCCTAAAATAATTTTTTTATCCCGCGCTTTAAACCCCTATTTTCCAAACAAAATCCCCTCAAACCGCCGCTCTAAAATACAAACACCCGTATCACAATATGCATAAATCCGGATTTATAAACATCGTCGGCCGTCCAAATGTTGGAAAATCTACCTTGATGAACGCCCTGGTCGGAGAGCGGATGTCCATCATCACGGCAAAGCCTCAGACAACGCGACACCGCATATTGGGAATACTGAGCGGCGATAACTTTCAAATGGTTTTCTCCGATACGCCCGGTATGATTGACCAGCCGGCATACCGTATGCAGCAGGCAATGAACGCATCCGTACGTGCCACATTCGAAGATGCAGACCTGATGCTGCTGGTCACGGAGCCCGGAGAATCTTATTCCTCCGATGATCCCCTGCTGGAATCACTGCGCAGGATTAAAGTCCCCCGTTTTTTGATTATCAATAAAACCGACCTGATCAGGGAAGAAGCTCTTGCTAACCTGATCCTGTCCTGGAAAGAAAAGTGCCCTTTTGAGGAAATCGTGCCTGTTTCGGCATTGCATGCGACCAATACCGCCAAATTGCTGGAGTTGATTTTGCAGTACCTTCCCGAAGGTCCGGTATATTTCCCTAAAGATCAGTTGACCGATCGTCCCGAGCGTTTTTTTGTAAGCGAAATTATCCGGGAAAAAATTCTGTTGCTCTACCATCAGGAAATTCCCTACGCTGTAGAGGTAATCGTGGAGTCTTTTCAAGAAGGGGAAACGACCAGGGAAGGGCTACCCCTGGTACGGATCGGTGCGACGATTTTTGTGTCGCGCAAGACACAAAAACCAATCCTGATCGGAAAAAATGGGGAAAGCATCAAAAAACTGGGCACCGAGGCGCGGCTCGCTATCGAAAAATTTCTCGAAAAGAAAGTTTTTCTTGAGCTTTTTGTCAAAGTCAAAGAAAACTGGCGGGACGATGAATTAATGCTAAAAAGACTGGGGTACCTGCATTAAAGAGGCCATTTTTTGAAACGCCGATTCTGTTGATTTTGCGAAGCAGAATCAACAAAATCGGCGTTCGAAAAATAGTGGGAGTGTCTCGTATTCTGCTGCCTTCGGCGGCGAAATAATTTTTTTGGGTTGTGGAAAAAGCCCCTGTCCTGTCATTTAGCGGTGAAGGCGGAAAAAGTCTTTTTTCATAGCCCTTTAGTTTTGCCTATCTTTGTGGCGAAAAAAAAGAGGAAATGGGGAATATTGTGGCGATCGTTGGGCGGCCCAACGTAGGAAAATCAACGCTTTTCAACCGTTTGATCGGTGAGCGGCAGGCGATTATTGACAATGTGGCGGGGGTGACGCGCGACAGGCAGTACGGCAGCTCCTATTGGAATGGAAAGAATTTCACGGTCGTGGATACGGGCGGGTTCGTGCTCCATTCAGAAGATGTTTTTGAATCGGCCATCCGGTCACAGGTCCGAATTGCGGTGGAAGAAGCGGCGGTGCTCATTTTTATGGTGGATGTGACCACCGGGATTACCGACCTGGACGAGGAGGTGGCAGATTTGCTGCGTCGTTCCAGGAAGCCGGTCATGCTGGTCGTAAATAAAGTGGACAATAGCCAGCGGCTTTTCGAGGCGAACGAATTCTGGGGCATGGGTTTCGAGCAGACATTTTTTCTCTCTTCGCTTACGGGCAGCGGTACGGGCGAGTTACTCGATGCTGTAGTGGAAAATATCGCGGAGGAAATATCTGACAGCGATAGTTTGCCCAAATTCGCGATTGTTGGGCAGCCCAATGTCGGTAAATCTTCCCTGACGAATGCGTTACTGGGGGAGGAGCGCCACATTGTAACGGAAATTGCGGGTACCACCCGGGATGCCATTCATTCCCATTACAAGAAGTTCGATATGGAGTTTGTCCTGGTAGATACTGCCGGGATAAGGAAGAAAGGCAAAGTACACGAAAACCTTGAGTTTTACTCGGTCATGCGGGCAATCAACGCCATCGAAGAGTGTGACGTCTGCCTGCTTTTAATAGATGCCCAGACGGGTATGGAAGCTCAGGATGTGAGTATATTCCGACTGGCACAAAAGCGGCACAAGGGCATTGTTTTGCTGGTCAACAAGTGGGACCTGGTGGAGAAAGAGACGAATACGGCAAGGGATTTCGAAAAAGCCATCCACGAGCGGATCGCACCGTTCACGGATGTGCCGGTACTTTTTATTTCGGTTTTGGATAAAACGCGCATTTTCAAAGCTGTGGAGGTAGCTCTGGGGGTGTATGCTGCCCGAAATCAAAAAATCAAGACCTCGGAGCTCAATGAGCGCCTGCTGCCGATTATCGAAAAAACCCCGCCACCGGCGCACAGGGGCAAATTCGTTAAAATCAAATACGTGACCCAGCTTCCGCTGGCTTATCCTGCTTTCGCTTTTTTCTGTAACTATCCGGAACACGTGAAGGAAAACTACAAGAATTTTTTAGAGAACCAGTTGCGCAGGATGTACAATTTCCACGGCGTTACAATTCTATTGTTTTTCAGAAAAAAGTGAGTTATGCCATTTCTGGAGACGCCAATTGCCGGCTTATTCGTATTCGAACCACAGGTTTGGGAAGACGAGCGGGGATATTTTTACGAGGCTTTCAATGCAAAAACCTTCGCAGCAGCCGGGATTGAGGCACAATTCGTGCAGGATAATCAGGCACGTTCGTCGTATGGCGTAATCCGGGGGCTGCATTACCAGGTTGGCGCTCATGCGCAGGCCAAGCTGGTGCGGGTCTTAGAAGGGGAAGTGATGGATATTGCATTGGATATACGCGGGGGTTCTCCGACTTTTGGCCAATGGTTCGGGATTCGGCTCAGTGCAGCCAACAGGAAGCAATTGTTCATCCCGAGGGGGTTTGCCCATGGCTATGCAGTCCTTAGCCCCTACGCCGAATTTTTTTATAAATGCGATAATTACTACTCGCGCGGGCATGAAGGAGGTATTTGTTTCGATGACCCCATACTCCGGATAGACTGGGGGCTTGCCGAGGAAGCGGTGGTCTGTTCGGAAAAAGACCGGAGCCTTCCGCTTTGGGGGGCACATCGCCCGGCGGAATAAAGCAAAACAGCACATGAAGCATATCCTGGTCACAGGGGCAAATGGACAGGTCGGGCGGGAATTACAAGCTATTGCCCAGGCCACCGACGGCTTTCGCTGGATTTTCGCGGGCCGGGAACGGCTTGACCTTGAGGTGCCCGGCGCAATACAGGCCTTTTTTGGGCAACATCAGGTGGAGGTCTGTATCAACTGTGCGGCCTACACAGGGGTTGACCGTGCGGAGTCCGAACCCGGTCGGGCGGAGCGTATCAACCACCATGCGGTGGCTGAACTCGCTGAGGCCTGTGCCCGAAAGGGTGCGGCACTCATCCATTTCTCTTCGGATTACGTTTACCACAATTCGCTGAACCGACCGCTGCGGGAGGATGACCCGACGCTTCCCAGGGGGGTATATGCCCGCACTAAGCTTGCCGGGGATCTCGCGGCACTCCAGATAAATCCCCTTACGCTCATCCTGCGGACTTCCTGGGTGTATTCTGCTTTTGGCCATAATTTTGTGAAAACAATGTTGCGGCTCGGCCGGGAGAGGGGAGCGGTGCGGGTGGTGAGCGATCAGATTGGCAGCCCGACTTATGCACGCGATCTGGCATTAGTTGCGCATTTTGTGGCACTTGGCCTTCCGGCCGGAGGATTTCCGCAGGGGATATTTCACTATTCGAACGAGGGCGTGTGTAGTTGGTTCGATTTTGCCCGTGCAGTTTTCGACCTGTCTGGACTTCCCTGTACAGTAGTCCCTATCTCCAGTGCGGAATTTCCTACCCCGGCCAGTCGGCCTTATTTTAGTGTTTTGGATAAGTCAAAATTCAAAGAAGTGTTTGCTTTGCCTATACCGTATTGGCGGGATAGCTTGCGGGACTGCCTGCAACTACTGCTGTAGTTGCAGGCAGTCCCTAAAGATTTTTGCCGCCTTCGGCGGCGAAAGATTTTTTTTGAGCGGCATTTTCCTTTATTTTGCGAACAAAAATCAAGTAAAATGCCGCTCATTCAGGAAGACATTTGCCGGCTTATGCCGTCAAATGTTATTTATTGGAGCGGTGATTTGACTGATTTTGCGGATCAAGATTGGGAAAATGCCGCTCATTCAGGAAGACATGTGCCGGCTTATGCCGTCAA
>JBEIGB010000173.1:0-4021 GCA_040382095.1 Lewinellaceae bacterium
AAAACAACACCCCCCCCCGCCGCGCTAAGAAATATGCTTTGGCGGTGCAAACCACCAAAGGACTTATGAGACAGCCGCATACTTTTCGGACAGCCCCGACATACGGGGGGATTTCTATACACCTCCCCCAAAAAACCTTTCGCTGCCGTAGGTGGCAAAAAGTTACGCCATGTCCTCTTCAAATAGATGTTTTGCATCTGGTCTTGCCTTGAAATATTATTTCGAACGCACGGCTGGAGACCATTTTTGCGAAGCGAAATGGTCTCCAGCCGTGCGTTCAATACAACCTAAACTATGGAGAATCGCCATCGGCATTACCTGCTGGAAGCCGTGAAGCTTGCAAAATCAGGGATGGAAACTGGTGAAGGAGGGCCTTTCGGGTGTGTAATCGTAAAAGACGAGTTGATTGTAGGCCGGGGGCACAACAGGGTACTGGCAACAAACGACCCGACTGCGCATGCGGAAATCGTGGCAATCCGGGAAGCCTGTGCCACACTGAACTCCTTCCAGTTGGAGGGATGTACCATTTACAGTACGTGCGAGCCATGCCCGATGTGCCTCGGGGCGATCTACTGGGCGCGTCCTGCCCTGCTGATTTATGCTGCAAATCGCAATGATGCTGCTTCCATAGGATTTGACGATGCTTTTATTTATCGGGAACTCGATGTTTCCCCGGATCAACGTACCCTTCGCACAGAGCAGCTTCCACTTCAGGAAGTGCTGGAACTCATGCAGCGATGGACGGAAACCGGAAAATTCTATTAAACTGGTTGCTACGGTCGGCAGGGTGGGGAATATGCCGTTTCCATCTGCATTGATGTGCTGAGGACCAATCTTTTATTATTCTAAAGGTATCCTTCAAAATGACAAACATGAAACAACCTTACTTATTGCTGAAATGCTTTCTATTCCTTTGTTTGCCTTTTGGTGCGTGGGCCCAGGGTGCTGGTGACCTGGCGTTTACAGGTTATGATGCTGACGGCAACGACAATTTCGCCATCGTTACCTTCGTAGATATTCCTGCAAATACGACAATATACTTTGCAGACAAAGGCTGGACGGGCAGTGCTTTTGCAACAACAGAAGGTACGTTGACCTGGAATTCCGGTGAAACTGCGATTTCCGCAGGTACGGTAATCGGGTTCTATAACGTGAGTACTTTTACTTCTTCCAGCGCTACCTCCGGGTCCATAAAAGCGACCAACCTCGCACTAGGGGCGAGTGGAGAGGGTTTATGGATGTACCTCGGAGATAGCCCTACGGCACCTACCCGCTTTCTTGCGGCCATTGGCACTGCAGCTCCGGCTACTGCATTTGGCACCCTGGACAATACCGGCCTCGTCGTGGGCTCCACGGCAATTATCCTTACGACAGATGTGGATGTAGCTGCCTATAAAGGGCCCAGGACCGGGCTCAACCTGAGCGGGTATATTGCCGCGCTTAATAATATTGCCAATAATTGGTTGACGCAGGACGGATCCGGCAACCAGAATATGGACGGGACACCTCCGGATATCCCTTTCGACCTCACGAAGTTTGCCATTTCCGCGGGGGATAATACACCGCCCAGGGTTTCCACGGTCTCTATCCGGAATTTTCGCCAGTGGGAAGTCCGGTTTACAGAAGCGGTAAAGCTGGATATGGGTCCGAATGGTGCGCTTAATCCGGCGAACTACAGCATTCAACCTGTTCTCCGCGTTGATTCCCTGGTCTATAGTGCGGTAGCCCAGACCCTGTCCATTTTTCATGAGGGGATGTCCAATGGAGTGGATTATTCACTCGCAGTCAGGGCAATTTCCGATCAGGCCGGCAATATTATGACCGACACCTTCACGAGCGGGCGACTGGTCTTCAACGGGACTACGCCGCAGTTGCGCATTACCGAGATCATGTACAATCCGCCTTCGGGCGCTGACTCGCTTGAGTTTATCGAGATATATAATGCCGGCACCGGAACTGCAATTTTGGGCGGATTGGAACTCCGCGACCAAACCCCTACAAACGGTGCTTTTGGGCAAATTGCATTTGTCCTCCCTACTGCAACGCTGGCACCCGGCGGGATTATTCTGGCTGCTCCGTTGGGCAACGGGGCAAAAAATTTCTATGGTAAAACCTTCTATAACCTGGCCACTCCTTCCAACGCCCTGAATAACGGTGGGGAAGCGCTGGTAATCAGAAATTCCCTGGGTCAGGTGCTGGATTCGGTCAACTACGATGATGTAAGCCCCTGGCCTACTGCTCCGGATGGAGGAGGATCATCCCTTGAGCGCAAGCGCGTTGACCTTAGCGGAAATGATGGGGCTAACTGGCGTCCTTCGGCAACGCCGGCAGGCCAGGTGGGGGCTGCTTCCGTATTGGCATCCCCGGGAACTTTCTCTCCGGTACTCAACTCGAGCATTGCCTTTGAGTCGAATCTTGCAATTTTTACGGAGGGTACGCTGAATGCAGGGATCAATCTGGTGGTTGATCAGGCGCCAACCCAGGATTTGCGGGTACTGGTCGAAACGACTGATTTTACAGCCAGCCGCGGGGCCCACTATCTCCTGGCTGCCGATACCGTGGTTTTTCCCAAAGACCAGGTTGCGGGGAAAACCCTCTCCATGAATTTTCCGGAAAACGCCCAGACAGGTTCTGACCGCTATTTCGGACTACGGATCAAAGAAGTGCGGGATGGCGCTGTAGGGGTCATCAACGAAATGATGGTATATATTAAAGACAACGACCAGCCTGTGCTTTTGCCCAGGGAGGAATTGTCCCTGGTGTATGCCGGTAGTTTTCCCATCCGCCAGGGCGCGAGTGCAGAAGTGGTTGTTTTTGATCCGGCCACCAAACGGCTCTATGTCGCCAACGGATTGCAGAATAAACTCGAAATCCTGTCATTCAATGGTCCGGGAACGGCCGCATTGGTGAGATCGGTGGACTTGAGTTCCTATGGTACTTCTATACAGCGGATTGCCATCAGAAACGGGATTATTGCCGCGGCAGTCCAGGGGGCCAATTTTGGAAACGGGAGTGTGGTGTTCTTCAATAAGGACGGTGATTATGTTGCAAAGGTGCAGGTCGGCGTTTTGCCGGATTACCTGATCTTTACGCCTGACGGTAAAAAAATCGTCACGGCCAATGAAGGGGAGCCAGCTCCGGATTACAGTGTTGACCCGCCAGGCAGCATTTCCATAATTACCTTACCTGACAATATCGCCGGTATTCAGCAGAGCAGTGTACAAACATTGGATTTCGCTGCTTTTGATGCCCAGAAGACCCAGCTTCAGGCTGCAGGAGTGCGTATTTTCGGGCCGAATGCCTCGGTGAGCCAGGACCTCGAACCGGAGAGTATCACTATTCTGCCCAATGGAAGTACCGCATATGTGACGCTTCAGGAAAACAATGCCCTGGCCGTAGTTGATCTGATTACGCCAAAAATATCCTCGATCCTGCCCCTGGGGTATAAAGACCACATGCTGCCCGGGAATGCGCTGGATGTTTCCGATCTTGGGGATCAGGTCCTGATGGCGAATTATCCGGTCCTGGGGGTTTATTCCCCGGACGGTATCAGCAATTTCAGTGTTGGGGGTAAAAATTACCTCCTTACGGCCAACGAGGGGGAATCCAGGAATTACTCCGGCCTGGTGGAGGAAGTTCGCTTTGGTTTCGTGGAGTTTCCGCTCGATTCGGCTGCTTTTCCCAACAGGAGCCTGCTCAAATTATCTTCAGGACTTGGGCGTCTGAATGTCTCCGGCAAATTTGGAGACACGGATGGGGATGGCGATTACGACAAGGCCTATTCATTTGGTGGCCGCTCTTTCGGGATCTGGGACGAGCAGGGCAAGCTGGTTTATGAAAGTGGGGATATCTTCGAGCGCGTTATCGCTTCCGATCCGGGTTACGGGGCCATTTTCAATGCCGGGAATACCAACGTCCGGGCTAAGGACCGCAGCGATAACCGGGGGCCGGAACCGGAGGAGGTCATTGCCGCTCAGGTTAATGGCAAGACGTATGCGATGATCTCACTGAAACGTATTGG
>JBEIGB010000174.1:0-3917 GCA_040382095.1 Lewinellaceae bacterium
CGTGCGCGCCGACTGCCACGCCTGGGCTTCCTCCGCTGCTGCCTGCAGCGCATTGAGCCGGCTGCGGGCTTCCCCGGCGCGCGCGCCATCGGGGTACTTTTCCAGGTATCCACGGTAGGCGGCCACCGTATTCTGTGCCACTACAGCCTCGAAGTCCGCCACCTCCCGCAATTCGGCCAGCCGCTTATCAGCTTCGGCAGAATAGACGCCGGAAGGGTATCTGCGCTTATGCGCGGTATAAGCCTCTATCGTATTGGCGCGGAGCGCCGCCTCCCAGTCCGTGCGCTCGCGCGTGCTGGCGCGGTCTGCCAGCCACTTACGCGCCTGCCCTGCCTCCGGGCCATCGGGGAACAAACGCAGGTACTCGCTCACCGCCTCCGGGGTATCTGCCGCCAGAGCCCCTGCCCACGCCGCTGCAGAACGTGCTGCAATTGTACGCTGCGAGGGAACGGGCGATTGTTTCCCAGGAGGCAAAATGGTGGGCGATTTCTCAGTTTGAGTATTCTTTTCTTCTTGTTTGATCCGGCGCAATCTCTTTTTTGCTTTCTCTGTAAGGTGACCTTTGGGAAAACGCTTTATGAAACTTTCTATTGAGGGAACGAGTGATTCAGGAGGTGCGTTTGATACTAATTTTTCATAATACAAGGTCTCAAGAAGCTCCGTTGCTCGTTTTTCAAAACGGCCATTCGGATGTTCCTCTACGAAACGTTCCACATTAGCAGTGGACTTATCTTCGACTACTTCCTCCCAGTCTAACTCTTCTAATTTTATTAAAGCCTGCCCGGCTTTAGGCTGCCCTTCGTATTTTTCTGCAAATTCCCGATATCCATCTTGCGTATTCCGTAAAGTTGCCAAAGTCCAATCAACATTCATCCGCACTGGAGGCAGGGTGGCGTATGCAATTCCGGAAACCGTAATAAGCGCAGCAAGGGCAACTACAGCAGACACCATCTTCCTTAATACCGGGGAAATCGGCCTGACACCATCTTTAGTAAATCCAGGGGAGTCTTTATCCTTTTCATTCTCTTTCACGACATATCCGGATTCCTTGAAAACAGGTTCAAATACATTATCCAATTCAGCAACAATAACTACAGTTTCTTCGAGTACAATATCCCTTACCCGCTCTTTCTCTCCTATTTTTTCAATAACCGAAATGCGCAGTAACAACGGAAAACTCCCTTGCCTTAAGGGTTTTACAAAAAATGTCCATTCTGTGTAGTCGTCTTTTTCAATAAACTGCTCCGCTCGGTTAAAAGTCCGGATCACAAAGGCAGCATCTTGAGAAGGGTCTATTAATTCAGCTTGCATAACCTCAGAAATACGCACGTCCCTTATGTTGGTATCTTTGGTCAGTTCTATATTTTCCAGCAGTGTAGCAGTCTCATAGGCAATGCGTACCCGACAGCGCGTTTCTTTCTGTACCTCCATTTCAGAAGGTATTTGGTATAGCAAACTACCCTGTTTAGATTTTTTCCCTGGTTTGAGACCTTCCAGGTCGGTTATATCCAAATCATCCAGTAAGGTCAGAAGGCGATCAGCTAGATCGGCATACTTTATGTCTAATTCCCGCTGATCAATTGAACCTTTAACCCGCTGCAAGTTGACCTCCTTAAGCTTTTGTTCTATCTGAAGAAGTGAATTATATGCGCTTCCCTCTGGATGTAAAAGCACTTTTAATTGCTTGATCGCTTCCCCTATCCCGTCACTGGAAAAGACTTCCTTAACCTCTGCCTTTACTTCGTTGATGGATCTGGACATTTTAGCTTTTTTTCTTGGTCATTCGATATCTGGCTCACTCAGCATTCCTGATAACTCTAATAAAGAACAGGCAATTGAAGCATAATTCGCAGATTTGACATCCTCATACATTGCTCCGCTCAAACTTGCATTTCTTAAACGCGAAAACCTTCCTTTTATCAATAAGAGGGTATTGCGTATCGGACGATTTTTTGCGATTCGTTCTTCCATCAATTTGAAGGATCCCGATAGGTCATCTTGTGCTATGCATTCTTGAACCTCAGCTTTCAAGTTGGCGAGCAGATTCGTCTTATTTTCCTTACAATTCGCCCTTGGAGAAGTCAAATACCTAATCCCATTTTCGGAAGGAAATACATCTGTATTTTGAGTGTCTCGGTAATGCATAGGTACATTGAGTACCTCCTTCCTCAACTTGAACACAAACTGCCCCGAGTCGTCCCCCTTTACGTTCAACGGCTTGAACACAGGGGTCTGCCTGCCTTCCGTCACTTTAGACACTTCCTCTTGTACCATAGTAGCCAGACGCCAAAAGCCAAGTTCTGATTTGTTCTCCTTCAGGTTCTGCAATAATCGCTCCGCAAATGGGCTGTTTTCCCCGGCCGTGCCGTCCAGTGCCTTTCCACGGCTATGGCTTGCCGCAAGGCCTAAGCGGGATTTGTACCGCTCATTGCCGGGACTGGTATTCTTTTGAAGAGGTGCGAACAGCGAGCCGGAAAAACATGCATCCGCAATGACCACGGTATGAAAGCTGTCTATCGCATCCAGATGCCGGATTAAATCATCTGTCGAAACCCACTCGTGCCGGTAACGGTGTTCGCCCCTGCCATTGACCGGTATCCAGTAACCGGCGTTCTCTTTGGTCTCTCCATGACCGGAATAGTAAATCAGGAGGCTATCCTGCTCCTGTACTTTCTCTTCCAGCTCCGAGAGTTTTTCCAGGATATTGGAACGTGTGGCGTCTTTGTTGAAAAGGAATGTGGTGAGCCGCTCCTCGAACTGGTACCTGTCCCAGAGCAACTGCGCAAAGTCTTGTGCATCTTTGACGCAGTTATTCAAAACAGGACAATAATCATACGCATCTATGGCTATGACCAATAGGTGATTACTACCCTTATTGGCAGACTCCAGCCAACCGGCCATTGAGGAGTCAATGCCTTTTGCCTGTTCGTAGGGCATAGACTTCAGGGTTATCGTGGTTATACTACATATCGTTCGTAAAATTAGCACTTTATAGCAAATCTGCAAGCATGGGAGTGAAAATATGCCTGGGAAGATACCTTTCACATAGGGAATACCCCGATCCCGGGCTTGTTTACACCAAGAATGCAGAGCGGGACACCCGTGCTCCAATCCCCCCTTCCCTATGAAAAATGCTCAAAAACGTATATATACGACGGATATATACAAAACCCATTTTCTACACTTTTTAAAAACCTTCGGATATATCCGCAAAAAACGCACATATATATCCGAAAAACATAAGCCGCCGCTAAGAAAAACGCTTCGTATATATACGGGCCCCGCCCTCCCACACGCCCCCATAACCGCCCGCGGGGGGTGCGCTGCGCGCACCCCCCTCGTATCAAAGCCCCAAAAACGCGCTTTGCAAAAGGTAAAAAGGTAAAAAGGCTAAAAATTAAAGCGTCCTGGAGAGGCGGAAACCGGTGTAGTCGCCGCGAAGGCCGGGGGTGCTGCGGCCGCGGACGGCAACGCGGCAACCCTGCGGGACGTCGTCCCACGACCCGCCGCGTACGACACGGTAGGAGCCGGTACTGGGGCCCTTAGGATTAGATTGAGCAGAAGATGAATAATCGGACCCATACCAATCCTGGCACCACTCCCATACATTCCCGCTCATATCGTATAGCCCAAGCTCGTTGGTCTTCTTTTGGCCTACAGGGCGGGTTTTACCCCCGGAATTGCCCGTGTACCACGCCACCTCATCAATAGTGTTACTACCCGAATATTTATAGCCCCGGCTCGAAGACCCACCGCGTGCTGCGTATTCCCACTCCGCCTCGGTAGGCAGACGGTACGTCTGGCCCGTCCTGGTGTTTAATTTTGACAGGAACTGCTGAATATCGTCCCAGCTGACCTGCTCAACCGGACAATTATCGCAATTTTTGAAATAACTCGGACTGCTCCCCATCACTGAC
>JBEIGB010000175.1:0-3783 GCA_040382095.1 Lewinellaceae bacterium
CCCTGCGGGGTACTTACCTGCATTTCACTGTTGTGAATGCTGAAGGTATAACTATTTTTGAAACTGATTCAATAGAACAAAACGAAAATACAATTGATACAAATAAGACGGGAGACTTTATTTCACGTATTATCATTCCAAGGCGAGGACTTAATACTGGTAAGTACTATTTGAACTTAGGAATTGCCAGCTTAAATGCAGAAGTATTTCAAATCGAAAGCCTTGAGAACTTCATCAGCTTTGAGGTAATCGCCGATATTACCAGCAGAGATTTGACGCGTCGGGCTGTTACGTCCACAATCCTCGATTGGAAAACAGCATTAGTTTCATAACTTGGGTAATATTAATTTAGTCACCGGCGCCGACGGCTTCATCGGTAGCCACCTGGTAGAACACCTCGTCGCAAGTGGTTGGAGGGTACGGGCGTTTTGCTTGTATAACTCCTTCAATTCCCTGGGTTGGCTGGACGCATTACCGGAAGCCATACGCTCCGAAGTCGAGGTGTTTATGGGGGATATCCGCGATCCCAATGGGGTGCGTACGGCTATGAAAGATGTCCACACGGTTTACCACCTCGCAGCCCTGATTGCTATTCCCTTCAGCTACCATTCCCCGGATACCTATATTGATACCAATATTAAGGGAACGCTGAATGTATTGCAGGCTGCGCGGGATTTAGGGACTGAACGGGTAATGATTACCTCTACCTCCGAGGTGTATGGCACGGCACAATTTGTGCCGATTACCGAAAGCCATCCAAAACAACCCCAATCGCCTTATTCTGCTTCCAAGATTGGCGCAGATGCGATTGCAGATGCGTTCTTTCGGAGTTTTCAGACGCCAGTGACTATCGTAAGACCATTTAACACCTATGGTCCCCGGCAATCTGCCCGTGCGGTAATCCCAACAATTATCACACAGCTTCTGAATGGCTTCCAGGAAATCAACCTGGGGGATTTAAGACCGACCCGGGACTTGGTTTTTGTGAAAGATACCGTAAGGGCGTTTGAATATATCGCGAATTGCCCGGCCCTGATCGGACACGAAGTGAATATTGCGACACAAAACGAAGTATCTGTCGGCCAACTGGCAAAAGAACTGATCGCACAAATTAATCCCAGTGCGGGAATCCGCGAAGAAATAGAACGCCTTCGGCCCGAAAACAGCGAAGTCTTTCGGCTTTGTGGTTCTTATGAAAAACTGAAATCTTTTACGGGCTGGTCACCTGCATACAGCCTGAAAGAGGGCCTGGCAGAAACGATTCGCTGGTTTGAAAACAGGGAAAACCTTGCACAGTACAAAGCCCATATCTACAATATCTGACCAGTCCCTGGATGCTTTTACACGGGTAATTGATTTTATAAAAAGCCTTTACCCTGCTCAGGGAACCATCCCCCTGCACGAGCCCCGCTTTACCGGCAATGAGCGCAGGTATGTCCTGGATGCCATTGACTCGACTTTTGTTTCCTCGGTGGGGGCGTATGTGGGGCGGTTTGAGGAGATGATGCAGGAAATCACCGGCGCAAAATATGCAATAGCGTTGGTAAACGGCACTTCGGCGCTGCATATTGCCCTGAAGCTCGCAGGGGTAAGGCAAGGGGATCTGGTGATTACCCAGCCCATGACTTTCGTTGCGACCTGCAATGCCATTTCTTACCTTGGCGCAGAGCCACTTTTCGTGGATATCGATAAGACCCACTTGGGGATGTCGCCAGATGCCCTGGAAGAGTTAATCCGCGAAGCAGTTGTAGTGCGCGACGGAGCAGCTTATCATAAACCAAGCGGCAGAAGGATATCGGCTTGTCTGCCGATGCATACCTTTGGCTTTCCGGTAGCCATTGACCACATTGTAGCGCTTTGCGCCTCCTGCCACATTCCCGTTGTGGAAGATGCAGCCGAATCCCTGGGCAGTTTCTACAAAGACCGTCATACCGGCACTTTTGGGCTATTGGGCACTTTCAGTTTCAATGGAAACAAAACCGTTACCTGCGGGGGTGGGGGTATAATTGTTACGAACGACGAGGCACTGGGAAAACGTGCAAAGCATATTACGACTACAGCTAAAATGCCCCATCCTTGGGAATTCTGGCATGACGAAGTCGGATATAACTATCGTTGCCCTAACCTGAATGCCGCGCTTGCATGCGCTCAATTGGAACAATTGGAGGGATTTGTGCAAAATAAACGGGCAACCGCTGCCCGGTATGCGGCCTTTTTTGAAGATACTGCTTTTACCCTTGTACAGGAGCAGCCAGATTCCTTTGCCAACTACTGGCTGAATACCCTTTTGCTCCCCGGGCCGGCAGAACGGGATGCTTTCCTGGAGATGACCAATCGGGCAGGGGTCATGACCAGACCCGTCTGGACGCTGATGCACCAGTTGCCTATGTTTGAAAAATGCCCACGCATGCCCCTGCCCAACAGTGAAGACATTGCGGCGCGTGCGGTGAATATTCCAAGCAGTGTACGTATCTGAGGAGGTTTACTTGTTTGGATATTCCGGCCATAGCTATGTGGTGATTGAAACATTGCAGGCAGTGGGTACGAAGATTGCAGGATATTTCGATAGGCAAAAGGCAAAAGAAAATCCCTATGATCTACCTTACATGGGCTATGAAGGTGAAGTGGGGAAAATAAACTGGTCGGGGTTCGTTTTTCCAGCGGTTGGAGATAATAAAGTCCGGGAATCAATCGTCCAATTCTTTGCTGTATCCGCATTACGACAGTTTGTCATTACAGATCCTTCTGCAAAGGTTTCTCTTACGGCGATTATTCAACCTTCTACCTATATCGGCAAAAATACCTGTATCAATGCACAGGTACAAATTGGTAAAGGGGCAATTATCAATACAGGGGCAATCATTGAGCATGAATCGAAAATAGGGGACTTTGCCCACGTTGCTCCTGCTGCCGTACTTTGCGGAAATGTGCGTGTGGGCAACAACGCCCTTATCGGGGCCAATGCGGTGATAAAGCAAGGAATTACAATCGGAGCAAACGCGATAATTGGAGCGGGTGCTGTACTCTTAAAAGATGTCCCCGATGGGGAAATGTGGATAGGTAATCCGGCAAAAAGGTTTTTGAAATGAATCCTGTTCTTATCATCGCGGAAGCAGGCGTCAATCACAATGGCAGCCTTGAGATGGCAAAGGCCCTGATAGCGAAAGCTGCAGCGGCGGGTGCAGATATAGTGAAATTTCAGACGTTCAAAGCGGATAGCCTGGTAAGCAAGACAGCAAAAAAAGCAGCATACCAGATAGCGAATATGCAGGACGGGGACGATACGCAATATGAAATGCTCCGGAAGCTGGAAATTCCCGAATCCTGGTATCCTATTTTGCTTTCCTGTTGTGCGGAGAATGGCATCCAATTTCTCTCCACCGGCTTTGATGAGGCGAGTGTAGATTTTTTAGAGGGGCTTAATCCTCCCATGTTTAAAATCCCTTCCGGGGAGATTACTAACAAGCCATACCTGCAGCACGTGGCCAGAAAAAGACGGCCTATTATCCTTTCAACCGGGATGGCCGATATAGAAGAAGTCAAGGCAGCGGTAGCGGTGATCTTAAACGAAGGGATAGATAAAAATCAGCTTACTGTGCTACACTGCAATACCGAATACCCCACGCCAATGGAGGACGTCAACTTACGCGCTATGCTGCATATCCAGCGTGAACTGGGCGTTAAAGTTGGTTACTCGGACCATACGCTGGGGATAGAAGTTCCCATAGCAGCAGTAGCCCTTGGGGCAACTGTGATCGAGAAGCATTTTACGTTAGATCGCAC
>JBEIGB010000176.1:0-3704 GCA_040382095.1 Lewinellaceae bacterium
CGGATTTCCTGAATGAGTTGATTAGGGGATAAGCCAGTCGTTTCATTAACGTTGCGGAAAAGCTGGCACTTGCTGACGGACATTTTATCTGATAGCGAGGGGATGTTCATTTGCTCATCCTGGAGGTTATCTTCTATCAATCGCAAGAGCTGGGCCATCCATTGTTTTTTGTTAAAGGCATTGATAAGGAGGTTAGGGAGGGTTTTTTCCAGTTTCAGGCGGTCCAGGCGTAAGTACTCGGTAGCCGGGTCAAGGTCGAGGGTATATCGGAAGCGGATATCGCGCGTCTTTGCCATTGGGCCGAAGGCATCGTTGATTTCAGCGGCAAAGGAGGGCACATGCAGGGTGCCATGATGAGACGTGTTAGTATCGCCCGGGGAATAGAGTTCTTTTTGGTATGCTTCCAATCTTCTGAGGTTGCGATGTATCGCGAGAAGCACTTGTTGGTTTTGTGAGTAGGGACTGTCTTGTGCCTGGGAAAGTAGGATATCGGTTGGGATTCATTTGTCATTTGGCGCCGTAGGCGGCGGAATACTTTTCGGATAGCCCCGGGAAAAAACATTCTTTGGCGGTGAATACCGTCAAAGGACAGACCGTTTTTTTCAAATAACCCCAAAGACTTATGAGGCAGCGTAAAAGACAAAATAAAATTTCCTATCGTTGGCGAAGAACCGTCTTTTTACCCAATCCTGTTATATTTGCTGTAAAACCAGCAGATGTCTATGGACAATTCCATTCCCCGACAGTGTCCGCTTTGTAAGGGTACAGAGGTCACGAGGGTAAAAACAATAAAGGATTATTCCGTATCAGGGGAAACATTTTCGCTATGGGATTGCGCTTCCTGCGGCTTGCGTTTCACCATGCCTATCCCCCCGCCCGACCGGATAGGGGTATATTATCAGAGTGAGGGCTATATTTCCCATAGTGATACCCGTGAGGGATTGATCAATAAGATATACCATATCGCCCGGGATTTCATGTTGGGCATCAAGCGTCGCATGGTATCTGTGGCCACTCCTTCGCGGCGGATTCTGGATATTGGCTGTGGGACAGGATATTTTCTGCACCATTTGAAGGGATATGGCTACGAAACCATAGGTGTAGAAGCCGACCCTAAAGCAAGGGCTTAT
Organism: Lewinellaceae bacterium; assembly: GCA_040382095.1. GTDB lineage: Bacteria > Bacteroidota > Bacteroidia > Chitinophagales > Saprospiraceae > JADJPL01. The sequence continues at coordinate 1,131 of JBEIGB010000176.1, forward strand.
GCCATGGAGCGCTTCGGGCTGGAGGTACACAGCCCGCAAGTACTGGAGACAGGCAAATTACAAGGTCCATTTGGTGCGGTCACTTTGTGGCACGTACTTGAGCACGTGCATGATCCTGATTTATATCTGGCAAGGGCGGCAGCATTACTTGCGCCCGGGGGGGTATTGCTGATCGCAGTGCCTAATTTTACCGCTTTTGACGCGCAGTGGTACGGGGCCTATTGGGCTGGTTACGATGTCCCGCGCCACCTCTGGCATTTCCGTCCGGATACCCTGATCCGTCTGGTATCTGTACATGGATTTACTTTACACCGTCAAAAATCGTTGCCGCTGGATCCCTTTTATGTGGCACTGCTCAGCGAAAAGTACACAGGAAGTGGCGCTTTAGGGATACTACGTGCTGCTGGTGTGGCCCTATGGTCGAGTGTAAAAAGCTTAATTAATGTAAATAATTCAAGTTCAATAGTATATATTTTTAAAAAAACGTAATTCTATTGAAATTTTTTGTAACATCCGTTCTGGTCACCTTTTCATCAGTGGCTTCTTCCCAGGATCATCAGTGGTGGGCAGATAATGTGCAGTGGGACGGCAAGTCCCACTGGAGTTCTTACATTATTTCCATGCCGCGCTATCTTGGGCCCAACGCCCTTCCGATACCCGAGCTTAGCTGGGGTAATGTTCCGGAGCACTCTACACTGGGCTGGGAACTTCAGGGACATTTCATGCGAGGAGACCGCACGGCCAATGCAGTACTGCGGGGAGTATATCGTGTTACCCCAGGCAAGATTGCCCTGGAGGCGTTCTGGATTCCGGCAGAATATGCGGTCGTTAGCCATGAAAGAAAGACGGAGCGCAGGGTTTTCCACCGTTTTTATGATCGCCGCTGGGCTACAGGGGATGTGTATGTGCAGACTACACTTCAATTGTTTAAAGGAGGGAATAAGGAGGGCTTTATGCTCCGGATTGGTCAGCGGATGCCAGCTTCTAACATGCAGGGAGCGGCACGTTTTACCGATGCACCGGGTTTTTATTCGGATCTTTCCAAAAGTATGGAGTTAGGGGGGGATTGGTGTTTGGCCGGTATGGCCGGGGTATATATCTGGCAAACCAACCGCGACGATCAGTTTCAGAATGATGCTCTGCTGTTTGGTGCAGGCCTGTCCCGCAGTTTTGGGCCAGTCCAGATGGATTTGAGCTTTCGGGGTTATCTCGGATATATGGGCAGTGGGGATGATCCCCTTGCTGCCGCTGCACGCATCCTGTTTTCCGGTGAAAGATGGAATGGGCGTTTCACCCTTCAGCAGGGTTTCCTGGATTTGCGCTATACGACGCTTAGTTTCGGTGTTTGGAGAATGCTTTGAAAATCTTTATCTTGCCTTTCGTTACAAACCAATTGAAATATATAATTTGCCATGGAAAATCGCGTTACACTCCGCCCCTTAGGTGAAGGGGACGTAGAGACCCTGAGCCTACTTGCAAACAACAGGAAAATCTGGGATAATGTGCGGGACTATTTTCCGCATCCCTATACGGAGGATAATGCCCGGGAATACATCCGGCTGGTATCTTCCGGGGAGTTAAAAACGATTTTTGGCATACAATATGATGGGTTGCTCTGCGGCTGTATAGGGTTGCACGCCCAAACCGACGTTTATCGGTTGTCGGCAGAGTTGGGCTACTGGATTGGTGAGCCATTCTGGGGAAAGGGAATTGCTAGTGCGGCTGTTGGACACGTTACCGCTTTTGGATTTGAGCAACTGCAGTTGACCCGGATCTTTGCCGGGGTATTTTCCTTCAATTCGGCTTCCATGAAGGTGTTGGAGCATAATGGCTACCTGCTGGAAGGTATCTCTACCAAGGCGGTAATCAAAAACGGTCAGGTATGGGACGAGCACCGGTATGCCCGAACGGTGTAGGCAGGCTATTTATTACCCCGGCATATCCACAAACAAAAGACTTTTCCGACAGCTTCGAAAATTTATTTACATCCCCAACAAAACGATCTCTTTCCCATCCACTGCGTGGATTTCCCTTCTAATGCGCTGTTCCCAGGGCAGCTCTTCGGAGTTTTTCTTTTCAAAAAGGACCAGATAGCCGTGCTTTTGGCCCAGCTTATCCATATAGCGGGCAAGCTGCCGGAGGCCGTCGGGTTGTGAACGGGCATCGTGGTGCATTTTTATCTCAATGGGGAAGACCTGGTTTTTCCAGAATACGGCCAGGTCGGTACGGCCGTTGCCGAGGGCCATTTCGCGTTCGATGCGGCCGCCGCCGTTGATGATGCGCTGCAGGAAGGCCATGAGCAGGAGCTGGTGGCCGGCCTCTTTGTACTGGAAACGCTCCAGCCAGGATTCGGAGTTCCATCGGTAAAAATCGGTGAAGGCATCGAGGAGCTTATCCATATCGAGGGAGCCATCGGGGCGCAGGTACCAGGTGGTCTGGGCGATGTCCTGGTCAATACCCCGCTGCATGGAGGAGTTCAGGATACGGGTGATCATTTCGCGGTAGATGGGGTTGGCGAACCGGACGGGGTCGCCGGAGGTGATAATACCGAGGTCACGGCAGTAGCGCAAGGCA
>JBEIGB010000177.1:0-3656 GCA_040382095.1 Lewinellaceae bacterium
AGTATGAGGTTGTATAAAAAGTATTTTGCCGCCTACAGCTGCAAAATAAAATTTTGAGGGGACATCAAATTAAATCAATTAGCTTGGCGGAATTATTGGTAATTATGTCCGCTCAAAATAATTATGGGCGGCGCAAGCCGCCAAAAGACGGCTTGCGGCCTTTTTACATAACCCCAAAAGAATTTTTGGCGGCATTCGCTGCCAAAAATTCTTTTTCGGACACCCGCTCAAAAAAATTATAAAGCATAATACAATGCCATCGCCCTTATTTGCTTATCTGCTGCGCCTCGGCGATAATGCCCTCATCCTCGGGCAGCGGCTCTCGGAGTGGTGCGGGCACGGACCCGTGCTGGAACAGGATATTGCTCTTACCAACATCGCCCTGGACCAGGTGGGACAGGCACGGACATTATTGGAATACGCCGGAAAAGTGGAAGGGAAGGGCAGATCCGAGGATGCCCTCGCGTATCTGCGCGACGTTCCGGAATTCCGCAACGTGCTACTCGTCGAACAGCCAAACGAGGATTGGGCCTATACGATTACCAGACAGTTTTTTTTCGACGCATTTAATTTTTATCTTTACGAAGGGCTGATGGACAGTGCGGACGAACAGCTTGCCGCTATCGCCCGGAAAGCGCACAAGGAAATTACCTACCACCTCCGCTACAGTGCGGAGTGGATGATCCGCCTCGGCGACGGGACGGAACTGAGCCACCAGAAAATCCAGTGCGCAGTGGACGATTTGTGGAGCTTCACTGGTGAACTCACCCTGCCGGATGAACTGGACACTCAAGTGGCAGCACTGGGCCTGGCTCCTGATCTTACAAAAGTCAAGACACACTGGGATCACAAAGTTGGTGCCGTTCTACAGGAAGCCACGCTGAAGAAACCGGAAGATACCTGGATGCAGCAAGGTGGCAAAAAAGGGATCCACACCGAACACCTGGGCTACATCCTTGCCGAAATGCAGTTCCTGCAGCGTGCCCATCCCGGCGCTTCCTGGTGAGCCCGTATGTTCATCAGATTTATTGCGCGGCCCGGCGTGATATAAAAAATAGCCTTTAGATATCATTCGGTCCGTTATACCAATAATAAACTTCTAAGACACCCTCTGGAAGTGCGGTACCTGTTTTACCAGAAAAGGCTTAATTTTCGGTGCAGACAACAAATTCCAACCAAAACTACCGCCACCATGGACGGCAGCATACCCGAAATCCTTTTCTTTTCACCTTACTATACGCCAAGGGTCGGATACATCGCACAGATTGTATTCGAGGTATTCAGTAAGCTGCCCTTCCGGTTCGTCCATTCAGAAGCGGAATTCCTGGCCTATCCCGGGCCAAAGATCAATTATAGCTATGCTGGTCTGGCTGCTCCGGAGGAAGAGATTTTCATCCCTGCATCGGGATTGTTGTTTGAGCGCGGCTGTGGCGCACCGAAGCCGAAACGTATAATAAACGGGCAGGCATTTCCAGGCTTTTTCCCGGTAACGGCCAACAGGGCAGATTTTCCTTTTGACCTGTTCAGCTCGGTTTTTTATTGGCTGAGCCGGTATGAGGAATATCAGCCTTTTCAGCCGGACCGGTTTGGCCGTTTCCCTGCTTCCCAATGCCTGGCATATCAAAATGGCATCCTCGAACTCCCGGTCGTGGACCTTTGGCTACACAGCCTTTATCATGCTCTGGAAAGGAAATGGAAGCTCCCGGGGCTGTCGGGGACGACTTACCGATACCTGCCGACTTATGACGTAGATATTGCCTGGGCCTACCGTTACCGGCCCTGGTGGCGGCAACTCCTGGCAAGCGGCAAATCGCTCCTGTCCCTTGAATTCAATAGCTTGGCGGCACGGTTAAAGAGCCTATCCGGCTACCCCGACCCCTATGACCAGCATATATTTTTGCGCGGGCTGCACACCGCATCGCCTTTTCAGCCTTTGTACTTTTTTTTGCTGGGCAATTATGCCCGTTTCGACCGAAATATTGACTATCGGGTGCCTGCAATGCAGACGTTAATCCGGGAGAATAGCTCAACGGCAGGCCTGCATCCTTCCATGGCTTCCAACTTCAAGCCAGGGCGTCTGGCGCTCGAAAAAAAGCGGCTCGAGACCATAACAGGTATCCCGGCAACACAGACCCGGCAGCATTACCTGTTCCTTTCCTTACCGGAAACCTATCGCCGGTTGGAGTCAGCCGGATTTGAAATGGATTATTCGATGGGCTTTGCCGATTTGCCTGGGTTCAGGGCAGGTACGGGGACCGCTTTTCCCTGGTACGACCTCCCGGCAGAACGTCGGAGTTCCCTGTGGATACAGCCCTTCCAGGTCATGGATGTCACCCTGAAAGATTACCTGGGATTAAACCCATCAGCGGCAGCCGATCGCATCGCGCCTATTCTCCAACAGTGCAAAGCGGTGGGCACTACTTTTTGTACGATCTGGCACAATAGCTCCTTTTACCCTGCAGAAGGATGGAAAGCATGGCCGGAAATGTATATCGGCCTGGTAGAAGCGGCGAATAATTTGTTTTCTTTGCAAAAAAAAACCGTAAATTAGAAAGGCGTTTCTCCGGTGTCCGAGGAGCGCACCTTTTTTTCCTTAGAAAAAATACAAATTCATGATATTCAATCTCAGCCAGCACGCGCACATCGCCAACAAATACGTTGCAGACCTTCGCGATATCCATAAACAGCAGGACAGGATGCGTTTCCGGCAGAACGTTGAACGCCTCGGGACTGCACTGGCTTTTGAGCTTTCAAAAACGCTGGCCTACCAGGTAAAGGATGTCGAGACCCCCCTCGGGGTGGCAAAGTGTGCACTGCCCTCCCAGCCACTTGTACTGGCCACCATCCTCCGGGCAGGTCTTCCCCTGTATCAGGGCTTATTGAACGTTTTTGACGATGCGGAATCCGCTTTTGTATCAGCATATCGAAAAAACCATAAAGGCGGGTCTTTCGAAATCAAACTTGAATACATCTCTTGTCCGGTACTGACCGATAAAGTCCTCATCCTGGGGGATCCCATGCTCGCCACGGGCGCTTCCATGGCCATCGCCACCAATGCACTGCTCGAGTATGGAAAGCCCTCGGAAATCCATTTCGTCACCGCAATCGCCTCCGTTCCGGGCCTCGAATATATCCAGCGGAACTTCCCGGATGCCCATATCTGGATGGGCGCACTGGACGAAGAACTCACCGCAAAGTCCTATATCGTCCCTGGCCTTGGCGATGCAGGGGATCTGGCTTATGGCGAAAAAGTACAGGAATAGGCTTGGGGTTGTGTAAGAAGTATTTTGCCGCCTGCGGCGGCAAAATTAAATTTTTTTAGAGCGGCGTAAGCCGCCAAATGACAGCCTCAGGGCTTTTTATACAACCTCAACTTACCAGGCAGTCCCATCTATCAAATCAAATCACGCCCAATCTCCAATATCAACACACTGAAAATGTGCATTTTATATTAAAAACCCCTTTTAAGCTCTCCTTTCACCCGGTGGTACAAACTCCGTTTTTCTGGTCTTGACCCGTCTTCTGCGTGCCGTATCTTTATGGCATGAAAAAAACTAAATCCACCCCACACGACGCTTTTCTAAAACTGCTGCTCGACGATCCCCGAAGCGCCAGGGACTTTTTCCAGCACCTACTGCCAAAACGGCTGGTCAAAC
>JBEIGB010000178.1:0-3583 GCA_040382095.1 Lewinellaceae bacterium
AGCAAAATCAACAAAACCGGTGTCTCGGAAAATTTTATTCTGCCGCCGAAGGCGGCAGAATACTTGCGAGAATCCCTCCTGCACAACATACTGTAACAAGAATTCCCCTTATTATATGAAACAAATACCCTGTATCCTTTTATTGTTACTATCCGCGTGTGAAAAGCCGGAAGACGTGCCGGAAAGGGCATTTTACCACTGGGAAACACGTCTGGAACTGACGGCGCAAGAGGTGGGATACCTCCAAAAACTCCTGATAAAGACGTTATACGTCCGATTTTTTGATGTGGACCTGGAAGCGGGAGTGCCCGTACCACTGGCAGAGGTACAAATACAATCCGTGCCTTCCGGCTTGCGCATCGTACCTGCCGTTTTTATCACCAACCGCACAATCCGGGAAACAGACCCGGCCGATGTCCGCTTGCTGGCAGAAAAAATCGTAAATAAAGTAATCCAGTCCGGACAAGTCCTGGGGGAAAACAGAATACGCGAATTGCACGTGGACTGTGACTGGACGGAAGGGACCCGCGACCGCTATTTTGCCCTTTTGCAAGAGATAAAATCCCGGGCACGGGGATGGCAGCTCAGCGTCACCCTGCGCCTGCACCAGTGGAAATATGCAGCGCGCACAGGCGTCCCACCTGCCGACCTCGCCATCCTCATGTGCTATAATACCGGCGACCTCGAGCGCTGGGAAGAATCCAACAGCATCCTTAGCGACGAAGCCCTGCGCCCGTACCTCGACAGGGTGGAGCCATACCCCCTTCCCATGGGCATTGCCCTGCCCGTATTCCGATGGGGCGTTATCTTCAGGGATGGTCGGCTGGTGCGGCTGCTCCACGGACTTGAAGCAACTGCACTACGCGACCCTGAAAGGTTTACACAAATCGGCATTAACCGTTTCATGGTCAAAAAAAATACGTACCTTGATGGGCATTATCTTTATCATGGCGACCGTATCCGGCTGGAAAGCACGGACGCGAAAACCTGTAAAAGCGCTGCACGCCTGCTGCGGCCCGCGTTGCGCAGAACACCGGCAAAAACCGTCGCCCTTTACCATATCGAGCCATCGTTAATACAAAGGATGCCGTATGAAACTGCCGAACGGGTATTCAAAGCTTTTTCGCCCTGATGTTCAAAAGTGGCCTTCCCTGCCGCCTCAGACCGCGGCAGCGGTTTTCGTCCTCGTCCTTATCGCATTGCCTGCCTCCTTTGGCCGTAGCCAATGCCTGCCAGCCGTAAACCGATATTACGGGTACTCGTTTATGCACCCCCTGATGGCCGACTACCGGCTGCCAGGCGCTCCGCAAATCCTCGGTTTTGAAGAGATTTATAAACGTTTTGGCCAGCAGAAAAAGGAACAGGCCGACGAAAACGTCCGGGAGTGGCGTGCCCGCTATTGCGATATCCCAAAGGAAGAAGATGTTCACAAAGTGATCTATGATTATACTTTTTCCGATTTACTGGAAATGCGCACGGCGATTGCTGCCAAAAGCAATTTTATTGACCCGCTGTTGAAAGAAAATTCTTTTGCCAGGTACCTCGTGCGCCATAAATGTAGAGAAACGGTGGACTATCTCATCTTCGCGAAAGATTGCGAGCCCTATGCTACCCGTAAGCTGGACCCCTGGGCCGACAAGGGCAACAACAATCACAAACAGGAAATGGACCGCCTGATTGATAACGGTGTTCAGGCTTTTAAACGTACGCAATCTGATTATATCCGCCTGCGCTATGCCTTTCAGGTCATCCGCATGGCACACTACTCCAGGCAATACCAACGCACCCTCGACCTCTTTGATTTCCTCATGCCCCAAATTGACCACGACCCCAGCGCCATCGAATTCTGGATTCTTGGCCATAAAGCAGGGGCACTGGCAGCAATGGGCAGAAATGTGGAAGCCGCTTACCTCTATGCCCGGGTCTTCCTCAACTGCCCGGGCAAGCGCGAGTCCGCTTACCGGAGCTTCCGGATTAATACCGACGAGGAATGGGAAAAATGCCTGCTCCTTTGCCAGGACGATCGCGAGCGCGCCACCCTCTATGCCATGCGTGCTTACATACCCGACAGCAAACCGCTCCGGGATATGGAGGAAATCTATCGCCTCGATCCCCAAAGCCCATATCTCGAAGTATTGCTCGCACGCGAAATCAAAAAATTCGAAAAACAGTTGCTCGGACTTGAATTCAATCCCCGTAAAAACGAAAACCAACGCTATCACAAAATACCGGCAAAAGGTATCCGCGAACAACTGATCGCACTACAGGCATTTACTCAAAAAGTAAGCGGGGAAAGCCGGAATGCCAACCCCTGCTACTGGGCAATCGGCCTTGGCTATCTCCAGCTCATCGCCGGAGATGCCTATGCTGCCAAAATTAACTTTTCCTATGCCAAAGATATCTGTAAGGACGATATCCTCCTGGAACAGGCCGAAGCCCTCGAAACCGTGGCCACTATCCTCAGCTTTGAGGTACCCACCTACACCATAGAAGAAACTGCCGCCGATATCCGGCTCAAAAACCCCCTCTATCAAAAATATCCCAGCTTCCCCGATTTCCTCAACGACAAGATGAGCTGGCTCTATGCAAAGTCCAACAGGCCAGGCAAAGCCTTCCTCGTAAGAGCACCCCTGAGCGACCTCTATCGCAACCCTCAGACTACATTGATCGAAGACCTCATTCAGCTCGCCGAATCCGGCGAACCAAACCGCTTCGAACGCGAACTGTTGCGCAAAACTGACAATACAAACCTCGCCAACGACCTCATTAACCTTAAAGCCACCCATCAGTTTGCAATCGGACAACTCGACAGCGCACTCGCTACCTATAAACGAATGGACCGCCTTGCCTGGGACGACTACGGCCGCTTCAACCCCTTCGTAGAGCGTTTCCGGGAATGTATCCACTGCCCCGTACGCGATACTTCCGCAGGCTTCAACCGCGGCGCGCTTATCGAAAAAATGCTGGATCTCGAATACCGTGCCAGGGCCGACCGTGTCGAAGGACCAAAATATTTCTACCAACTGGGCCTCGCTTATTATAATATGTCCTACTTCGGTTATGCCTGGAAAACCCTGGATTTCTTCCGCAGCGGGGCCAGCCTGAAAAGAAGCCGCTCCCCTAAAGACAAGCTCGTCGTTAGCGATAACCGCTTCGCCCTCGGCAACCACGAAAATTTCGACTGCCAGCGCGCCCTCGATTATTTCGAACTCGCCCGGCAGCTCACCAACGACCCCGAACTCGCCGCACGTGCTACTTTTATGGCGGCGCGCTGCGAGCAAAACCTCTTCTTCGCCGGGTTCGGGCCACGTAACAACCAATATTTCGAGCTCCTGAAAAGGAATTATGCCCAGACGCGCTTCTACGCCTATATCGTTCAGGAATGCAGCTATTTTAAAGCGTATGCGAGAAATTGATTACTTTTGCAGGCGCAGCAGGGGAGAAATCCCATCGCCTTCGGCGGCAAAATATATTTTTTAAAAAGAAGCGGTCTCTCAAGTCCTTTGGCGGCTTGTGCCGCCAAAGAATATTTCTTAGAGCGCTGTTTTCATTGATTTTGCTTCGCAAAATCAATGAAAACAGC
>JBEIGB010000179.1:0-3436 GCA_040382095.1 Lewinellaceae bacterium
CCTCGCGTTCGTCCCCCAGTCTGGCGGTTAGCCAGGGGCCATTCCTTCGGGGGAGGGGAGGTGAGCGAGCGGGTGCGGGAAAAAGAGGAGCGGAACAGCGTGGAGCGACGTTTTTCCCGCACCCGCGAGCGGCGGGATAGGAATTTTTGTCCACAACAAGAATAGGCATGAGCGAAATCGAAACCCTGAAAAAAGCCCTGGGCCTGGAGCTGGAAAACAACGGGCTGGACTGGGCGAAATTTAAAGCGGCGCATGGGTTACAGCCCCAGGATGCCAAGACCGAAGCGGCAGACCGGGCCTGGTTTACCTGGCAGCACTTCCGAGGGGAACACCGCCCCAACTCCTGCCTGCTGGATGACGAAGGCAGGGTAATCGGGCTGATCGTAAAAGGTACGTCCCTGCGGGAGCTGAAGCTGCCCTCCCTGCCCGTCCTTTCCTATCTGTGTATCTGCGACAACAAAGACCTCGGGAAGGTAGAATTTGCCGGGGAATACCCCGTACTGCAGCATATTGATCTGGGGGGGAATGGGTTAGTGGAACTGGATTTGCGGATTGAGTTGCCAAGACTGGTATATCTGAACGTCAGCAAAAATCAAATCGCCAGACTGGAATTGGCTGCTTCGCTTCCTGCCTTGCAAGAACTTGACGCCAGTGGGAATCAGCTAAAAAATGTTGTATTGCCGGGCAAGTTGCTGGCTTTACGCTATCTTTTTCTGGACGGTAACGGCATGGAGTCGCTCGAAACAGCCTCCTCTTTTTCTGAACTCCGCACCCTGCATCTCAAAGATAATCAGTTGCGTACCCTGCCAAAAGGGGATTTCCGTCTGCTGGAAACCCTGTATGTAGAAGGTAACCCATTGGAATCTTTCGACGAAGTTTTAATCAAAGGGGATCAGAGCGGCAACGCGGTCGAGATCATCGCGCAATTGCGCAGTATTGCCATTTCAGGGGAGCAGCCCAACTATAGGGCAAAACTGGTGATTGTAGGTAATGGGCGCGTAGGCAAAACCTGTCTCATCAAACGGCTCAGGGGGCAGTCGTTTGACAGTAAAGAAAAATACACGCATGGGGTAGTCATATCGGAAATGAATGAGCGCGATTTCCCGGGCGTAAAAACCGACAAGCTGTATTTAAAAGTGTGGGATTTTGGTGGACAGGAGGTATTTTATGCAACCCATCAATTTTTCATGTCGGAAGAAGCGTTGTATATCTATGCCTGGACTGACAAGGCTATTGCAGAGCAGAACCGGCAAAACGACGAAGTCCAATCGCCCAAACATCGCTGGCGCGGGCATGCGTATTGGCTGGACAATGTGCGGATGCACAGTAAAAATAGCCCACTCCTTGTCGTAAGAACCCACGAAGGGGAGGCGGAGGAATTATTTCCGCCGGATTTGAAGGACAAATACCAGGAAGGGCCATATCTCAATTTCGATGCAAGCATTGAGGATGCCTTTTTCGTGAACAGGGTGAAGAATGCGGTCACCGAGGCGTTGAACAAGCTGCCTATTCTTGGCACTTCTTTTCCAAAAAATTATTACGACTTAATCGAAACCCTGTCCGGCTACCGACAAAAAGGGATAGCGGAAATTTCCCGGGCCGAATTCGACACATTGGCAACTCAATACAAGATCCCGGAAAAGGACCAGGATGCAGCCTTATCTTATCTCCACAAAACCGGGGAGGTGATATATTTCGATAGCGAAGGGTTAAAAGAAAAGGTGTACATCAACCCTGTTGCCCTTACCGAAAGGCTGTACAAGCTGATAGAAGGCAATGATTTTCTGGAAAAACATCTGGGAAAATTTGATACGGCGTATGCCGAAAAAGTGTTTGACAGTACCGACTGGCGGGAACTGCTTGGATTATTGGAACATTTCGCGCTCATATTCCGCAAGCCAGTCAAAGAGGGAATATATATCGCCCCACAGTATCTTCCCGATTTAGCGGATACTAATGAAAATGAACAAAATATGTTTAAAGGGCACAAAAGAAACCGAAAATTGCGCTTTACCCTTTATTATCCCCATATTCTGCCCGAAAATGTGATGGTAAATTTATTGTGCGTTTTTGGGCCCTATGCCATTGATGCGGTATATCGCAATGCCATCTATTTTGAAAGGGAAAATGACACAGAAGGTTGCGTGATCCTCGCAGACGAAGAAAATCGACAGATCGAAGTTTACACAGATGAAGATCCTGGCGGGGATTCCCTCGCAAAATCCGTCTTCGAAAAATTTAAGGAACTGAGCAAAAAAGCCGAAATACACATTGCCGTAGAAAAAGGCAAATGGATAAAGGCCAACCTGTTAGAGGATAAAACCAGAGAAACCTACCCCACCGCCGACGGCAACGACTCCGTAAAAGCTGGAGAGTTCCGGTTTTTGGTAGGGGATAGGGGTGAAATCGAAATAAAAATAGAAGATATGACACCAGAAGAAATTAAAAAAATAGTACAGGACCATATCGGTTCGGCCAGGACAGGAGAGGCCATAAAGGCTTTCAAACAATGGGCACAAGCCCGTCAGCAGTCCACCCTGCTGAATAGCCTGCTCATGGTAGAAAGTGACTGGAACAAACTGAAAAGTGAAAAAATGGGTGGTATAATTTCCTGGAGTGATGAGAACCTCAGGAACGGTCAGATTACCCACCGGCTACTTAGCCTTGTGGGGGAGATTGAGGAGGCGGGGGTGGTTTTGCCGCAAGAGATATCTGATAGTAGAATAGTTTTGCCGCCACCTCCACCCCCAACAATACCAAGACCTGGACCGGCAAAAATCTTTCTCTCTTATGCACACGAGCTTTTTAACGAAGCAGAGCGGCTTAAGACACATCTCGCCGTTCAAAAGCGAAACGGGAAGATAGAATTCTGGCATGATCAGGCAATTCGCCCTGGAGAAAACTGGGATGAGACGATCAAGGAAAAAATAGGGGAGGCAGATATTTTCATCTTGTTGTTAAATCCCGATTTCTGGGCTTCCGATTATATACAAACGGAAGAACTACCGTTGATAGAAAGACGCAAAGGGGAAGGTGCGAAAGTCTTTTGTGTGATGGTCAGCGATAATGATTTTGAGGATACGGCATGGTCTAAGCTACAAGCGGGGCCCCGGCATGAGGGTAGGTTGAAGCCTATTGAGCTCTGGGATAATCAAAATACAGCCTGGAAATCCGTTGTAGATGACTTAAAGCGACTATTATAAAAATAAAGTTGTCTTTTTGATTTGCTGCGAAGGGATGGTTGATGGTAGATTTGTTGTGGTATAGCCCCTTATAGCAGGTTTCCGGGCTGAGCAAAAGGTATTTTGCCGCCTTTCAGCGGCAAAAAACATGCATAACATCGTTCGGTCTCGGGGATTTTGGGGGGGGCCCAGCCCCGCGGACAGTGCCGCGGGCGGACCCGGCAAAAGATGGGGAGGGCACAAGGGTGTACTCC
>JBEIGB010000180.1:0-3390 GCA_040382095.1 Lewinellaceae bacterium
ACCCCCCCCCCCACGCTCCGAAAAAACAGTATTCTGCCGGTGCATTATTTTTTGTCGTCCACTTCCTCGTATTCGACATCAGTCGCATCATCGGCAGAGCGGCCGCTGCCGGATTTATCTCCTGCACCGGCGGTATTTTCGGTATCTGGATCGGCGTTGGCACCGGAGGTAGCCTGATACATCTCCTGGCTGGCTGCCTGCCATGCGGTATTGAGTGCTGTCATCGCGTGATCAATCGCGGTGAGGTCCTGAGCCTTATGTGCGTTGCGGAGGCTGTCGAGTGCGGATTCGATGGCCGATTTTTTATCGGCGGGGATTTTATCGCCGTATTCCTTAAGTTGTTTTTCTGTTTGGAATACCATGGAGTCTGCATTATTGAGTTTATCCACTTTTTCGCGGGCTTCGCGGTCCTGGTCGGCAAACTGCTGGGCTTCGGCGCGCATGCGGGCGATTTCTGCTTCGGTCAACCCTGTGGATGCTTCTATACGGACGCGTTGTTCTTTGCCGGTACCCTTATCCTTTGCCGATACGTTGAGGATGCCGTTGACATCAATATCGAAGGTTACCTCGATCATTGGGACGCCCCGTGGGGCTGGGGGTATCCCGTCGAGGATAAATTTGCCGACGGTGCGGTTGTCGCGGGCCATTGGGCGTTCGCCCTGGAGGACGTGGATTTCCACGGAAGGCTGGTTATCGGCTGCGGTGGAGTAGGTTTTGGTCTTTTTAGTCGGGATTGTGGAATTTGCTTCGATGACTACATCATAGACGCCGCCCATTGTTTCGATCCCGAGGGAGAGGGGGGTTACATCGAGCAGCAGCATATCTTTCACTTCCCCGGTAATCACGCCGCCCTGGATGGCTGCGCCGACTGCCACAACTTCGTCGGGGTTGACCCCTCTGTTGGGTTTTTTACCGAAAAATTCTTCCACGGCCTGTTGGATGCGGGGGATGCGGGTGGAGCCACCGACCAGGATGACTTCGTCAATCTGAGCGGTATTGAGGCCTGCATCGGAGAGTGCTTTGCGGCAAGGCTCGAGGGTCCTGGCGACGAGGTTGTCGATGAGTTGCTCGAACTTTGACCTGGAGAGTTTGGTCACCAGGTGTTTGGGCACCCCATCTACCGCTGTGATGTAAGGGAGGTTAATTTCCGTTTCCATACCGGAGGAAAGTTCGATTTTAGCTTTTTCCGCTGCTTCCTTCAGGCGTTGGAGCGCCATGGGGTCTTTCCGGAGATCTGTGCTTTCCTGTGCTTTGAACGTATCTGCCAGCCAGTCAATGATTACGCGGTCGAAGTCATCGCCCCCCAGGTGAGTATCCCCATTGGTGGACTTGACTTCGGTGACGCCGCCACCCATCTCGAGGATAGAGATATCGAAAGTACCTCCACCGAGGTCATAGACGGCAATAACCATATCTTTATTGCGCTTGTCAAGGCCATAGGCCAGGGCTGCTGCCGTAGGTTCGTTGATGATACGGCGGATGTTGAGGCCGGCAATTTGTCCAGCCTCTTTAGTGGCCTGGCGCTGGGAGTCGTTGAAGTAGGCCGGGACGGTAACTACGGCCTCCGTCACTTCCTGACCGAGGAAATCCTCTGCTACCTTTTTCATTTTCTGAAGGATCATGGCGGAGATTTCCTGTGGGCTGTAAAACTGGCCGCCGATATCTACCCGTACAGTGTCGTTATCGCCTTTTGCGACTTTGTAGGCCATACGGGAAGCCTCAGCCTGGCTTTCGGAAAAGCGTTGCCCCATAAAGCGTTTGATGGAGGAAACCGTACGGACGGGGTTGGTGATGGCCTGCCGTTTTGCAGGGTCGCCGATTTTCCGCTCGCCACTTTCCAGGAAGCCAACCACGGAGGGCGTCGTCCTTTTACCTTCGTCATTTGGGATGACCACTGGTTCGTTGCCTTCCATCACGGCAACACAAGAGTTGGTGGTCCCGAGATCAATCCCGATAATTTTGCCCATGTGTATTCGAATTTATTTTGCTTATCTAAATAGATGATTCTTCTTTTTGACTATCAAGCAATATGCCATTGGCAGGTATTTTCGCTTTTTCCTGCCATTTCTTCAGGTGGGCATTCGATTTGGGCAATCGGACTGACAAAATAACCGGGTGGGTTACTGGAAATTTAAATTTTTGGTAATGCTACCCCGTCGAAGGGAGTCCATGGATTCGGAGCTCAGTTGAAGGCCGGTACGCAGGGCGGAAGTACGGGAGGAGAAAATACCCCTTCCCTCGGAAAGGTTAGCGTAAAAAGGTGTGAGCTGACTGCTCGTGAGGCCGGTGTTTGCCCGGGCAATTTTGAGATAGTCATAGAATTCCTGGCCACCGCCGGTTACGACGATATCCAGGCCATCGAATATCCTTCGGAGGGTGGGATCGGGGGTGATCGCAGCGGCAAGGAACCGGTAAAACGCGATACCTTCTATCTGGTAGGTAATGCGTTCGGCAGTGGCGTCTTCCCTGAGGATTTCCTTGCTGACGGCCCATTCGGCCTTTTTTGGGGTAAACGTATTCGGGGATTGTGCCGAATTTTCGCGATAGCGGACGACGAGTCTGAGATCAAAGACTTTTGCGGTGAGCGGGGCGGACCAACTGAATGCCACCTGGCGATCGTAGCCCATGCTTACGGGGTTAGGCGGGCTGATTTCCCTTGGGCTGAGGTCGCCCAGGATTTCAGTTTCGGCGGTCACCGCAGGCAGTCCGTTGCCTCGTTCAATGCGGAGGCGCAGGCGTTCGCCCCCGCGCAGGTTGATCGCCGGGGCAGGGATTTTATACAGGTAGTTGGGGGCTTTTGCAAAAGGGCCTTCCTGCCGGGGATAGCCTTCGCGGTTGCCGTCCACGCGCACCAATGCAAAACTTTGCCCGGCAGGCAGCTTTTCGAGGCGGACGAGGAGATTGTCATAATATAAGGCGTCTGCTTTTTGGGCTATGGCAGCAGCATCGGTTCCTCCTGTGAGGAAAGCCCGTTCAATCCGCACATAATGAGCGGTGTCCTGTTTGGAAATGAGGCCATAGACCACAGGGATATCTGCTGCCGGGGCTTCAAGGTCAATCTCTGTGCTGCAGGTGAGGGCCAGCATGGCCAATGCAAACAGCCAGGGGATATTCTTTTGGTTCATATTGTCATTTATTAGCAAGGCCTCGGTGGCCGATGGCGCTTTATCTTGAATACCAGCCTCATCAGAATACGCCGTACGGGTATTATCGTGCATATATGGTCAAAAATAAGGCTAAGTCCTCAAAAAAGCCGTATTTTTGAGAACGGAAACGCAAAGGAAAATAATTCGGGGTTGCGTAAAAAGCCCCGGGTTGTCATTTGGTGGCCTTCGCCGCCAAATAATATTTTTTAGAGCGGCGTTATCAGCGATTTTGCGAAGCAAAATC
>JBEIGB010000181.1:0-3164 GCA_040382095.1 Lewinellaceae bacterium
CCACAAAAATATTTTTTTTTTCCGCCGCTTGTTTTTTTTATTTGCCCAAAAAAAATAAAAAAACCCCGCGTCTCAAAAAAGGGTGTGAGGTTGTGTAAAAAGTATTCTGCTCCGCCGCCTACGCCACCAAATGAAGGCCTCCGGCCTTTTTACACAAACCCATAACCCCCATGACTTATGAGATGGCTTCATTACAGAAAGCAAGCTATTGGCTGATATTGATCCCAACCAATAAATAACGAGAATGGCAGGGCATAGGTTTTGGAACTACATTTCGTTTTCCGATAATTGGAAAAATTGCGATACATCTTTATTAGATGAAATTGCACCTTCCTGGTTTGCACGTAGAGAAGTTTTACAAGCCAATTCAGATGAATACAGAAAATTTATCAACTGGCTAAAAAGGCGACACGCTATTGAAACAGGCATTGTTGAAAGAATGTACGATATAGATAAAGGTGTTACAGAAACTTTAATCAATAAAGGTTTTATTTCATCATTGGTAAGCCACGGAGATACCAATATTCTCAAACAGACATTTACCACTATTAATGTGCGTAATTCAGGCTTTTGTGCTTTCTATAAAATTGTGCGTAGGGCAAGGGAAGTTCTCTTCGGCCCCGGCCTGGGCAAACATTTTTCCGTTAATTGATTTAGCCTGGATACATTTGTTTTTAAGGGCGTCCCTTTAACTTTAGCAAAATATGAACGTCGTTATTTCGCGGTCATTTTGGAAAAATTACGGTTTATCGACAGCAATAATCGGGTTGCTTTGTTTATGCTCCTGTTCGGATCCTCCTCCTTTGAAGCTCACCCTGGAGCAGCGGGAATGGGTAGATACCCTTTACCTGCGCCGTATCGAAGGGATGGGTGCCAGGATGGACAGCCAGTGTGTAGAAAAGCAAACTCGCTTATTAAAGCTGCTCACGGATTCTATCCTGGCAGTACGGCGCGAAGAAGAAGCGGCTTTAAGGGCAAAATATCGGCAGTAAAGCATATTTGAATATGGTGAAATCATATTTTGGAATACAAAGTCGTCTGTCGGACAAATGGTTGCTATGGGCAATTCCCTGTCTGTTGGGGGTGTTGTCCTCCGGGTGCCTGGACCGAAAAGAGTATTCCCAGTCCGATATTGATGCGCTTATCGAGAAAGAGGTCAGGCAGCGCGTCGAGGTGTTTATTCGTACAAAGGAGGAGCGCTGTATGGAGGATATCCTGAAAGCGGCCAACCATCTCGCAGATTCCATCATGGTGGTCGAAGCGTTTTTTGACCGGGACACTTTTTCGCGCCCTGAAAAGCCCAGCCGCCCGGATAAACCGCATATCAAGGTCCTGCAGGATAGCACGCCTGTCGGGCCGCTGATAAAAACCGATCGCCATTAAAAACCTCGTATAAACCAAATCAATACTTACTAACCATACCACGTATATGCAAGGAATAGATATCGAAGCGATCAACCAACAAATTTACATTGACAGTGCCTTTACCGAAAAACTGAGGTCACAGACGGCAGGTGTCATCGTTGGCCAGGAGCACATGATCGAGCGCCTGATGCTGGGCTTGCTTACGAAAGGGCACGTTTTACTGGAAGGCCTTCCGGGATTGGCAAAAACCCTGGCGATAAAGACCCTGGCAAAGGCAATTGACGCAAAATTCAGCAGGATACAGTTTACGCCCGATTTGCTTCCTGCCGATGTAGTAGGCACCATGATCTATAACCCCAGCAAACAGGAATTCACGGTGCGGCGTGGCCCTGTTTTTGCCAATTTTATCCTGGCTGATGAAATCAACCGTGCCCCGGCCAAAGTGCAAAGTGCGCTGCTGGAGGCAATGCAGGAGCGCCAGGTAACGATTGGTACCGAAACGTTTCATCTCGAGGAACCTTTCCTGGTACTGGCCACCCAAAACCCTATTGAACAAGAGGGCACATATCCCCTGCCTGAAGCGCAAATGGACCGGTTTATGCTCAAGGTCAGAATCGGGTATCCAACGAAGGACGAAGAGCGGGAAATCATCCGTCGAAATATACAGGACGAGGCCTTTGGGACGGAAATAGATCCTGTCGTACACCCTCAGGAAATCCTTCGTGCCCGCAAATCGGTGCGCAAAGTGTATATGGACGAAAAAATAGAGCGCTATATCGTTGATATTGTATTTGCGACCCGAAAACCTTCCGACTTTGGCCTGTCAGCGCTTCAGCCGCTAATCAGTTATGGCGCTTCCCCCAGAGCGAGTATAAACCTCGCCTTGGCAAGCAAAGCATACGCTTTCCTGAGGAGAAGGGGCTATGTAATCCCCGAAGATGTGCGCAATGTCTGTCAGGATGTGCTTCGGCACCGGATCGGCCTGACTTATGAGGCAGAAGCGGAAAGTATTAACCAGGAGGATATCGTCCACCGCATCCTGAATGCTGTAGAGGTGCCCTGAATTCATCTTTTTTATGGAAACCGGCGAACTCCTGAAACGCGTCAGGAAAATAGAAATCAAAATCAAAGGCCTTAGCCGGAATATATTCTCCGGTGAATATCACAGCGCATTCAAGGGCAGGGGAATGTCCTTCAGCGAAGTGCGTGCATATCAGTTTGGCGACGATATACGCAATATTGACTGGAATGTGACCGCACGTACCGGAGAGCCGCATGTCAAAATTTATGAAGAAGAACGCGAGCTCACCGTAATGCTGTTGGTAGATGCCAGCCGATCCGCCCTGTTTGGGGCCGTAGGACAGTTTAAATCAGAAATCATTGCCGAAATATGCGCACTGCTGGCTTTTTCGGCGATTTCGAACAACGATAAGGTAGGACTTGCGCTGTTTACAGACCGGGTCGAATTATATATTCCCCCGAACAAGGGCAGCCGGCATATTTTGCGGATTATCCGGGAGTTGATCCATTTTCAGCCATCCGGTAGGCGCACAGATCTCGGAAGAGCCCTCGAGTTCTTCTGCCATGTGATTAAAAAGCGCAGTATTTGTTTTGTGATCGGCGATTTTTTTGTGGAGGGGTACGAAGATGCCCTACGGGTCGCAGCACGTAGCCACGATGTCATCGGGGTACGGGTCACCGACCGCAGGGAAGAAATCCTTCCCGATGTTGGCCTGCTTCGTGCGGAAGATGCCGAAACGGGTGCAAAGCTATGGCTGGATACGGGCAATCCACATTTC
>JBEIGB010000182.1:0-3150 GCA_040382095.1 Lewinellaceae bacterium
CAGTTTACCGGGATACTCATGGTTTGAGACGCTCTCAGCGGGTGCGACAATTTGAAATGCACCCTACACAACCCCATAAAATTTTTTGAATCGCCATTTTAACTGATTTTGCTTAGCAAAATCAGTTAAAATGGCGATTCAAAAAAATATTATTTGTTTGCGTGAGCAACCAAATAATAAATAACTAAGTAAAAGTCGCCCCATTCAAAATATTCTTTGGCGCCTTGTGCCGCCAAAACCATCGTATGATCACCTGCAAATATTTGATCTATGCACATCGTATTAAATTCTTTCGGTGCCTCTATCCGCCAGGAAGACGGTCTTTTTGCTATAACGACTTCCGCCGGAAAGGAGACGCTTCATCCGCGGGACGTCCGCAGTATTACGATTAGTAAGGGGGCACGGATCAGTTCCGATGCCGTGTTGCTCGCTATTTCACATGAAATTGACGTGCTTTTTGTGGACGGGGTTGGCCGTCCACAAGGGCGGGTGTGGAGCGTGAAATATGGGAGCATCTCGGATATTCGCCGCTGCCAGGTCGAGTTTATGTATTCGGGCAAGGCCATCGAATGGGTTAAGGCGCTGCTGGTGGAAAAGATGAACAATCAAACCGCTATGCTGCTTTCGCTGCGTACGGTTGCAGATGAGGCCGTTGGGCGTAGGGTAGCCAGTGCCATTAACAGTATCGAGGATTATAAAAATAAGCTGCGTAGGGCAGAAGGGGAGTCCCTGTCCGATCTGGCACCTTCGATACGGGGCTGGGAAGGAGCTGCATCCCGAAAATATTTCCAGGCCGTTTCAGAATGTCTGTCGGAGACCTGGCGCTTTAAAGAGCGTGCCCAGCACCCGGCCACTGACCCCTTCAACGCTTTGCTGAACTATGGGTATGGTATCCTGTACGGCAAAGTGGAAGGCGCCCTCATAAAAGCTGGGATTGATCCGTATATGGGGGTATTTCACCGCGATGATTATAACCGTCCTGCCTTGGTCTTCGACATTATCGAAAAATACCGGATTTGGGCGGATTATGTGGCAATCCACCTCGCCCGCCAGGATGCCCTCACGGAGGAGTGCTTCCGGACCGAGCCCAATGGGGCTTACTTACTCGATGGACTGGGCAAGCGCATCCTTATCCAGTCCATGAACGATTACCTCGCTGAAGTTGTGCGTTTAGGGGGACTAGAGCGAACGAGGGGAGAGCATATCCAGCAATATGCGTACAAATTAGCAAATACCTTTCTCGAATCTGCCGGTTAGGCTTAAAAAACAGGGATATGTTTCAACTCGGCACCAAAATCACACAGCTCGGCGATCCGCTTCAAAAAATCTCCATTGAACAGCTCTACCAAATGCTACGCCGCCCAAAGACCGAATCGGCCGATTTTATACAGCAACTCCGGGCGCTTGCGGCGATTGATGAGCGGCAGTACCGGGAGCTCAAAAAGCAACTGCCGTATTTCGTCTGCGGGATATTTCATCCGGCGGTACGGCGAAAGGAGAATTTTGCCTTGATCCGTTATTTTATCCTCGACCTCGACCATCTTTCTGCTGCCGGACTAGATACCGAAACCATCAAGGCAGCCCTCAGGTCGGACGACCGTGTAGCGATGTACTTTGTGTCGCCCGGCGGCGATGGGCTGAAAGTTTTGTTCTGTTTGGCCGAAGATTGTCGGGATGCAGCGATGTTCAGCGCATTCTATAAAATATTCGCCCGGCAATTTGGGGAAAAGCACGGTTTATTGGGCGCCATTGATTTGCAAACCCACGACGTTACCCGCGCCTGTTTTTTGAGTGCCGATCCGGAAGCCTACTACAACCCTTTATCCGAACTTATCGGGATGTCGGATTACCTGAAAAACCTGGATTTTGAGGATTCCGTATCTGAAATCAAGGCTTCGGAACGGGTGTTGCAGGAGCAGGCGCGGGCCCCGGTGGCAGAATCCCCTTCGCTCGATACCGACATCCTGCAGCGCATTAAGCAGCGCCTGAACCCGGATGCCCGTCCGCTCAGGACTAAAAACTACATTGTGCCCCAGGCCCTCGATGAAGCCATGCCCCTCATCCGGGAGGGATTGGCAGCCCTGGAGATGGAGTTGCGCTCTGCCGAGCCTATACAGTATGGGCGAAAGGTGCAGGTATTTGCAGGCCGGCATTTTGCGCAGATCAATATTTTTTATGGTGCCCGTGGATTTTCGGTCGTAAAGACCACCAGGACCGGCAGTAGCCCGGAGCTGGCCGAGCTGGCTAGCAAGGCCATTCAGCAGATTTTGGCAAAAGATTGAATATGGGGCGGCCTAAGAAACAGGAATTCTCCCTCCAGGAAGCCCTTTTGCGGCTCAAGACCGCAGGCATCCGGGAGCCTGGTCCACCGCTCAGCGACGAAGAATCCCAACTGGCCCCGTTGCAGGAGCGGATCAGGCAGGTTTTACACATTTTGCAGCCTTCGAATAATAAAGCCACGGCTATGACCTATCTCATCTTTTACGATATTTCCGACAACAAAGTACGGGGCCTGGTGGCCAAATACCTCAAGAAAAAAGGCTGTGTGCGGATACAAAAATCTGTGTTTATTGCCCATTCCGAAAACCGCTATTTTCAGGAAATTTATATAACTTTGCAAGAGGTCAACAGTTACTATGAAAACGAAGACAGCATCATCCTGGTCCCGGTAAACGCCAGCGATGTGCGTAGTATGAAGCTAATCGGAAAAAATGTGCACATAGACACCCTTACCGATAAGCCCAATACGCTGTTTTTTTGAAAAAAATCGCATAAGTTCATTGAAATTTAAGGTTTATTCGTTTGTTTATCATTGATTTAAATGTTACGATTATTTTGCTCATGATAAATAACAATAATATTGACACCCAAAAAGAGCAAAAACCCATGCGTGCAGATATTGTTTTTTTGTCGGGATTGCTTGTAAGTAATTAATGTTCATAACGTTATAAAAAGAGCTCCCCGAGAGGGTCATCCATTAGAATAGGGATTAAGACGTTACTGGGTTCATCAGTAGCGACATTCCTATGTTTAACCCCGAGAGGGTCATCCATTAGAATAGGGATTAAGACAAAAAAATTAGATTACCTCAACTGGCCTATTAGTCCCCGAGAGGGTCATCCATTAGAATAGGGATTAAGACAACTGCAC
>JBEIGB010000183.1:0-3026 GCA_040382095.1 Lewinellaceae bacterium
CGATTTTGCTTCGCAAAATCGTTGAAAACGCGGCTCTGAAAAATATTATTTGGCGGCTTACGCCACCAAAGGCCGTGCCGAAGGCTTTTTACACAACCCCGTAATATTTGAACGAGCACTGTTTCCATTGATTTTGCGAAGCAAAATCAATGGAAACAGTGCTCGTTCAGAACTTTCTTTCGCCGCCGAAGGCGGCGGAATACTTTTTACACAAACCCCATACTTATGAGCCACCCCCATATCTTAGGCAAAAGCCTCATCCAATAAAATATCCTTAGACTTAACCTCTATTGAGACACTGAGAGGCATTGTAAAAATAAGCGAAAAATCAATTTAATGCTGCATAATTTGCAAAATTTTTAAACCTTTATGCAAAATATACCAAAAAATCATATTTTTTCGTCAATTTTGCAATCATTTTTTATGACATTTGAGGTTTCAAAAATGGATGGCTTCGACCAAAAACTGATTGACCTGCTCAGAAAAGATGGCCGGATGTCCTTTACCGATATCGCCCATCAACTCGGGGTGGCTGTTTCCACTGTCAGGAACCGATACAACAAGCTGGTTGCCGACAAAACCCTGCATATTCTGGGATGGGTTGACCCCACCAGGGCGTCCTACAACTCCTACAGCAGGGTGACCATTGATGTGAAGCCTTCTTCCCGGATTGATGCCGTAGCGAAGCAACTGGCACAGATTGAAGAGGTCTCCTTCCTGGCGATTACCTCCGGCCCTTCTGCTATAGAAATTAATCTGATGTGCATAGACAATGCCCATCTCCTGGAAATACTGCAAAAGAAGATCCATCCGATTGAGGGCATTTACGACACCACTTCCACCATTTATTACGAAGTGCGGAAGTGGGCTTCCCATACTATCGAACCCTGGACAAAAAATGGAAATGAAAAATACCCTCAACAGCATGCGGATTAATCATCAGCGACTCTGGGACAGGCTGATGGCTATGGCCGAAATAGGCGGAACCGCCAAAGGCGGAGTGTGTCGGGTTGCCTTGACGGAGGAGGACAAAGCGGGCAGGGACTGCTTTATACGCTGGTGTGAAGCTGCAGGGTGCATAGTAGAGATTGACCAGATTGGCAATATTTTTGCACGTCGGGCCGGATTGGACAGTAGCCTGCCTCCTGTCCTGGTAGGCAGCCACTTAGATAGCCAACCTACCGGTGGAAAGTATGACGGGGCCTATGGCGTGTTAGCCGCTTTGGAAGTTATAGAGACCCTGAACGACCACCGTATCCTTACCAGGCACCCAATCGAACTCGTGTCGTGGACCAATGAAGAGGGTGCCCGCTTTACACCGGCCATGATTGCCTCCGGGGTCTTTGCCGGTGCTTTTTCCCTCGAATACGCCTATTCCCGTGTGGACAAGGAGGGCAGGTTGCTGGGCGAAGAACTGGAGCGTATCGGCTATAAAGGCAGTCTTCCTGTGGGGAACCGCCCTTACTCTGCTACCCTCGAGCTGCATATCGAGCAAGGCCCCATCCTGGAAATGGAAAATAAATCTGTGGGCATTGTTACCGGGGTGCAAGGTATTCGCTGGTACGATCTGGTACTTACGGGCAAGGAGACGCACGCGGGGCCCTCGCCCATGCGCTACAGGGTTGATCCCGTCAAGGCGGCCGTTCCTGTCTTGAACCAGCTCTACGCCCTGGCTGAACAGTATGGCGAACAGGCGCGCATCACCATTGGCTACCTGGATGCTTCGCCGGGGGTAAAAAATACCGTTCCCGGAACGCTGACCATCTCCGTGGACCTCCGCCATCCGGACGATGCAGTGCTTTCGGCGATGGATGCGGCGTTCAAAGGCATTGTAGCTGCCGAAGGTCTTCAATCAAAAGTGGATTTTGATCTGCGCGAAATCTGGTATTCACCGCCGGTCGCCTTTGCGCCCCGCTGCATTCAGGCAGTGCGAAACGCCTTAAAAATCCTGGACGTGCCGTCTATGGAGATGGTGAGCGGTGCGGGCCACGATTCTGTATATATCTCCAGAGTGGCGCCAACAGCCATGATCTTTATCCCCTGCAAAGACGGTCTGAGCCATAATGAGCTGGAAAGTGTCGAGCAGCAGGATGCTACAAACGGCGCCAACGTTTTGCTCCACGCCGTATTAGAACTGGCCGGAGGGCCGGCAATCTGAACCAAATATTCATCCACATGACCACAACCACCACTACTGCCACGGATTTGCTGGCCCCTGTTTGGACACACCTGACCCATCTCCAGCCTGTTCGGGGGCATGGCGTGTATTTGTTCGATGCCGAAGGCCATCGGTACCTGGACTTTACCTCCGGCATCGGGGTCATCAATACCGGACACTGCCACCCACAGGTCGTGCAGGCCATTCAGGAGCAAGCTGCCCAATTGCTTTTTGGGCAGATGAACTGTGTGATTCCCCCTACAACGGTCAGACTGGCTGAAAAGCTGAATGCCATCACGCCGCCCCATATTGACCGCTTCTTTTTTGCCAACAGTGGCGCGGAGGCTACGGAGGGCTGCGTGAAACTGGCCAAAGCAGCGACAGGAAGGCCGAATATCATCGTTTTCCAGGGCAGCTTTCATGGCCGCACCCATCTGGCTATGGCGATGACCACCTCCAGAACGGTCTATCGCCACAAGTATCAACCTCTTCCTTCAGGTATTTTTGTGGCGCCTTTTCCCTATACGTATTACTACGGATGGGATGAACATACCACGATTGAGTTTTGCAAGAAGCAGTTGGACTTACTCCTGCAAGGGCAAACTGCCCCGGATGAAACGGCCGCCATCCTTATCGAGCCGGTGCTTGGGGAAGGTGGGTATGTGCCTGTGCCCGATGCCTTTTTGCACCATCTGCGCGCCGTCTGCGATGAGCATGGCATCCTGCTTATCCTGGATGAGGTACAAAGTGGTTTTGGCCGCACTGGCAAGTTGTTTTGTTTTGAGCACTCGGGCGTCCGGCCGGATATTATCGTCATGGCCAAAGGCCTGGGTAGTGGTTTGCCGATTTCTGCCATAGCCTCCTCCAG
>JBEIGB010000184.1:0-2873 GCA_040382095.1 Lewinellaceae bacterium
AGCGCGGCTCTAAAAAATATTATTTGGCGGCTTCCGCCGCCAAATAATATGCCGGATGCTTTTTATATAACTCTAAAAAAATTTTTTTGACTAAAATGCCAAATTTTATT
Organism: Lewinellaceae bacterium; assembly: GCA_040382095.1. GTDB lineage: Bacteria > Bacteroidota > Bacteroidia > Chitinophagales > Saprospiraceae > JADJPL01. Next base: position 111 of record JBEIGB010000184.1, read on the forward strand.
TTAAATATACATTGTTTTTGTTTATTTTGTTCTTAAAATCAACAACAATGTCCATAAAATATTAAATTTTTTCATCGGAAAGAACATACCTGAGCATCTGCTCCGCCAGGATTCGGACGTCGAAAACCTCCCGGGCGACGGCTGTTGCCCGTTGGCCCATCTCCGAACAGATTTCCGGGTGGCGTTCCAGGGACATCAGGGTATCGGACAGGTCAGCGGGGCGCTGGGGGGAAACTGTGAAGCCGACCTGGTGGGTTTCTACAAATGTCTTCATCCAGCCATTGGTCGTTTGGATCACAGGGACACCGGCGGCGAGGGACTCGAAAAATTTATTTGGGGAAGAAGTTGCCAGCACGGGCTTATCGGCCAGGGGGGTCAGCGATACCAATGCGGCTTGTACAAAGCCCACGAGTTCCTGTTTAGGGATCAGGCCGATGAAGACCAGGTGGGTCAGGTTGTCCTGGCGCGCCCGTTCCTGTAGCGCCGCCTTGAGCTGTCCGTCCCCGATAAAGACGATTTTGATCCTGCTTCCGGCTTGCTGGAGTTGTTTTGCTGCCTCGTACATCCATTCTACGTGGTTGACCTTTCCGATATTGCCGGCGTACAAGGCGTAGGATTTGTATTCCAGGCCATAAACCGGTAACGCAACTGCGCAGGGGGTACCAAACAGGTCGAGGTTGGCGGCATTGGTCACCGAAAATACAGGCTTACCGGGTGCTTTGGCCGCTATTTCCTGCTGCATACCCGGCGACAGCGCGATTATCCGGTCTGCGGCCGCGTAACACACCCGCTCAAAGCGGTAGGCCAGCCGGATCAGCAAGGGGTGACGTAGCAGCCCCATTTCGATCGCCCCCTGCGGCCAGAGGTCGCGGACTTCAAACACCGTGGTCTTGCCCCGCAGCCATTTTGCGATCAACCCCGGAATACCGACCGTGATTGGACCGGAAGAGGCAATGGCCACATCGTAGCGTGCCGTCAGTGCGTACCACGAGGAGACGGCAGCATAGGCGAGGAAGGTAAAAACCCGCTGCAGGATCCCCTGCTTATTGTCCACCCGCACGTTGATCACGGTCACTTCGACCCCGTCAAACCACTGCTGCTCGATAAAGTGCCGGGCGTGGAGGTCGGACTTGGCATAAATCGAGGAAATCACCCGCACGCTGTGCCCTGCCTTTACCCACTCCCGCCCAAATTCGTGTACCCGGGTGCCCCAGGATCCGTTGGACGTGGAGAAGTACTGGTAAAAGTAAATGATTTTCAAGAGATGGCGGTAGTCGCGGGAGGGTATGGCAGAATAGGGGATAGGCGCTTTAGGCCATCCTGGAAATAATGATTTGCGGCTTCCCTGAAGGGGTGGGGGGGATCTCCGGTACTGCCTTGAAATGCAGCGCGAAAGGTTCGCCAATCAGGTGTGCGAGCTGTGCTTTTACCCGGTCCAGTACGCTGTCCGAAAAGCCTTCCCCTGGGATGTACTCGATCGTGACGCCTTCCAGATTTTCCTGCACAACACAAAACTGGCGGATTTCCGGAAAATACTCGAGTACCCCCGTGAAGGAATGTACGATCAGCCGTTTCCCCGAAGGCGTTTTGACGATGTCGGTCTCCCGTCCGATTACCCGCTGCAGGAGCGGCAGGCAAAGCTCGCGCCGGGAGGGATACTTTTCGATGGGCAACCGGATCGCCAGGTCGCCCGGTTTATAGCGGATTAATGGCATAGCTTCGTGGATTAAGCTGGTCACCACCACCTGCCCGATTTCCCCGTCCCGCACCGCATTGCCCTGCTCGTCGAGCAATTCCAGGTAAACACAGGGCTCCATAATATACATGTACTGCAGGTCTTTCTGGGCTGCGATCATCAGGCCCTCGCCCGTGCCGTAGGTCTCAAATACCCGGCAGCCAAAGACCTGCTCGATGTTCCTGCGATAGTGGTCGAACAGTTTGTCCCCCCAACTGATCGCAGTCTTGAAACGGATCGGGATGTCGCTTTCCCCTGCCATCTGCGACAATACATAAAGCGAGGAAGCATATCCCCCCAGCACGGCGTTTTTGGGTGCTGCCCAGTGCAGGGCAGCTTTCACCTGCCCCTGCTCCAGTCCGAAGGCGAAGAGATAATACGTCCTGAACAGGAAGTCCTTTGCTTTTTTTTCCAGCGACCGGGACGTCGCCAGCCCTGTTTGGAGAATGGGATGGCCGATCCGGTACCCTGCCCATTCCCACCACAGGGTCTGTGCCGCCCGGTACACGCTTTGTTCCTTTTTGCTTACCCAAACTTCCGTTTGCACCCCCGTAGAGCCACTGGTACTATTTTTGATCAGCCCCGCTTTTGGCTGCGTCAGCAAGCGGTCTTTCTCATGCCGGATCGTCGCTTTATCCAGGATAGGAAAGCGGCTGAGCCATTCCTCCGGGTCTTTGCCCTTCCCGATTCCCAGTTGGGCGTAATAGGGCGAACGAACCGTCGCTGCCGACAATACCGCTTTCAGACGTTCGTTGCGGTAGCTATGTATCGCTGCCTCCCCCCCTTCTGTACACCTGCGCAAAGCCCTGAGATTGGCCATGTACCTGGCGCCAGTCAGGGCATCGCCGACCGGAAGGACGAGGCGTTCGAGAAGGGCGTTATAGCGTTCAAAAAGCACGAAATGCGCAACGTTTATACATGAATACCTTTATGCCTGTACATCCTGCACATATATTGCGTGCGGCGCAGGAGGAGCCTGCCCCTTTGCCTGGGGTAGCTGCCGATATACGTTTAAATTGGCCAGGGCC
>JBEIGB010000185.1:0-2784 GCA_040382095.1 Lewinellaceae bacterium
ACATTCTCAGATTTCGATTTCGAATCACCACTGCCGGATTATTTCTACCAGCGCCCCGATATCCCCGCTGGCCTGCTGACATTCAACAATTGATTGATCGCACGGTTTCTCCATAGTTATCTCAAAAGAGGTGGCGCTGGGTTGGGTAAAAAGTCCTTTTGTCTCCGAAGGCTGGCACTGCCAAATAATATTTTGAACGAACCCTGATTTTATTGAGTTAATGAATCGAAATCAATAAAATCAGGGTTCGTTCAAAACTTTGGTTCACCGCCGAAGGCAGAGAATTGCCTTTCCTCTTAACCCCGATCTCACTCCGAAATCCTCTCTGTATCGCATTTTTGGGTTGCCTGATATTAACGCACTCGCCGGACGGTACAACAAAATCCTCCTGATCTCTATTTTATGCGTAAATTTGTACTCGTAACGCATAAATTCCCGCAATGCAATCCGAACGCCCCCTCACCGACTGGCTCCCCATTACGCGCAAAGAAGTGGAAATGCGCGGCTGGGACGAACTCGATGTCATCCTGATTTCAGGCGATGCCTACGTGGACCATCCGGCTTTTGGCACTGCCGTGATCGGCAGGATTATGGAAAGCGAAGGCCTCCGCATCGGGATTATCCCACAGCCCAACTGGCAGGACGACTGGCGCGACTTCAAAAAGCTGGGGGAACCCCGTTTGTTTTTTGGCGTTACCTCCGGTTGCATGGATTCCATGGTCAACCATTACACCGCCGGCAGGCGCAAACGCTCCACAGATGCCTATACACCCGGCGGTGAAGCCGGCTTCCGTCCGGATTATGCCATCAACGTCTATACAAAAATCCTGAAAACCCTTTTTCCCGACGTACCCGTGTTAATAGGGGGTATTGAAGCCTCCCTGCGCAGGGTAACGCACTATGACTATTGGGCAGACCAGCTTTTCCCCAATATCCTGGAATCCAGTGGTGCCGACCTGCTCGTCTATGGTATGGGCGAAATGCCCCTGAGGGAAATTATCCGCCTCCTCAAAAAAGGCGTGCCTTTCTCCTCGATGACGACCATCCCCCAGACCGCCGTGCTCCGCCCCGCCACCGACCCGCTACCCGTCAACAAAAACTGGGAAACCCTCTGGCTTCATGCTCACGAGCGCTGCCTGAAAGAGAAACGCTGCTATGCCGAAAATTTCAAACACATCGAACAGGAATCCAACAAGGTGAATGCCCGAAGGCTGGCACAAAAAATAAAAGACAGGGTCCTGCTGGTCAATCCCCCATACCCTCCAATGACTGAAGAACAGATTGACACGTCTTTCGACCTCGCATACACCCGTGAACCACACCCCAAGTATAAAAAAAGAGGGACGATCCCCGCCTACGAAATGATTAAGTTCTCTATCAATATGCACAGAGGGTGCTTCGGCGGCTGTAGCTTCTGTACGATTTCCGCCCACCAGGGCAAGTTTATCGCCAGCCGTTCCGAAGAATCTATCCTCAAAGAAGTGGATGCCGTCACCCAGATGAACGACTTTAAAGGCTATATCAGCGATCTCGGAGGCCCCTCGGCCAATATGTACCGCATGAAAGGAAAAGTACAGGAAATCTGCGACCGCTGTGTGAGCCCCTCCTGTATTCATCCGGTTGTATGCAGCAACCTGGATACCAGCCATAAACCACTCACCCAGCTGTATAAAAAAGTGGATGCCCACCCAAAAGTCAAACGCGCCTTTGTAAGCAGCGGAATCCGCTATGACCTGCTGGTAGAAAGCTATAACAAACAGGCAGACGACAGCCTCAACGAATACATGGAACAACTGGTCACCAAACACGTCTGCGGAAGGCTAAAAGTGGCCCCGGAACATACCTCAGACCCCACACTGCGTATCATGCGCAAGCCTTCATTCAAACATTTTCACGCGTTTAAGAAAAAATTTGACTCGATCAATCAAAAGTATGGACTCAACCAACCGCTAATCCCTTATTTCATTTCCAGCCACCCAGGTTCCCGAACTGAAGATATGGCCGACCTCGCCGCTGAAACCAAGGATATGGGCTTTAAACTGGAGCAAGTCCAGGATTTTACCCCAACGCCTATGACGGTCGCTACGGTAATCTATTACACCGGCCTGCACCCCTATACCCTCCAGCCAGTATATACCGCTCAAACGGCCAACGACAAGAAAAGCCAGCATCTCTTCTTCTTTTGGTACAAACGCGAAAATCACCAGGCTATCCGCGAAAAACTCAAAAAAATGGGCCGCGAAGACCTGGTCGTACGGCTGGTGGATGATCAGAAAAAATTTCAGAAACGGGAAATCATCAAGCGCAACGCTAAAAGTAGCCATGTAAAAGGCGGTACAATACGACGAAAGTAGCTATTTCCGGGATGCCTGTACTGCCCTTAGCTTATAGATCGGTTTCCCCTCAACACGGAGAGAATCTATCAGAAAATAATCCTGCAAGTACTGCCTTCCATAAATTGAATCGGTGCCTGTCCGGGTGAGTATTTCCGCCCAGTCCGGCCCTACAATAGCACCCCGCAGATCGGCGCCTTCAAAATTTACCCCCTGGAGCCTCGCCCCGCTTAGGTTGGCTTCCCGAAGATCTGCCCCGGAAAACCTGGCCTGCCGGAGATTGGCCTTGCTGAAATTGGCCCGCCACAACCGTGCATTGTAAAAATTGGCCTGCTTGAGTTCTGCGTTGCTGAAATCCGTACGCTCCAGATTGGCTCCCGTAAAATCTGCCTGCAATAGCTTCGCTTTGGATAAGTCGGCAGCAGTAAGGTTGGCCTTGGAAAAAAGACTC
>JBEIGB010000186.1:0-2383 GCA_040382095.1 Lewinellaceae bacterium
GCGAGCAGGCCAAAAAGGAAGCAGTCCTATCCGGCCTCCGCCTCGGGATTTCCGTACAAACCCTTTCCTTGATGACCGGATTTTCTGAGGAAAAAGTGCGGCAAATCTTTCAGGAGGATCAAAGTGCGGCAGGATAAGATGACACCCGGGGACCGCGTACTCCAAAAACAAGGGCAGCAGAACCTTCGCACCTGACGGCACTACCAATACTGCTGCCCAAAACCGCTTTAGCGGCCTTTTCGTCCCTATCACGACAGGGAGCAGGACAAACATCTGTTCATCGGCAGGTAATACTGCATGTGAGCTGGCGGACGACCCGAAACCCGTTGTTATTGTCCTCGTTCGACGGGTTGTTGTTGTTCCGGTTCGAGACCCGGCAGTTCCTGGAATTGTTGTTCCAGCTACCGCCCCGGAGCACCCGGTTGTCGCCCTACGATGCTTTGCCCATATTTTTTTGCTTCTGCCTATTCCACAATAGACAAAATTGCGCCCTTCAATCGTGGCCGAGTATGGGCGTGACATACAAACCCTAATAACGGCTGCACACGCCGCTGGCATCCTTTCTCATGCCAATGACCGGACTGGTAGTTATCTACGACCAGATGCATTTTCCGGACAAAACGAACTTTACTCCGCTGGGACAACCGGGTGTGGTCACGGAATACACGGTATCCCAAAAACGTTAGCCCTCGTTCCGTCTTGTTACACACGATGGGTTTTAATGTACACTCAAGTTTGTCCACTACATATTTCTCAATTTCTTGATATGCTGCCAAAAGTGCCCGTTTGTCGTCGTGCCATAGCACCATATCATCCATATATCGGACGTAAGCGCGGATCCCCAGATTTTCCTTGATAAAATGATCCAACCCGGACAGGTAGTGGTTAGCAAAATACTGGCTGGTCAGGCTTCCTATCGGTACGCCACGCCCAGGTTGCATAGAATAGCTGTCTATAATATCGTACATTATTTTCAAAAGCCGCTCTTCTTTGAACAAGCGATATAACTGGCGTTTAAGGGTTGCATGGTGTATCGTTTCGAAAAATTTGCGGATGTCCAGCTTGAGATACCAGGCATACGCGCTACTGAAGCTGCTGGCACGATGCAGTGCCGCATAAGTCCCTTTTCCTTTGCGGCTTGCGTATGTATCATATATCAACGCCCTTTCAAAAACAGTATGGCACACGTTCATCAGGGAATGGTGAAGTACCTGCTCGCCAAAGGAAGGCGCACAAATAAGCCGCTCTTTGGGGTCAAAAATGGTAAAAAAATGATACCTGCCAACCTCCACATTTCCTGCTGATATCTGTGCCCTCAGGGCGAGCAGATTTGCATTCAGATTGGATTGCCAGGCCCGGATAGGTTTCGCATGCCGCTTGCCCTTAGCGGCTTTCCAACTGGCCAGGCGCATATTGTCCGGATCGAGGATTTCAGACAGGAGATTGTTCGCCCTTTTCATTTTGCTGCTTTAATGCTTCCAGGACCTTCATGCCATACTTCTCTATTTTTTTATCTCCTATACCCTTACCGATTTCATTTCGACAAGGGTCAAGCTGGAGAATTTAGCCAACTCTGCAAGCTCATCGTTTGTAAACAACGCGAAAACCGGTACATTCTCCTTCTCCGCGGTGACACGCCGCCACTCCCGTAGTGCCAGATAGCGCCTGAAGCTGTCTGCGTCCAAAATTTGGCGATAGTCCTGTTTCTCTTTACCCTTGCTCTCCGGAGACAAGTCCTCTATATACTCAACACAAAACGCCCATGCCGCACCCGCAGGCAACTGCACCAGATGACGCTCTACCTGCAGGATTTTCTTTGAACGGAGCAGGACATTCAACTCCTCGTTCAATGCCTCGTCCCCAAATACCGGGATACTGATTACTTTTATTTGCATCATGATTCTTTTTCTGCCCCTTTGCCCTTACCATTCCCCCCGCTCCGTGCACCCTCCATGCTGCGCCGTGCGCCTGCTCCGCCGCGCACGCTTGCATGTCGCGCGCACGTCGCTCCACTTTTCCTGACCCCCGCCTGCCAGATAGCTCACATGCAGACCCCCTGCCTCAGAACTGGCGGACGACCCGAAACCCGCGGCTAAAGTCCTCGAACGACGGGTAGTTGAAGTACCGGTACGAGACCCGGCAGAACCTGGAATCGTTGCTCCAGCCACCGCCCCGGAGCACCCGGCTGCCGCCCGAAGAAGGGCCCATAGGATCCTGCACAACCCCTCGCTGGGCACATTGTGCATAATAGGCTTCACCGTACCAATCCCAGCACCACTCCCACACATTCCCGCTCATATCATACAGCCCAAATGGATTTTCTTTCTTGTTCCGTACCGGACGTGTACGGCTACCGCTGTTATTACTATACCACGCATAATCC
>JBEIGB010000187.1:0-2330 GCA_040382095.1 Lewinellaceae bacterium
ACAACTTCAGGACTTATGAGACAGCGTCTTTTTCACGCAACCTCAAAAACAATCCCTGGCGGGCTCATCTGCCTGAGTCCTGCATTTTATCCAGTAATTCCCTGAACCGCGGATCCTCCCGGAGGGTATCGAGGTTGCTGTCGTTCATAAACCATGCGACCTGATTGAGGCCGGCATCCACCGAGCGGCTAAGGGCATCGAAGGCTTCGTCATTCAGGCCTGCCATGGCATAGATACAACCGGCATTATAGAGGAGCATACCGTCATTGGGGTCTAAGGCGAGTGCTTTTTGCAGCCATTCGAGGCTTTTCCCTGTTTCTCCCAGTGCCATAAGGCCGTTGGCCCCGGAGTAATACGCACGCGGATCGTCGGGGTTGAACTCGAGGTAGCGGGCGGCGATCCGCACTGCGCGTTCCCATGCTTCGCGGGCTTTCGGCACGAGGCCGAGGTCGGCATAAACCTGTGCGGCCAGCAGGGCGGATTGAAAGTCCTCTGGCTGGACGCGGTTGGCCGTTTCGAATAAGTGGGCGGCTTTCTCCAGTTTTCCCTGTACGAAGCAAATCCGGCCATACCAGTACCAAGCCTCGAAGAGTTGGGGATCCAGCGCAATAGCCTGCTCCAAAAGGGCTTCAGAGTCCTCCATATTGTACTCGAGGGACAGCGACACCCCACGCGAAACATAGGCACGGGCAAGAAGGGGGTCTATCTGCATCGCGCGTGCGCTGTACGAGCGCGCCTTAAACAAGTTATCGGGGCTGGGGGATTCGTACATATAGAGATACGCATATACATCGGAGAGGCCGCAATAAGCGAGCGCATAATTTTCGTCTTGTTTTACCGCCTGTTCGTACATACTGCAAGCCATCTTCACCCCTTTCAGGCTGAATTGATTATAATAGCGTCTGCCGCGGATATAGTGGTCATAGGCATTTACATTGCGTGTTTGCACATCGCTGATATGGCGGACCTGCAGCGCGCCAAGTTTGATTTTCAGGGTCGAGGAGATATTTTGGGCGATTTCGTCCTGGATAACAAAAATATCGGCAATACCCCGATCGAAACGTCCCGACCAGAGATTGACCCCTTTTTCCGCATCAATCAGCTCGGCGTGGATACGGAGCTGCTGGGCATATCGCTTCACCGAGCCCTCAAGCAGGTAGGAAGCGTTCAAATGGCGGGCTGTTTCTGCAAGGCTCCAACCGCTTTTACTTTTTACCGCAAAGGAAGCAGACCGGGGCACCACGCGCAGATCGGGGATTTTACCCAGGGTAATGATGATTTCCTCTGCAATACCCTCGCAGAGGAAGTCCTGCCCGGAATCACCGCTAAGGTTGAGAAAAGGCAGCACCGCAATCGTCGGCAGGGGCACCGATTCCGTCCGGGGCGGCGGAAAATCAACAGGAAGGCCCTGAATAACCAGTTGGAATAAAGGCTCCGGCTCTTCGAAGTCCTTGAGCAAAAACGTACCGAGCGGCCGGATTGAAAGCCCCTTGAGCTGTTTTCCCGTCACCGCTTCAGCAGCAGCGCGCGATAATAGTACCTGCCCACCGTGAGCAGCATTGCAAACCCGCGAAGCACGATGCACTTCGAGTCCGATAAAGCCATTGCCCGATATGATCGCCTCGCCAAAATGCACGCCGATACGCACCCGCAGGATAATCCCACTCGCCCAGCTCACAGCTGAATACGCCCGCTGAAGGGTAGCGGCAAAGGCTATAGCCCCCTCCATATTTTCGAATACCGCAAAGAACCCATCCCCCGCCGTATCTACCACTCTGCCCTGAAACCCCCCAATCGCCGATTGAAAGATATTCCGGTATCGGTTCAATACAAAAGCATAGCTCTCCCCCAGCTTTAACGCAAGCCGGGTAGAGCCTTCTATATCACTGAACAAATACGTCTTATGGATTTTGGGAAGTTCGTTCATCACAATTATAATAGACTTGTTCCACGGGGTATGCCTTGCTTCAAAAATAGGCCTTTTTACCGTTAAAGGGATTATTTTTATAAGCGAAACGGCCTGACCTGATAATTATTTTCCAGTAAAGGCGGCAGATTGGGCTTTTTTGACACTCCGCGTATATTAAAGTTAACATCCGGCAACGTGTGAAAAGCCTAAATACGCCCGTAGCCAAATGACTTATAAAACAGCCTTCCCGTAACTTTCCGAGGTGGTGTAAAAGTCTTTGACGGGTGCATTTCAAATTGTCGCACCCGCTGAGAGCGTCTCAAACCATGAGTATCCCGGTAAACTGGTTAGTTCTGTGTCAGAACAGTATCTGTTGTGGTTAAAAAAGAGTAAATTGCATTAAAAAAGGCAATGAACAAAG
>JBEIGB010000188.1:0-2234 GCA_040382095.1 Lewinellaceae bacterium
GATATTCATCAAATTTTACAGCAGGGGTAAAATGCCAGAGCTACCCCCTTCTTTTTTATTCTACCTTGTTTTTTTCGTCCATCGCCTTATTGACCAACCGCTCGTATTGGGAAAGCAAACCGGAGTGGATGAATGGATAATGTTGAAAAAAGAGTAACGTTATCCGTTGTTTGGAGGGATCGGCTAAGAAGGCCGTATTAAAAGCACCACCCCAAAAAAAGGATCCCACAGAAGCGCCATTATTTATTATCCCTTTTTCTGAGGTTATCGCAACGCCTAAGCCAAAAGGATTAACGGAAGGCCTACCTCCGAAGATGAAGGTCTTATCCCCAATTTGATTGCTTATAAATTCCTGAAAGGTGCTGCGTTTCAACAGCCGCTCGTCCGTAAGCAGGGATACCAAAAAGCGCAGGTAGTCATCTGGCGTGGAGACTAACCCACCATTCCCAGAGAAAAAGGTCCCATTTGTATTTGTTGGGTAATCAGGATCAAATGCCGGGGTTTTAGCGACTTGTATAAGAACAGCGGTGCCTGTATATAAGGTTGCAAGGCGTGTCGCTTTAGACCTGGGTAGGTAAAAATATGTGTCTTTCATCCCAACGGGGCGAAAGACTAATTGCTTCAACAATCGATCGAGGGGTTGACCGCTGGCAACTTCCAGTACCCGGGCCAGAACGTCCGTACTGTTACCATAGCTGAAACGGTCACCAGGCTGGTGCATTAACGGAATTTTAGCCAGGGCGCGTACTTCTTCTTCCAGGGTTCTGAATCCTGCCCCAAGCCCAAATCCAATCCCCCCCTCCCGATAGTAAGCGGCATATTGCGGATATTCATCAGGAGACGAAATACCCGAGGTGTGGGTAAGCAAATGACGTACCGTAATCGGCCTTTCCAGCGCGACCAGGGTATCTTTGCCCGAGAGCCCTTTGGAAACCACCCGTATGTCCGCAAATTCCGGCAAATAGCGTTTTAAAGGGTCGTCCAGTTGTATCTGGCCACGCTCTACCAGGCGAAGGCACGCAACTGAAACAATGGCCTTGGTCATAGAGGCCAGGCGAAAAATCGTATTGCGCTGCATCGGACGCTTCCCCGCAATATCAGCATATCCGCCAGTAAAAACATAAGCCTCCTGCCCCCGCTCCCAGCAAAGGGCTACCGCGCCGCTTATCCTTCCAGATTCGATCTGTGCCGACAAAAAAGAATCTATAGCGGCAAAGCGGTCAGCATGCTGAGCCGATAATATAAAGGGAAGAAAGGCAAGAGCGAAGATCATCGCCCTTACCCCCGTTAATTTATTCAAAGGCATATTTTTCACACAAATATCTTCTTATTTCAACAAATACGCAAAACTTAGCCCATAACCCGTGCCCAGCGTGATGGACTCCGCGTTATAGGTCCGTCCGTTAAATTCCAATATCCGCTGGTTGACAGGGTTGATCAGGTTGCGGGCATTGAAGCTAACTTTGTAGCGCCCCGCAAATTGCTTACTGACTTTAAAATTGAGCAACGGAAAAGGCTGTTCGTACACGTCGGGTGTAGCAAAAAGCGAAATATTGTAAAGCCGCTGTCCCGTAACGTTAAAGGCCAGGGATGATTCCCAGCCGCGCTCGGCATCTATATACGATAAAATCAGGTTGACGATGTACGGTGCCTGGCCTTGAAATGGCCGGGTGGTGCGGTCATAAGCGGGGTAAATTGCCCTCGATGCAGCAATTTCCTCAGCAGGGATATTGTACTCAGACTGAATTAATGCAAAGTTGGCACTGAAGAAAAAGTTGGTAAACATACCGCCCAACACATCGAGCTGTTTGCGGAATTCCAGCTCTGCACCGAATACAGTGGCTTCGTCCACATTGATGAAGCGGAGCTCAGGGGTAGTGGCACGGGGGTTAAACTGCCGTAAGATGGGATCTTGAAATCGCTTGTAAAAACCACTGAACGCGATTAACTCGCCCGGACGTGGATAAATTTCATAGCGCAGGTCATAATTCTGAATCAGGGTACGCTTCAGGTTGGTATTCCCGACGTTGAAAAAGCCATTTTTCGCATCAAACTGTTCAAATGGGGCGAGCTCGCGCAGGTTGGGCCTGGCCAGGGTCTTGGATGCAGCCAGTCGGAAGTTTGACTTGTCGTTCAGGGCATAAATCAAATTAACCGAGTACAACAAATCCCCGAGGTCAATCTTACCCTCTGTTCCGTCGCCTGCCGTAACCGAAAGATTTGTGGTTTCATAC